>NZ_FNSK01000001.1:0-300000 GCF_900105075.1 Rhodobacter sp. 24-YEA-8
CTCTACAAGCTGACGCCGGATGAATGCCGGCTGATCATGATCGACCCGAAGATGCTGGAACTGTCGGTCTATGACGGCATCCCGCATCTGCTCAGCCCTGTCGTGACCGATCCGAAAAAGGCGGTCGTCGCGCTGAAATGGGTCGTGGGCGAGATGGAAGAACGCTATCGCCGCATGTCGAAAATGGGCGTGCGCAACATCGAGGGCTATAATGGCCGCGTCCGTGAGGCGCTGGCCAAAGGCGAGATGTTCAAGCGCACCATCCAGACCGGCTTTGACGACGAGACCGGCGATCCGGTCTTCGAGACCGATGAATTCGCGCCGCAGCCCTTCCCCTATATCGTGGTTGTGGTAGATGAGATGGCCGACCTGATGATGGTGGCGGGCAAAGAGATCGAAGCCTGCATCCAGCGTCTGGCGCAGATGGCGCGGGCCTCTGGTATCCACCTGATCATGGCGACGCAGCGGCCTTCGGTTGACGTTATCACCGGCACGATCAAGGCGAACTTCCCGACCCGGATCTCCTTCCAGGTGACGTCGAAAATCGACAGCCGCACGATCCTTGGTGAGATGGGGGCCGAACAGCTGCTGGGCCAGGGCGACATGCTTTACATGGGCAATGGCCAGCGCATCTCGCGGATCCACGGGCCTTTCGTCTCGGATGAGGAAGTCGAGGAAATCGTTAACCACCTCAAGAGCTTTGGCCCGCCGTCTTATATGTCGGGCGTGGTGGAAGGTCCGGATGAGGACAGCGCGTCTGACATCGACCAGGTGCTGGGCCTTGGTGGCAATACCGATGGCGAGGATGCGCTTTACGATCAGGCGGTGGCGATTGTCGCGCGGGACCGCAAGTGCTCGACCTCTTACATCCAGCGCAAACTGGGCATCGGCTATAATAAGGCCGCGCGTCTGGTCGAGCAGATGGAAGAGAACAGCGTTGTGACCCCGGCAAACCATGTCGGCAAGCGCGAGATCCTGATCCCCGAGACCTGAACTCTGAGACCTGGCCGTTGAGACACGGGCCCCGGGCCATCCGGATCAGAGCGCCGCGCAACCCTGCGCGGCGTTCTGATTTTTTCACGGGGTCGCCTGTCTCAGTAAAACGCGCGCAGTGTTAAGCCCCGTGATCAGTGGCCTGGGTGCTGGCTGACAATGCCCGGTGTTCCTTGCCCCAGTCCGCCAGCATGAACACCACCTTCTCCAGTGCCTTGCCCGAGGGGGTCAGCTGATATCTGCCGCCTCTGCCGGCTTGCGCCACACCCTGTCTGGCCTGACCGTGCTGCGCGGGATCAGGCCGCGTGATCGCGCCATTGACCTCGAGTTCGCGCAGTTCGCGCGCGAGCATCCGGGGCGAGATCGTCGCCAGCAGCCGCTCGATATCGGCGAACCCTTTGGGGCCGCTCAGCAAGGTGCAGATGATCGCCAGTTTCCACTTGCCGCTCACCACATTCAGGGCGTCGCGGATCGCCATCACAAAGGCCTTCTTGCAGAGCTCGTTATCTTCCGGCTCCAGCTCCATCTGGTGGATCATCCTGTTCATCCCGTGGCTCCTCACATGCGCCGCACAACACTATACAAGTTGATAGTTCTTTGACCTTTTGCGGCCCCTATACCGGCGGGGCAGCAAAGGGAGTGTGTCATGATCCTGATCGGCGGTTCAACCGGCCAGCTTGGTAAAGAAGTTGTGGCCCAGCTGCTGCGCCGCGAGGCGAAGGGGCAGTTCGCTGTTCTGGCACGCGATCCGGAAAAGGCAAAAATCTATGCCGACCAGGGGATTGAGGTGCGCCTGGGGGATTTCGACAGTCCTGAAAGCCTCGGGCCGGCCTTTGCCGGGATCAGTCGCTTTCTGTTCATTTCGACCATGTCGCAGGATCGTGGCGCGCAGCAGAGCCGTGTCGTCGATGCGGCAAGGGCCGCGGGGATCCGTCACATCGTCTATACCGGTCTTGCGATCCGTGACATCGCGACCTCGGCTGTGCGCGACCTGATGGCCAGCCATTTCGAGACCGAGGACCGGATCCGCACCTCGGGGATGCAATGGACCTTTCTGCGCAACGGCATGTATGCCGAGGCGATTGCGCAGATCGCCGGGCCAAAGGCGCTGACCGATGGCCTTTCGCTGCCGGGCGGCGCGGGCCGGGTGCCCTATGCTTTGCGTGCCGAGATGGGCGAGGCGGCGGCGAACCTTCTGCTGGGCGAGGGGCATGAGGGCAAGACCTATAACATCACCGGCAGCGATGCCTGGAGCTATGCCGATATCGCAGCGGGCCTGCAGCGGCTGACTGGCCGTGCAATCGGTTATCAGGACATCCCGGAAGAGGCGCTGGCCGTCGGGATGCGCGCCGCCGGCATGCCCGATTTCGTGATCTGGCTGACGCTGGGCACGGTCAGGGATATCCGCGATGGCCAGTATGACATCGCGTCGCGCGATCTCGAGATCCTTTTGGGACGGGCGCCGAAATCGTTGGATCAGATGCTTGCATCGGTCTTTGCCTGACGCCCGCCCCGACCAGTCAGTGCCGTAACGAGTGACCAGTTTTCCGGATCGGGGGCCTGCTCCCGATCCACCCCCCCGTTTCCAGTTTGACAGGACAGAGGAAGCCATGACCCAGACCAAAGCACGCGCCGTCGTTGACCGGATGTTCACCGCCTTCAACGCGAAAGACCTGGACGGCGCCCTTGCCACCGTGTCGCAGGAAACGCTCTGGATCCATCACGGATCGCAGAAAATGCCCTCGGTCCGGTTCGAGGGCAAAGGCGGCGCTGCCAAATTCTTCGGCACCAGCTTTGCGGCGATGAAGATCGACTATTTCCGCCCGCTGACCTTTATCGAACAGGGCGACCAGGTCGTGGTTCTGGGCGAGGAGAGCTATGTCATGGACGGGATCGAGGGAAAATTGTCCAATAAATGGGTGCAGGTTTACACCGTCACCGATGGGCTGATCAGCAGGATGGAAGAATTCGCCACTTCGGCGGATCCGGCCGCTTACCTGGTCGTGAGCTGACGGCCCGGGCGGCCCCCCTTCTCCCCCGGGGGGGCTGCCTCACACCCGCTCCAGCACCAGCCAGGTCATGACACCCATAGGCGGCAGCGGCCGGCGTTCCACCAGTTTCAGGCGCGCATCCCCCAGCACCCGGGCAATCGGGAAATCGGCCTGCCAGCCCAGATGATGCTGCAGCGGCTGGATCAGACGTTCGGCGACTTTCAGCGCGCCTTTTTCGGCGGCAAAATGATTGGTGATCAGCACATGCGCGCCGGGACGGCAGACGCGGGCGATTTCTGACAAAGCGCGTTCGGGATCCGGCACGACCGAGAGCACATGCATCGCCGACACCGTATCGAAACTCGCGTCCGGGAAGTCGAGCGCCTGAGCATCCATCTGCCGCAGCGTGACATTTCTCAGCCCACGCTCTGCGACCCTGCTTTCGGCGCGGGCGAGCATTTCGGCGGAAAAATCAATGCCGGTGATTGTGACCCCCGGCCCGTAAAGCGGCAGGGCGAGACCGGTGCCGACCCCGACCTCCAGCACGTCGCCACCGCGTGCTGTGGCATGGGCGGCGGCGCGGTTGCGGCCCTCATGCAGCAGCTTCCCAAAGACGGAATCATAGACCGGCGCCCAGCGTTTATAGGAGGCGGTGACGGCGGCGGCTTTCATGCGGAGGACTCCTGGTTGGTCATGCCCGGTTTGTTATATGCGGCGGCCGCTGCGATCTGCTGAGGCAGGCCCGATGCCGCCCCATCATCCGCGCCGGCCTGGCGCCCGGTTTACAGTCGCGATTTCTGTCAGAGACTTGAGCAAGGTCAAGTGTGGTTTTACGCCATATGTCGCATCAGGGCGTAAGATCGCCGGTTTTGATAAAGCACTGAGTGCCCGGAATTATCGCGAAAAGTGCGGATCAAGTCCGGTTCCTGCGCCGCGGTGGCCTTCCGACCGCCAGATAAGGCTGCATTTTGCATTGGGAAAAGGACGCGTCGCCGCTGCCGCTGAGCGGCGTGCCGGTGCTGGCCCGCCGCCCGGGCCAGGTATCGGTGATCCAGGATCGGGCGGCACAGGTCGGAGACCGGTCGGACGGCGCATTTCCGCCGGCTGCTCACGCCACGCTATCTGCCAGCGCAATGTGATGCAGGCGCTGCCGTTCCGGTAAGGCGCGATGCCTCTCTCAGGCCGCGCCGCTCACAGCCCCGGCACAAAGCCGCGAGTATTGTTGCAGAGGGATTTCCGCAAGCCGGGCGGGCGGTTATACTGTTGTCATGGATCGTCGCACCGCATTTCTCGCCCCGCTCGCCCTTGCTCTGCCTGTCGTGATGGCCGGTCGGCCCGCACTTGCGGACAAGATCTCCCTCAACACGCTGTCGAAATACCTGAACGACCTGTCCACGGTTGAGACGGATTTCACCCAGATCAACGGCGACGGCTCTGTCTCGACGGGCAAGCTGTTCATCCGTCGCCCCGGCCGTGTGCGCTTTCAATATGCGCCGCCCGACCGGTCGCTGGTGCTTGCCAGCGGCGGCAATGTCGCGATCTTTGACGGCAAATCGAACTCCGCGCCCGAGCAATACCCGCTGCGCCGCACGCCGCTGAACCTTATCCTCGCGCAGAATATCGATCTGGGAAAGGCGCGGACGGTGATCGGTCATAAGGAGGACGGAACCTCAACCAGGGTGACCGCGCAGGACCCGGAACATCCGGAATATGGCACGATCGAGCTGGTCTTTACCGGCGGCCCGACCGAGCTGCGGCAATGGGTGATCACCGATGATCTCGGGCAGCAGACCACCGTGATCCTTGGCGAGATGAAGAAGGGCGGCAGGCTTGGCGACAGCCTCTTCTCGATCCCGGTCGAAATGAGCAAGCGCAAGGGCTGATCCGCCTATCGCAGCGGTGCCGGCTACAGAATGGAAAAAGGCGGGCAATGGCCCGCCTTTTCGTGTTTTTGCCTTGCTCCAGCCCGGTGTCTGACCCGGGTCCCGGGTTCAGCGGCGGCAATCCGCCAGCTGGGAGCGATACATTTCCGCACGAGTGCCAACCTTTCTGGCCACTTCAACCAGCCAGGGCTTGGCCAGATAGCTTTGCCGGGAATAGCCGGCGCGGCCCTCGTGATAGGCGAGATACTGGTTCTCGGCATCGGTTTTGGGAATGCCAAGCCGGCGGGCCGAGCCGTCCATATACCAGCCCATGAAATCGGTCGCGTCGCGGATATCGTCGCGTTTGCGCCGCCCGCCCTGGTCTTTGAGATATTCCTCCCAGGTGCCGTTGAGCGCCTGGCTGTAGCCATAGGCCGTGCTTTGCCGCCCCATCGGAATCACCCCGAGCGCCCAGCGATGCGGCGTCTGCGCATTGCCGATGAACTTCGATTCCTGGTGGATCGAGGCCATCTGCACATGGACGGGAATGCCCCATTTCCGTTCGGTAGCCTGCATGGCCCGCATATATTGCGGCCGCTCGCGGATGATCGCGCAAGCATTGTCGAGTTCGCGTGGCGCCGTGAAGCTCGCTTTTCCGCCCCCGCAGGAGGCCAGCAACAAAAGCAACAGCGCCGCACGGAGAAACCTGCTCATTTGCCCCTCGTGCATCTTGTTTTTTGCGACTATAGCGCAAGCCGCAACAGGTGGAAACCGGTTGGCAGGGGCCTCTGTTCAGTTCTGCGCGAGCAAAAAACGTGCGCGTTTAAAGCGAACTGTGAGGATACATTCCACAGACTGTTTCCCTTTGATTCGGTCTCACTGGTGGACAAGGGCGCGCTCCCGGCGTTAGGAACTTTTTGGGGGACTGTGACTGATGCTTAAGACACACGCCAAATATCATATCGGACAGGTGCTGATGCACCGCAAACACACCTTTCGCGGTGTGGTTTTCGACGTGGACGCGATGTTCTCCAATACCGATGAATGGTATGAGAATATTCCTGAGGAAAGCCGGCCTGATAAGGACCAGCCGTTCTATCATCTCCTCGCCGAGAATGATCAGAGCTATTACGTTGCCTATGTCTCGGAACAGAACCTGATTCCGGATGATACCGGCGAGCCGGTGGGCCATCCTGATCTCTGCGATCTGTTCGGCGATTTCGAGGATGGGCGCTATCCGTTGCAGTTCCAGCTGAACTGAACCGGGTCCGATCCGGCAGGAGCAGCCGGCTCTGAGGGTCTCCTGCCCTGTTCCCCTGAGATCGGGCCATTGTTACAAGCGGCTGCCATAACCTGCTGCAATCATCTTCGGCTTCGGTGCGCGCCGGACCGGGCTTCGACTGGTTCTTGATTCGCGCCATTATCAGCGACGTGGCATATGCCAGGCGAGGCAGAAGTAACCGTCTGGATACCACCGTGGGCTGCGAACAATAGGTGTTTTGCCGGGGTATTGTTTTAGCCTGGGTGGAAATGACGCGGTTTGGCCGCAATTTCCCCCTAAAACTGCCAGGTCCTGCACCCATAGATTGAGGTGTAGCTGCATAAGGCTTCACCCTGGTGCCGGGATCAACAGCCCCCACCCAGTTCCGGCACCGGGGTTCAATCTTCTCATGCGGCTCGCCACTTACTCTGTTCCCCCGCCGTGGCCGCTTGCATCCCCCGCAATCCGGCTGTTTCAGCGGATTGGCTTTGCCGCAACCCTCCCCTAAATTCGGCTCCGAACTTGCTGTGTGCGGCCTCTGCTCTGGCCCCGGCGGGATCGCTGTGGCACCGTGCCGTCAGCCATAAATCCGGAAACAGGGCCAGAAAGCCCGGGACGCCGGAGCCACCAGGCTGACAGGAGGTTACGAGGGGGACTATGCGCGATTTTGAAACACCCGGCCGCTCGGAAGTCATGGCTTTGAACGGCATGGCGGCGACATCGCATCCGCTGGCCTCGCAAACCGCCATTGCAGTCCTGCAGGCCGGCGGCAATGCGGTCGATGCTGCCATTGCGGCAGCCATGGTACAAAACATCGCCGAGCCGCAGATGTGCGGCCTTGGCGGCGATGCGTTCATCCTGCTCAAGCCTGCCGGTCAGGAAGACGTGCTGGCATTGAACGGATCGGGCCGCGCGCCGGCGGGATATTCCGCCGAAAAGTTGCGCGCAGCAGGGCATGACACCGTCCCGACCCATGGAATCGAGCCGGTCACGCTGCCGGGCGGCGTCGATGCGCTTTGCCGGCTGCATGCCGCGCATGGCCGCCTGTCTCTGGAAGAAATCCTCGCTCCTGCAATTGGTTACGCAGAAGACGGTATCCCTGTCGCGGCCCGCGCCGCGTTTGACTGGGCCGATGATATCAATATCCTCCGGGGCGATGCGCTGAAATTCTACAGCATTGATGGCCGCGCCCCGCGCCCCGGCCAGATCTTCCGCGCCCCCGGCCAGGCCGAGGTCATGCGCCGCATCGCCCGCGAAGGCCGCGCCGGGTTCTATGAGGGCGAGGTCGCAGAGGATATGATCGCCTCGTTGAACGCGCTTGGCGGCAGCCATACCGAGGCAGACCTTGCCGCAACCAGTGCAACCTGGGGGGAGCCGGTCGCAGGCCAGTATTCCGGCATTGAATTGCTCGAACATCCGCCCAATGGCCAGGGTGCGACGGCGATTCTGCTTCTGAAGATCCTGTCGCATTTCGACCTCGCCGCAATGGACCCGCTGGGACCCGCGCGCGCGCATATCGAGACCGAGGCGGCCAAGCTCGCCTATGATGCAAGGAACCGCTTTATCGCCGATCCCGCGCATATGGATCCGGCGCGGCTTGCCACTTTCCTCGACGATGATGCTGCCGCGCGTCTGGCCGGGCTGATCGACCCGAACCGCGCCATGGCCGACCCTGCGCGCCTGTCCGAAGCGGTGCATCGCGACACGATCTGCCTCTCGGTGGTGGATCGCGACAGGATGGCGATCTCGCTGATCTACTCGATTTTCTGGGGGTTTGGCGCGGGCCTTGCCTCGCGGAAATTCGGCATCAACTTTCAGAACCGCGGCGCGGGTTTCAGCCTGACCCCGGGTCATCCGAACGAGGCCGGGCCGGGCAAGCGGCCGATGCATACGATCATCCCCGGCATGCTGCGCCGCGAGGGGCGTGTGACCATGCCTTTTGGTGTGATGGGGGGCGCCTATCAGCCAACCGGCCATGCCCGCCTCATCACCAATCTCAGAGATTACGGAATGGAGCTGCAGCAGGCGATCGACGCGCCGCGCCTTTTTGCAGGGCCGGACGGGCTGGAGGTCGAGCGCGGCTATTCCGACGCCACCCGCGCGCGGCTGGCGGAACTGGGCCATAAGATCGTCGCGCCTGAACACCCGTTGGGCGGTGCTCAGGCCATTGTGATTGGCGAAGATGGTGTGCTGACCGGCGGATCGGATCCGCGCAAAGATGGCTGCGCTTTGGGGTATTGAGATGGATTACGAGACCGCGACGAAAGACATTCTTGCACTGACCCATGGCGAGACAGACAGCGTGGCGCTGATGGCGACGCTGGCCTGCGAGATCCATGCCCGCCATCCGCTGTCGGACTGGACCGGTTTCTACCGCGTGACCGGGCCGGAGCTGTTGAAGATCGGCCCCTATCAGGGCGGTCATGGCTGTCTTGTGATCCCGTTTTCGCGCGGCGTTTGCGGGGCTGCGGCGCGCACGGGCGAGGTGCAGAATGTTCCCGATGTCGATGCCTTCCCCGATCACATAGCCTGCGCCTCCTCGACGCGGTCTGAACTGGTGATCCCGGTTCGGAACGGGGCCGGGCGACTTCTTGGGGTGCTTGATCTCGACAGCAACACGCCAGCGGCCTTTACGCAGGCTGATGAAGACTGGCTGATCCCGCTTCTGGCGCAAGTTTTTGAAAGGGCAGAATAATGCGTGGGTCCTGCCATTGCGGTTCTGTGGTGTTCGAGGCCGATCCTCCGCTGCGCGGGGTGGTTGCCTGCCATTGCAGCCAGTGCCGCAAGGTTTCGGGCCATTACTGGTCGGCAAGCTCGGTGCCGCTGGAACGCTTTCACCTGATCGAAGACCGCGGGCTGGACTGGTATCGCTCCTCGCCTTCGGCAGAGCGCGGATTCTGTCGGGATTGCGGCGCCAGCCTGTTCTGGAAACCGACGGGGGAAGCGCGGATCTCCTTTGCTGCCGGGGCGCTTGACGGGCCGACCGGGTTGAAGACCATCGCCCATATCCATAAGGAAGATCGCGGCGATTATTACGAGCCGGAGGGCCCGCCCTGCGCCCCGCAGCCGGCAGAGGATTTGCACGGCGCCTGTCTTTGCGGCGCGAACACCTTCAGTGTTGCAGGCCCGATGGGGGATGTCGGCGCCTGCCATTGCGGCCAGTGCCGCAAGCTTTCGGGCCACTACTCTGCCAGTTTCTGGACCGAAGAAGACAGCGTAACCTGGACCGCGCGCGAGACCTGCGAATATGCGACCCCGGGCGGCGGGCGGCGTGGCTTCTGCCCGAAATGCGGCTCTTCTTTGTGGTTTCGCGCCAAAGATGGCAGCTTTTCGATGGAGGCCGGCGCCTTTGACCGCCCCACCGGGGGCCGGTTGACCGGGCATATTTTCATGGCCGAGGCGGGGGATTATTATACGCCCGACGACAATCTGCCGCAATGGCAGGGCTGGGAAGAGGAGGCCTGAGGCAATGGCAAAGATCACGCTGCTTGATGGCGGTATGGGCCAGGAGCTGATCGCGCGTTCCGGGGACGAGCCGACGCCGCTCTGGGCGACGCGGGTGATGATCGACCATCCTGGCCTCGTGAAGGCGATCCATGCCGATTACTTTGCGGCCGGGGCATCGGTTGCGACCACCAATACCTATTCCGTGTTGCGCGACCGGCTGCAGGGGTTCGGGCTGGAGCCCTGGTTCCAGGCGCTTCATGCCCGCGCTTTGTCCGAAGCGCATGAGGCCCGCGCCGAGGCCGGGCGCGGCATTATCGCGGGGTCAATGGGGCCGCTTGGCGCCAGCTACCGCCCCGATCTGACGCCGCCGGTGGCGGACTCGCGCGCTGCTTATGCGGAAAAGGTGCGGCTGCTGGCGCCCTATTGTGATGTGATCCTGCTGGAGACGATCTCCTCGTTGGGCCTCGCCGAAGGTGCTTTGGCCGGGGCGGCAGAGGGCGGGATCCCGGTCTGGCTCTCGGTTTCGGTCGACGATCATGACGGGGCGAAACTGCGCTCGGGCGAGGCAGTGGCGGATCTGGCGGTGCTGGTCGCGAAATACCGTCCGGCTGCGGTACTGGCGAATTGTTCGATCCCCGAGGCAATGGGGGCGGCGATGGATGTGATCCGGGGTTTTGGTCTGCCCTTTGGCGCCTATGCCAACGGCTTTACGCATATTTCCGGCAACTTCCTGAAGAATGCGCCGACGGTGAAGGAACTGACCCATCGTCACGATCTGAGCCCGGAGAAATACACCGCCTTCGTGCTGGACTGGATCGGCCAGGGCGCCACCATCGTCGGCGGCTGCTGCGAGGTCGGTCCCGCCCATATCCGCCACCTGGCCGGGGCCCTGCGCGCGGCGGGGCACGAGATCCTGTGACCGCCTCCGCCCTTCCCGATTTTGTTTATGACCCGCCGGATGTGGCGCTGTCGGTTCTTTATGAGGACCGGCAGATCCTGGTCGTCGATAAGCCTGCGGGGCTTTTATCGGTGCCCGGCAAGCTTGCCGGGCGCGAGGATTGCCTCGTCTCGCGGCTGCAGGCGGAATACTGGGATGCGCTGCTGGTGCACCGGCTGGACTGCGATACATCGGGCGTGATGATCTTCGCGCGCACCAAGATCGCCCAGGGGTTTCTGGGCCAGGAATTCGAAAAGCGCCGTGCGAAGAAGTCATATATCGCAAGGGTTTATGGCGATGTTGACGGTGAGGCAGGCCATATCGACCTGCCGCTCTCGGCTGATTGGCCGAACCGTCCGCGCCAGATGGTCAATCACGCTGACGGCCGCCCCGCCCAGACCGATTGGGAAGTGGTTGCCCGCGCCCCCGGCGAGACGCGGATGCGGCTCTGGCCCCGGACCGGGCGCAGCCATCAGCTCAGGGTGCATATGCTGGAACTGGGTCATCCGATCCTCGGCGACCCGATCTATGCTGTCGGCCCCGCCCGCGAGGCCCCGCGCCTGATGCTGCATGCGGAAACGCTGGGCCTGCACCATCCGGCCACCGGCGCCTGGATGGATTTCGCCGCCCCGGTTCCGTTCTGAAACGGGACCGCACAATTGTTCTGTTAACTCTATGTCAAAATCCGTGGCTAATGCTGCGGCAGTTACGCTTTCGGAGCCAGCGATGAACGCCAGTCCAGCCCTGTTTCAGGTTCGTTATGCCCTGCTGACCTGGCCCGCGATCCTTTTCCTGCCGCTTGTCGGGCTGTCATTTCTGGTCCCGTCCTGGCGCTGGGTGTTTCTGGCTCTGGCGGGTGTGGCGCTGACCCTCGCGCTGCTCGGGCTGCGTGATATCACGCAAAAGCGGCATGCGGTTTTGCGCAATTATCCTGTCGCGGCGCGGCTGCGCTTTTTGTTCGAGGGCATCCGCCCCGAGATCCGGCAGTATTTCTTTGAAGATGACAAGGACGGCACGCCCTTTGCCCGCGACAAGCGCGCCATCGTCTACCAGCGCGCCAAGAAAGAGCTGGAGACCCGGCCCTTCGGCACGCAATACGATGTTTATAAAGAACAATATGAATGGCTGCATCATTCGGTGGCGCCAAAGCCACCGGTCACGCATGAGGAATTGCGGGTTCTGATTGGCGGCAGCTGTGCAAAACCATATTCGGCGAGCCTGCTGAACATCTCGGCGATGAGCTATGGCTCTTTGTCGTCAAATGCGATCCTCGCGCTGAACAGGGGTGCGAAAGCAGGCGGGTTTTACCATGATACCGGCGAGGGGGGTGTCTCGCCCTATCACCGCGAAAACGGCGGCGATCTCGTGTGGGAGCTTGGCTCCGGTTATTTCGGGGCGCGCGGCGGCGATGGTACATTCGATCCGGTCCGCTTTGCCGAAGGGGCATCGGATCCGCAGATCCGGATGGTCGAGCTGAAGCTGAGCCAGGGCGCCAAGCCCGGTCATGGCGGCATGTTGCCGGCCGCGAAAATCACCCCCGAAATCGCGGCGATCCGTCATATTCCGATGGGGCAGGATTGTATCTCGCCGCCCTCGCATTCGGCCTTTTCGACACCGGTGGGGCTGCTGGAATTCATCGCGAGGATGCGGGAGCTGTCGGGGGGGAAACCGGCAGGGTTCAAGCTTTGTATCGGGCATCGCTGGGAATTCATGGCGATCTGCAAAGCGATGCTGGAAACCGGGATTGCCCCCGATTTCATCGTGATCGACGGCAAAGAGGGCGGCACGGGTGCGGCTCCGATGGAATTCATGGACCATATCGGGACGCCTTTGCGCGACGGGCTGAGCTTTGCCCATAATGCGCTTTTGGGCGTGGGGCTGAGGGATCGGGTGCGGCTGGGCGCGAGCGGCAAGATCGTCTCGGCCTTTGATATGGCGCGGGTGATGGCGCTGGGGGCCGACTGGTGCAATGCGGCGCGGGGCTTCATGTTTGCGGTCGGCTGTATCCAGGCCCAGAGCTGCCATACCGGCGCCTGCCCGACCGGAGTGGCAACCCAGGATCCGGCGCGGGCGCGGGCGATTGTGGTGCCGGATAAGGCGGCGCGGGTGACCTCGTTCCAGCGCGGCACATTGCATGCGCTGGCGGAACTGGTCGGTGCGGCGGGGCTGTCGCATCCGTCGGAACTGCGGCCGCATCATTTCCTGCGGCGCGCCGATGCGGATCGGGTGCGGTCCTTTGCCGAGCTTTACGACCAGCTGGAGCCGGGGCAATTGCTGGCCGATCCGCGCGCGGTCCCGGCTTTTGCCGAGGCCTGGGCGCTGTCCAGGGCGGATACATTCGCGCGGACGGGCTGAGCCGGGATCTGGGTCTGCTGTCAGGCGGGGGGCTGTCTGCCCCCCGGGAAGCGGCTTTGGCCGCTTCCTCCCCCCGAGGATATTTCAGGACAGATGAAATCAGCTGGCGGCGGCGCGAAGTTTGGCCATCAGCTGGTCGAGGACTTTCCGGTAGCGCGGGTCTTTGAGATGGCCTTCTTCGTCGAAAGCGTTCGAACTGTCTGCGACGAGAAGTTCGGGGCCAGTCAGGAGGCGCGGCTGGAACGGGGTCAGCATCAGGCGCAGCGCGAATTGCGACCGGTCGCCGCCGCCCCGGCCACCGGCGGCGGAAATGATGGCGACGGGCTTGTCTTCCCAGGGATTGCCTTTGATCCGGCTGACCCAGTCGAGGGCGTTTTTCAGCACTCCCGGCGGGGCCTTGTTATATTCCGGCGTCGAGATCACCACCGCATCCGCTTCGGCGATCTGGTCGTAAAGCCGGGTGACACCGGCGGGGTAGCCCTGAGTGCTTTCGAGATCGCCGTCATAAAGGGGCAGATTCAGGTCGGCCTCGAGCTGGCGGGCCGGGCCGAAGGCCGCGCGGGCCTCGCGCAGCAGCATCCGGTTGGTCGATCCCTGGCGGAGGGCTCCGGCAATGCCGAGAAGGGTGAGGCTGGTCATATCGGTCTCCGGAACAGGGATCAGACGAAAAGGCGCAAAAGGAGCGGGGCGAGGATCGCGGTCATCAGCGCGTTCAGCCCCATGCCGAGCCCGGCAAAGGCCCCGGCGGTCGGGTTGACATGGAAGGCGCGCGCCGTGCCGAACCCATGCGCCGCGAGGCCGGTGGCAAAGCCGCGTGCGCGCCAGTCGCGGATCCGCAGGGCATTCAGCAGGGGGGTCGCACAGGCCGCGCCGCAAAGCCCGGTCAGGAAGACCATCAGCGCTGCCTGGGTGGGAGAGCCGCCGCTTTGTTCGGCGATGCCAAGCGCCACGGCGGCGGTCGCGGATTTCGGCGCCAGGGCTGCAAGTAGCTCTGGCCCGACGCCGAAAGCATGGGCAATCAGCAGCGCGGTCAGGATCGCGGTGACCGAACCCGCCAGCAATGCGGTCAGGATCGGCAGCGCGGCGCGGCGCACCCGCGCGAGATTATCGTAAAGCGGCAGGGCAAGGCAGACCGTCGCCGGGCCCAGCAGGAAATGGACGAATTGCGCGCCCTCGAAATAGGTCTCGAAACTGGTTCCGGTCGCCAGCAGCACAAGCGACAGTGCCGCCATTGCGACAATGGCCGGGTTGAGGGCCGGCATCCGCCCGGTGTAATTGAACACCACGAGCCCGAAAGCATAGGCTGCCACCGTCATCGACAGCCACAAAAGCGGATCGCGGGCGAGATAGGTCCAGATATCGGTCACAGCATGCCCTCCTTGCTGTCTTCTTTGCCGCTGACATCTCCGGTCAGCCGCGCCACCAGCACGAAGGTCAGTGCCGCCACCGCAATCGCCGCCAGCGCCGAGATGACGATGGCCAGCAAAAGCGGCAATGTATTCCCCCCGAGGCTGCCAAGCTGCAGCATCGCCCCCACACCTGCCGGCACGAAGAGCAAAAGCAGATTGCCGAGGATTGTCCCCGCCATTGGCCGGATGACGTCGCGCAGCCGCTCGGAGGTGATCAGACCGGACAGCATCAGCGCCATGCCGAGCACCGGGCCCGGGATCGGCAGGTGGCTGGCCTGGGAGATGACTTCCCCGGTCAGCTGGCAGGCGAGGATTGCGAGGATTGCAATGATGGTGGGCGGGACCATGGATCTTGTTTCCGGGGTTGAGGAGCCTCCTCCCATGCTGCGATTTTGCGGGGGCGGGAACCAGTGGCGAAATGGGCAGGGCTGCTATGTTTCGGCGCATCGCCCTGTCGCTTTGGCCCGGGCGCGCGTCTTTTATGGGGATAACCCCGGGAAATCCGGCTTATCGCCGCGACACGCATTGACCTTGCCTGCTCAAATTCCGAGCATGTCCGGCCATAACAGAACAACGACTCGTGAGGGCGCGGCTTGCGCTTCAGTAAACTCAGGCTCAACGGTTTCAAAAGCTTTGTCGACCCCACGGATCTGGTGATCCATGAGGGGCTGACAGGCGTGGTCGGGCCAAATGGCTGCGGCAAATCCAATTTGCTGGAAGCGCTTCGCTGGGTGATGGGCGAGAACCGCCCGACCGCGATGCGCGGGTCGGGCATGGATGACGTGATCTTCAACGGCGCGGCGACCAGGGGCGCACGCAACTTTGCCGAAGTGTCGCTGGTTCTCGACAATGCCGACCGGCTGGCGCCTTCGGGGTTCAATGACAGCGATACGATCGAGATCGTGCGGCGTATCACCCGCGATGCGGGCTCGGCCTATAAGGCAAATTCGAAGGATGTGCGGGCGCGCGATGTGCAGATGCTGTTTGCCGATGCCTCGACGGGTTCGCACAGCCCGGCGCTGGTGCGGCAGGGCCAGATTTCCGAACTGATCAATGCGAAGCCGAAAGCGCGGCGCCGGGTGCTGGAAGAGGCGGCCGGGATTTCGGGTCTTTATGCCCGCCGTCATGAGGCGGAGCTGAAGCTGGCGGGGACCGAGACGAACCTGACCCGTGTCGATGACGTGCTGGAACAGCTGGCGCAACAGCTGTCGGTTCTGACCCGTCAGGCGCGCCAGGCCGCGCGTTACCGCGAGATTTCCGATGATCTGCGGCAATCGGAAGGGATGCTTTTATACCGGCGCTGGCGTGAGGCGGATCTGGCGCGGGGCGAAGCGGAAGGCGCGCTGCGCGACCGGCTGATCGCCCAGGGCCGTGCCGAGATGGCGGCGCGGGACGGCAGCAAGGCCCGTGAAGCGGCGGAAGAGGGTCTGCCCGCGCGGCGCGAAGAAGAGGCGGTGGCGGCGGCGATCCTGCAGCGGCTCATGTTGCAACGCGATGCGCTTGGCGATCAGGAGAGACAGGCGCTGGCCCGGATCGAGACGTTGCGCGGCCGGATCGGCCAGCTTGGCAATGATATCGAGCGCGAGGCGGGGCTGAACCGCGATGCGGGCGAGGTGATCCAGCGGCTGCAATGGGAAATCGACCAGATCGTTAAGGCGCATGAGGGCCATGACGAACGCCTTGCCGAGGCGGTCGAGGCGGCGCGCGAGGCGGGGGCGATCCTGACCGACCGCGAGACGCTGATGTCCGAGGCAACCGAGGATTCGGCGCGGCTGGCGGCACGGCATCAGTCGGCCACGCGGCTGGTGCAGGAAAGCCGGTCTGCGGTCGACCGCGCCGAGGCCGAGGCGCTGCGCGCCCGCGATGCGGTGGCGGGGGCCGAAGAAACCCTGGCCGGGGCCGGTGAGGCTTTCGAGGCCGCCGAAGAGGCGCGCGAGGCGGCGGCAGAGCTGACGGAACAGACCGAGGCCGCGCTGGAACTGGCCGAAGAGGCCCGCGCCGAGGCGCAATCGCGCGAGGCCGAGGCCCGCGCCGCGCGCTCGGGGGCCGAGGGCGAGGCCAATGCCCTGCGCGCCGAACGCGCGGCTCTGGCAAAGCTCGTTGATCGTGAGGCCCAGGCCGGGCATCAGCTTCTGGACCGTCTGGTGGTCGAGCCGGGATATGAAAAGGCGCTTGGAGCGGCTTTGTCGGATGACCTGCGCGCGCCGGAAATCGCGGCGGGAGAGCGCACCGGCTGGGGCCTGCTTGATCCCTATGTCACACCGCAGCCGCTGCCGGCGGGAGCGGCGGCTCTGGGCGCGCGCGTCGAGGCGCCGGCAGTGCTGGCGCGCCGTCTGGGCCAGATCGGCGTGGTCAGCCCTGAAGACGGGTTCCGGCTGCAGGCGGATCTGAAACCGGGCCAGCGTCTCGTCAGTCTCGAAGGGGATCTCTGGCGGTGGGACGGCTATCGTTCGGGTGCCGAGGATGCGCCCTCAGCCGCGGCGCTCAGGTTGCAGCAACTGAACCGGCTGCAACGGCTGAAACAGGATCTCGAAGAGGCGAGCGCCCGGGCCGAGGGCGCAGCTCAGGCGCATGAGGTGCTGCAGACCCGGCTCCAGGACCTGGCCCGCGCCGATCAGATGGCGCGGGAGGCCCGCCGTTCTGCCGATCAGCGCCTTGCCGAGGCCGACCGTGCGCTGTCGAAATCCGAGGCCGAGCGCACGCTTGCCACCGGTCGGCTTGAGGCGGCGCGGATCTCGGTCGCGCGCTATGAGGATGACGCTATGGGCGCCCGCGCGCGGCTGCGCGAGGCCGAGACCGCCATGGCCGGTCTGCCCGATCTCGACCAGGCCCGCGAGGCGGTTGAGACCACGCGGATGACGGTCGAGGCTGCGCGCATCACCATGATGACCCGGCGCTCGGGTCATGACGAACTGCGCCGCGAGGGCGAGGCGCGGGTGCGCCGCCGCCAGGAGGCGCAGAAGGAATTGTCCGGCTGGAACCACCGGCTTGAGACCGCCGGCAAGCGCAGCCAGGAGCTGACCGAGCGTCGCGCCGGGGCCGAGGAGGAGCTGGCCGAGGCCAGTGAGGTCCCCGAGGAAATCGCCGCCAGACGCGAAGAGCTCAGCGATGCGATCCTTGAGGCCGAAGCCCGCCGCAGCGAGGCCGCCAGCGCATTGATAGCGGCCGAAACCGCGCTGCGCGAAGCGCAGATCACCGAACGCGACGCCGAGCGCCTTGCCGGTGAGGCCCGCGAAACCCGCGCCCGCGCCGAGGCGCGTCTTGATGCCGCCCGCGAAGGCGTGGCCCATGCCGCCGAGCGTATCGCCGAAGAAGAAGACCGCACGCCGCAGGAATTGCTGGCCTCGCTGAAGACCGATCCCGAGAAGATGCCGGATGCGGATAGCCTCGACCAGGACGTTCAGCGCCTGAAGCGCCAGCGCGAGGCCCTTGGTGCCGTCAATCTGCGTGCCGAAGAGGATGCGAAGACGATTGATGCCGAATATCAACAGCTTGCGACCGAGAAAACCGATCTCGAAGAAGCTGTCCGCAAGCTCCGCGCCGGAATTCAGGGGCTGAACAAGGAAGGCCGCG
Organism: Rhodobacter sp. 24-YEA-8; assembly: GCF_900105075.1. NCBI lineage: Bacteria > Pseudomonadati > Pseudomonadota > Alphaproteobacteria > Rhodobacterales > Rhodobacter > Rhodobacter sp. 24-YEA-8. Next base: position 17,829 of record NZ_FNSK01000001.1, read on the forward strand.
AGCGCCTGCTGACCGCATTCGAACAGGTCAACAGCAATTTCTCAATGCTCTTCACCCATCTTTTCGGTGGCGGCGAGGCCCGCCTCGTGCTGGTCGAATCCGATGATCCGCTGGAAGCCGGGCTCGAAATCATGTGCCAGCCGCCGGGCAAGCGCCTTGCGACGCTGTCGCTCCTCTCCGGCGGCGAACAGACGCTGACCGCGCTTGCGCTGATTTTCGGGGTCTTTCTGGCCAACCCGGCGCCGATCTGCGTGCTCGACGAGGTCGACGCGCCGCTTGATGATGCGAACGTCACCCGCTTCTGCGATCTGATGGACGAGATGACCCGCCGCACCGAGACCCGCTTCCTCGTCATCACCCACCATGCGGTGACTATGGCGCGGATGGACCGGCTTTTCGGGGTCACCATGCAGGAACAGGGCGTCAGCCAGCTGGTCTCGGTCGATCTGCGCAAAGCCGAGGCTCTTGTCGCCTGATGCAGTCCCTTCTCGAAAAGGCAGGCTTTCCCGGCATCGAGGCCGATGGCGACACGATCTGGGCGCGGCTTTCGGCCACCGGCCCCGAATTTCGCGCTGATCCGGAAGGCGGGGCCTGGATACTGACACTTCTCTGGCCGGTGCGGCTGGACCCGAAAACGCTGGCCCAGTGGAACAGTCAGAACCCGGGCGCCTTTCTCGATCTCGCCGGCGGCGAGACCCGGCTGCGCATGGGGGCAGAGAGCACTGCCGATCTCGATATCTGGGCCAGAGCGGCTGAAGATATGGTCCAGACCTGTCTCAGCTTCCGCCGCGCCCAACGCGCGCGCGGCGAGGGGATGTAGGCCCCCGTCAGACCCGGTCAGCCGCGTGAGATCACACGGATCGCATCCCCCTGGCGCAAAACCCCGTCGCGCTCGATCGAGCACAGGATCCCGCGCAGCCTGAGCGCGCGATGTTCGGGCAGGTTCACCCAGGCCATGGCATCTTCGCCATAGCGTACTTTCCATTTCACACAGCCATCATTGAACACGTCCGACACCCGAAGCACCGCCGTCCCCGCCTCAAGCAGGGAGCCGACCGGCAGATTGGCCTCGGATGTGTCGAGATCGGCGACCACCGGATCGCCCGGATGGACCACGGCTTCCGGGTCGGGCCGCACCAGATCATACACCCGCGCCGGCAGGATCGAGACCTGGATCGCGGGATCGGGCGCACCATTTTCCAGCCGGAGCCAGGGCTCTTTCGACCAGCGCTCGCCGGGAATGCCGCCCGCAACGGTCAGGGTCAGGCTGTCCGGATGTTCGCGCAGATTGCGCCCGGGGCGGAAGGTCAGCTGCCGTGCAACCGTCTCTTCTTTCGGCGCAGCGGCCACATGGCCGACCGCCGCCATCAGGCTTTCCATCGGGGTCATGTCCCGCTCCCTTCCGATCCGCTTTCCGGCAGTTTCGCGACCCGGGCGCGCAGGTCAAGCCGTGCCTCGGTCAGACGCCCGGCCTTGCGCAGAAGATCTGTCCCCCGACCCGGCATCTGGGTCACCTGGTAGAAATCCGCGATCTGCCCGGGGTTGGCCGCCATCAGCCAGGCCTGCATTTCGGGCCGGTATTGATAGGCGCCGCGCGTCAGGCGGAAGGGCAGGGCCGAAAGCCAGTCCTCCCGGTCCTGGGCGTGGAAATGCAAAAGCTTCAGCCCGGGGTGAAACTCCGGCCCCGGCAGCCGCTCGCCACCGATAAAAGCTCCGTGGAGCCGCGGCGACAGCCCCGGCACGCCTGATCGGAAAAACACCTTGCCGGCGGAATGCGACAGCATCGCTTCGGGCAGGATTTCGGCATAATCACCCAGAGCCGGCCCGCGCAGCCCCTTATGACGCGGTTTCAGCGCGCCGCGAAAGACGCGGGCTGTATAGATGTCATCGGAAAGATCCGGTTCATGCAGCGCCTCGAAAGGTTCGATCCGGCACAAAATCTCTTTGGCGGGCAGGCTGCCCAGCACTTCGGCCACCGGCCGCACCGGCCAGATGAATTCGTCGACATCGATATGGCCGAGCCAGTCACTGCCGCACGCGCGGTAGACCATCCCGGCATTCTTCGCCTGGCGGTTCTGATGCCGGTCGGGTCGCCCGCCAAGCGCCTGCCAGTGCCCCGCGTCGCAGGCGACCAGCCGCACATGCGAAAGGCGCCGCGCTGCGATCGCCGCCAGCGCCGGGTCGTCAGGATCGTCAAAGCAAAGCGTGATCCGATCCGCGCCAAGATCCAGATGCCAGGCGAGAAAGGCGAGGATCTTTTCCTCGGGGGCTTTCACCGTGGCAACCAGCGCCCAGCTGGCGGTCTGTTTCACAGGAGATCCAGCAATTCCCGCGTCGGCCAGGCATCCGCCGGCAGGCCGAGGCGTTGTTGTTCCGCCTGGATCGCGCGCCGCGTGCCTGCGCCGAGCACCCCGTCAATCTTGCCGACATCATATCCAAGCGCCTGCAGCTTTTCCTGCAGCGCCTTCATATCCTCATCAGGCAGCAGCGGGTCGGGCGAGATGTTCAGCGCAGGCTCCGCCCCTTCGATCAGGGTGGCGAAATAGGCGGCGGTGGTCACATAGGTCAGGCTTTTGTTCCATTCCAGCAGGACCTGGAAATTCGGAAAGACCAGGAAAGCCGGGCCCTTGCGACCCTGAGGCAGCAAAAGCGAGGCCTCAAGTTCCGCCGGCAGCGTATTGCCGCGCCGGGGCGCCACGCCAAGCGCCGCCCATTGCGCGACGGGCAGGTCCTTGTCCAGCCCGCTCAGCGCCCAGTCGAAGGTCTCGGGCAGCACGACCTCGGTCAGCCAGGGCTCGCCCGCGCGCCAGCCGTGGTGTTTCAGCATATTCGCGCCCGACATCAGCGCATCCGGGACCGAGGTTTTCAACCGCACATGTCCGTCGCCATCGCCGTCAATGCCGCGTTCCAGAATATCCTTCGGCAGCATCTGCACCATGCCGATTTCGCCTGCCCAGGCCCCTGTCGTGTCGAGCGGCAGATCGCCATTCGCGAAAAGCTGCATCGCGGCAAAGGCCTGGGGGCGGAACATCTCGGGGCGCCGGCAATCCCAGGCGAGGGTGAGGATCGCGGCGCGGGTGTTGTAATTGCCCTGGAAGCGGCCGAAATCGGTTTCAAACCCCCAGATCGCCAGCATCACCCCGGGCGGAATGCCATAGGTGCTTTCGGCTTTCGCAAAAAGCGGCTGATGCGCGTCCCAGGCGAGCAAGGCATCGGGCAGGCGCTTGTCGCCGATCAGGCTCTGCGCGAATTCGAGGAAAGGTTTGCGAAACACACCCTGACGCTGATCGGCTCTGAGAACCTCGGGCTCGGCACGGGCATCTGCAAGCCAGCCCTCTATGGCCGCCTCAGGAAGACCCTCGGCCAGGGCTTCATCGCGCAGACCCGCAAGGAACCCGGGAAAGCTGCCACCGCAGGGCACTGCGGCTGTTGCCTCAGATGCTGGGGCCTCGGGGAGGGCGGGCGGAGTTTCTGCCCGGGCAGAAAAGGGGGCCAGCAATGCGGCTATGATCAGGGGTCTCAGCATGGGCGCGAAGCTAGACGAGCGCGGCCATGAGGGCAATTGCCAGCATCAGCCCCCAGGCCCGCCAAAGCGCGCGGCAGGCGGCGTCTATATCTTCGGGCCCGGCATCGCGGCGGCCCTCGGGCCAGACCCAGGGATACCAGCGCATTTCGCCATTATAGCTGCGTGGGCCGGAAAGTGCGACATTCAGAATGGGCGCGAGGGTGGATTCCGGCCAGCCGGCATTCGGGCTGCGATGCTGCGGCGCATCGCGCAGCACCGGGCGCGGATCCAGCCAGCCATGTGACAGCGCGAGTAACAAAGACGTCAGCCGCGCGGGGATGAGGTTCAGCAGGTCATCAAACCGCGCGGCGGCCCAGCCGAATTCGCGATGGCGCGGTGTCATATGGCCGATCATCGAATCGGCGGTATTTGTGATCTTGTAGATCAGAATGCCCGGCAGACCGGCGATAAGGAACCAGAAAACCGGCGCAATCACCCCGTCGGAGAGGTTCTCGGCCGCCGATTCAATCGCGGCGCGGGCGACGTCAGGCTCGCGCATATCGCTGGTGTCGCGCCCGACGATCATCGCAACCGCCCGCTTACCCTCGTCCAGCGAGCGGCGCAGCCCGTCGGCCACAGCCCGCACATGATCAACCAGCGAGCGCTGCGCGATCAGAATGGCGGCGATCACGGTCTCGATCGCGCCGTGATATGGCAGCCTGCCGATGAGCCAGCCCGCAAGACCCGCGCCTAGGACCAGGGCGGCCATCACCAGCGCTCCCTTGAGCCGCCGCGCGGTGCCTTCGTTGAACCGCCGGTCTGCAAGGCCGATCAGCCGGCCCATCAGCACCGCGGGATGCGGCAGGTGGCGCCAGATCCAGGCGGGCTCGCCAAAGGTGGCGTCGAGAATCATGGCAAGAACCAAAACCATGCCGGACCCCGTGCTGGTGGTTGCGAATCATCTGACAGGGAAGTGAACCGGATCGGCCCCGCGGGCAAGCGGGCATCGAGCGTCCCCGGCCTGCGGCATTGTCGCCACGAAGGCTTCATCTTTTTGTGGTAAAGTGCTGGCATGGTGAGAGGGGCTTGATTTCACGGGCTTTCGGGTTTGTGCTGGGCTCAGGAGGGGACGGACATGCTGGAATATCTGCCCAAGGAGTTGCGCGATCATCTCGATGCCGCCCGCAAGCGTCAGCAAAGGCGCAAATCGCGGATGCGGGTCGAACTTGGCGATCTGCTGGTCTACCCGGTGTTGCGGTTCTGGCAGGGCGGCTTTTCGCTTGACGCCGATCTGGTGCCGGCGCGGCTGCGGGGACTGGTCGACATTTATGACGGCCCGCGCCATGTGTTTCAGTGCCTGATCGTTGCCACGGAAATCGTCGATGGCGAACTGGTCTGCGACTTCAAGCGCCTGACCCCGGTAACAAATCGCCCGGCACTTGATTACTGGCGCGAAGATGAGGGGCCGGCGGGCTATTTGCCGTCCGCGTAAGGGGGTCTGCGCCCCAAACGCCCGAAGCATTGGGATCAGGAGGAAGATCGCATTCCTCCTGACTGAAATATTCCCGCTTCAGGCTTCGGCACCTGACCAGAGGCGCCATCACGGCCGGATCTCGACCATGGTTCCAACAGGCGTCGCCGCCCAGATTTCGCGCATTTCCGAATTGCTTATTGCGATGCAGCCTGCGGTCCAGTCAGTTGCGATAAGCGTGTCATCGGGCAGTATATTCGGCTGACCATGGATCATGATATCACCGCCGGGCGAATAGCCCCCGGCCCGTGCGCGGGCGCGGTCGGCAGGCTGCGGGTAATCGAGCCCGAGTGAGAGGTGATAGGCGGATTGTTCATTGCGGCGGTCGATGCGGAATTCACCTTCCGGTGTCCGGCCATCGCCCTCGCGCATCTTATCGCCGGTCGGTGAGAACCCAAGTGCGATGCGATAGACGCGGACCTCGCGCCCGTCCTGGATCAGCGCCATTCGCCTTGCGGCTTTTTCGATCACGATGCGCTCGATCTGGCCGGTCAGCGGTGCGGGCGGTGTGACGGGGCGCGGCGCGGGTTGCCAGAGCATCCAGGCCGCCAGCGCCAGCGCGCCGAGGCTGAAGAGCGTGAAAACCCGCGCCAGTCGCCTCATTGCAGATCGGCAAAGACGCCTTGCAGCCGGGTGATCGCCTCTTCGATCTGCACCCGCGGAGCGGCGATATTGAAGCGGATGAAATTCTCGCCGCCCTTGCCGAAGCTGTCACCGTGGTTGGTCGCGATGGCGGCCTGAGTCTCGACCCGCGCCAGCATTTCGGATTTGCTCAGCCCGGTGCCGGAAAAATCCACCCAGGAGAGGTAGGTGGCCTCCAGTGGCATGGATTTCAGCCCGGGGATCGCATTGACCGCCGCGTCAAACAGCTGCCGGTTGCCGTCGAGATAGGTCATCAGATCATCGACCCAGGCGGCCCCCTCGGGCGAGCAGGCGGCGGTCACCATATGCATCCCAAAACTATTGGGAGAAATGCCGATCGCACCCATGACGCTTGCGAACTTCTTCCGCAGGACCTCATCCGCGATGATGACATTGCCGATATGGGCGCCCGCGATATTGAAGGTCTTGGTCGTCGCGGTCAGCATCACCAGCCGGTCGCTGACATCGGGCGCGGCATTCGGCATCACGATATGGCGCTGACCGGGGTAGGTCAGGTCGAAATGGATCTCATCCGAGACGAGGATCAGGTCATGGCGTGTCGCGAAATCCGCAATCTCGCGCAGCTCGGCCGCAGTCCAGACCCTTCCGCCGGGGTTATGCGGTGAGCAGAGGATCAGCATGGTCTCGCGCCCGGTCAGCTGCGCATCCCAGGCGGCGATATCCAGCTCATAGCGGCCTGCGTTGTTGTTCAGCGCGCATTCCACCACCTCACGCCCCGAGGCGCGGATGGTGCGGGCGAAGGCGTGATAGACCGGCGTCATCAGAACGACGCCGTCGCCGGGCTGCGTGAAAGCCTGCAGGCAGAGGCCCACCGCGTTCACCAGGCCATGGGTGGTGAAAATATGCGAAGGGTCGGGCTTCCAGCCATGGCGGGTTTCCATCCACCAGGTCAGCGCCTCAAGATAGGGGCGTTCATCGCCGAAATAGCCGTAAATCCCGTGATCGAGCATGTTTTGCAGCGCGGTCTGCACGGCGGCTGGCGGGCGGAACTCCATATCCGCGACCCACATCGCGAGACCCCGGTCATGCGGGATGCCGTAAAGCGTCTCCATCATGTCCCATTTCACGCAATGGGAGCCGAAACGGTTGATGGGCGTATCGAAATCGGAGCGGGTCATGCGGGCGTCTTTCTGTACAATACCCCGAAATGGCTAGCCGCAGACGGGGGCCGGATCAAGCCGGGGGCAGGCGGTCCGCGCCCACCCTCACGCAGATATGCGCGAATCCCTTGCGCGAATGGGCGGGGATGACCTAAATCCCCCCCATGTTGCGCTCCATCCTGATCCATCCCGATCCCCGCCTGAAAAAGCTCTGCGATCCCGTGACCGAGGTCTCGGACGAGATCCGCAGGCTGGCCGATGACATGCTGGAAACCATGTATGATGCGCCGGGCGTTGGCCTTGCCGCGCCGCAGATTGGTGTGATGAAGCGGCTGCTGGTGATGGATTGCATCAAGGAGGGCACGCCCGAGCCGATGGCGCTGATCAACCCCGAGGTCATCTGGTCCTCGGAAGATCAGAACATCTATGAGGAAGGCTGCCTCTCGATTCCGGATCAATATGCCGAGGTGAAGCGCCCGGCACTGGTCACGGTGCGCTGGACCGGGCTGGATGGCAAAACCGATGAACGGACCTTTGACGGGCTCTGGGCCACCTGTGTCCAGCATGAGATCGACCATCTGAACGGCAGGCTCTTCATCGATTATCTCGGGCCGCTGAAGCGCCAGATGATCACCCGCAAGATGGAGAAACTGAAGCGCGAACGCGCGCGGTCGGTGGACGTCTGATGGCGGTTCGTGCCTGTGTGCCCTACCCGAACCCGGTGCTGAAGGCACCGGCGGCGGATGTGGCAGAGATCACCGATGAGGTCCGCGCCATCTGGCGCGATATGGTCGATACGATGGAGGCGATGCCGGGCTACGGCCTTGCCGCCGTGCAGATCGGGGTGTCTTTGCGGCTTGCCGTGGTCGATTGTTCCGAAGCGCGCGGCCAGGCGGTGCTGATGGCGAACCCCGAGGTGATCCATGCCTCGGTGCAGCCGCGCGACCATGAAGAGGCCTCGCCCAATCTTCCCGGGGTTTCGGCTAAGGTGACGCGGCCGCGTGCGGTGACGGTCAGGTTCCTGAATGCAGATGGCGAGATCGAAGAGCGTGATTTCGTGCATCTCTGGGCGACATCGGCGCAGCACCAGATCGACCATCTGGCGGGTAAGATGTATTTCGACCATCTCTCGCCCCTGAAACGGAAAATGCTGATCGCGAAGGCGGAGAAGATCCGCAAACGCGGCTGAGGAGACGCGGATGCGGGTGATTTTCATGGGCACGCCGGAGTTTTCGGTGCCGGTGCTCGAAGCGCTTCATGCGGGCCATGAGATTGTCGGCGTCTGGTCGCAGCCGCCCCGGCCCGCCGGGCGCGGCAAAGAGCTGCGCAAAACCCCGGTCCATGCCCGTGCCGAGGCGCTCGGGCTGACGGTCCATACCCCCGAAAAGCTGCGTGCGCCCGAAGATCAGGCCGTGTTTGCAGCACTTCAGGCCGATGTGGCGGTGGTGGTGGCTTACGGGCTGATCCTGCCCCAAGCGGTGCTGGACATGCCGGCGCGGGGGTGTCTGAACATCCATGCCTCGCTCTTGCCACGCTGGCGCGGCGCGGCACCGATTCAGCGCGCGATCATGGCGGGGGATGCGGCGACCGGCATCTGTATCATGCAGATGGAGGCGGGGCTTGATACCGGCCCGGTTCTGTTGCGCGAGGAAACCCGGATCGGCGCGGAGGAGACGGCCTCCGATCTGCATGACCGGCTGTCCGCGATGGGTGCGGCTGCGATGATCGCGGCGCTTGACCAGCTGGACGGGCTCGTGCCGGTGCGCCAGCCCGAAGAGGGCGTCAGTTACGCCGCGAAGATCGACAAGGCCGAAGCAAAGATCGACTGGACACGCCCCTGCTATGAGGTCGACCGTCAGATCCGTGGTCTCTCGCCCTTTCCGGGGGCCTGGACACAGGTGGGCGCGGAACGGGTGAAACTGCTGCGGTCCCGGATCAACGCCGGTGCGGGGGCACCCGGCGAGGTTCTGTCCGGCTTCACCATCGCCTGTGGTGAAGGGGCGGTGGCGGTAACCGAGGCGCAGCGCGAGGGCAAGAGGCCAATGCCTTCGGCCGAGGTGCTCAAAGGCCTCATCCTGCCGCCCCGTCTTTAAGGGCGGGGCCAGCCGCCGTCTGCAGAAGCAGGCGCGCCCGGGGGGATCAGGGGCAGATAAAAAAAGCCGATACTGCCTGCTGCGGTATCGAAGAGAGATGGCCCGGCTCCATCAGCCCCTCGAAGGCGCGCGGCTGGCCAGGGGCCCGGTTTTCGCAGCGAAAACCGCGCAAATTTCTTTTAAGAAATTTGATCCCCACCGCCGCGCGAGGGGCGTTCCACTCCCAGCCGCGGATGGAGTGCGCCTGCGATCCACCAGCAGCCAAGAAAGCCGAGACCCGCCACGACAAAGATCCCCGGAACCGGCGCGAAGAACAGGATGAGCCAGGCGATCCCGGGCGTCAGAATGCCCGATACATCGCGGAAACTGGCATAGACGGCCGCCATTTCGGTACGCTCAGAGGGTTTGACCGACATCAGAAAGGGCAGCCCGCCGACCACATCAAGAGTCACAAAGCAAAAACTTGCCGCGAGGCACAGTGCCACCGCGACCCAGGGCAGGACCGACAGCATCGCTGCCGCCAGCATCAGGCCGCCGCCCGCCAGAAAAGCCAGCCGCACCGAGCGGCGCACAGAGAACCGGCGCGCCGCGCGGTTGATGGCCGGTGCCAGGAACAGGAACGTGTTCGAGACCGACAATACGATGCCGCCGGTCTTGTCGCTCAGACCCGACTGGACGCAATAGATCGGCAGATAGACGATATAGACCCACCAGCCGCAGGACCGCATCACGGCGAAGGTCCAGCCGGCGATCAGCCTCGGCTGGCCCAGAAAGCGCGACAGAAACCCCAGCGGGTTGACCGCCGGCCGTCGCGCCCGCGAGATCTGGCGGCCATTGCCCAGCCTCAGCCACCAGAAGACCCCGATCAGCACCAGCGCAAAAAAGCCCGACAGCAGAAAGGGGGCCGGCGCCCATTGGTGATGCAGCCAGACCCCCAGCACCGGCCCCACCGCCCAGGGGATAGCGGCATAGGCCATCTGCACCCCCTGACTGTGCCCAAGCCGGGTGCGCTCGACATAATCCAGCACATAGGCGTTGAGACAGATGAACACTGTTGCGGTCGCCATCGCATTGCAGATCAGAGCGAGCGAGATTGTCAGCGGCGTGCCACTGACCGCCAGCGCTGTGCCGACAAGATAAAGCGCGGCCCCTCCGGTATAGGTCCAGCGGCGCGGCACGAAACGGGTCACTGCCGGCACCATCAACCCGCAAAACAGCGCGACAAATCCCGCCGCCAGATAGGCGACCGAGGTCATCTGCGCATCGCCAAGGCTCTGATAGACCGCCAGGGGCATGGCCGAGACCAGCATACCGCGGACAGCGGCCTCAAGCCCGGCAAGCAACGCGAAATGCTCAACCTTCGGCACCGGGCTGTGTTTGAGAGCAAGGGGAAGATCGTAATGGCCCATGCTGCCGACCACACTCCGAAAGAGAGGCGCGGTCTGCACCATTTGCGACAGAGCGTGTCGCGGGCATCAGGTGGCCGGTGGTGCCCCCGCCTCCGGGCGCGCCGTCTCTGTGCGGGCCAGAAGGTCAATGAGCCGGCCCCGCGCGGCAGGCAGGGCCGCCGGGCCAGGCGGCGCTTTGTCATCGGCGGGCCGGGGTCTGTCGTTCAGCAGTTCGCGCGTCAGGAAATGCCCGGTCAGCGCGAGGCCTGGCAGGATGTCGGCTTCGCCCGGCATGCCGCCTGCCGCCAGCGAGGCCGGCAGCGGCAGGAGGCGCGCCGCCCAGTCCCCCGCGCCCCGGGCCGAAACCGCGCGGCCGGTCCTCGGACTGACATAGGCCAGCCCCTCCGTCGCGCCGGTCACCGCACAGGAACCCAGATCCAGGCCATAGCCGGTCTCGCTCAGCAATCTGAGCTCCCACAAAAGATAATATGCGGGCCAGCCGGCATTGACCGGTCCGGTCCGTGTCATCTGATCCAGAAGATCCTGGGTCTCCTGCCACAAAGCGCCATTTGCCTCGCGCTCGGGCAGGCAGAGCTGCAACAGCGCCGTCACCGCGCCGAGGCCTTCCAGCGCGAGCCGGTCCGCCAGCACCGCGGCACGCGAGCGCAGCGGTTCGACACGAAAACTGCCCAGCTGGTCCTCAAGCCTTGCGGTCCATGTCAGGTCAAGCTCATTGCCGGGTTGCAGATGCGCGGCGAGGCGCCGGGACGCGCCGCCCCTGACCAGCCCGGAACACCGGCCATGTTCGCGCGCGAAAACGGTAAGAATGGCGGATGTTTCGCCATGCGGCCGCGCCGCCAGAACCAGAGCCTGATCATGCCATTCCATCATCGCCGGAGTTTCGCCTGTGGCCGGTCCGGGGACAAGAGGGGGCCGCCGGAGGCTTGCCCCGGAAATCAGGGGCACAGTCTTTCGTCAGGCGTACGGCGCCCCCATATGTTCAGGGACAGCAGAGGAGGGAAGGGTGCCGTTCATCGGACTTTTGATCATCGGGGTCGCGGCCGGGTTTCTGGCCACACGGGTCATGCGGTTGCAGACGGATGTGCCGACCACCATCGCGATCGGCGTATTCGGTGCCCTGATCGGTGGGTTTGCGCTGCGGTTTCTTATCTGGTCGCTGGGCGCCGCTGCGGGATTTGTGGGTGCATTTCTGGGGGCAATGGCGCTGATCTGGGCCTGGAAGACCTGGATGCGGTAAGGGGTGGGCGTCAGACCTTACCCGAGACGTTTCACCAGATCTTTCAGTCGCAGATCCCCGATCCCCCAGACGAGTTTCCCCTGCCAGGCGGCAAACAGGATCTGTGCTGCCTGACGCGCCTTTTCACCCTGGCCGATCCGCAAAGCCAGCTGCATCTCGACCTGGCAGCGCCAGGTTGTGGCGGCCTCCAGGGCCGCAGGGTCGCGCTGGCTCAGCAGGATGAGGCCGGCGATATGGACTGAACGACCCTCAGGCCCATCCTCCAGCGCTTTCAGAAGCGCCTGTGGCCCTTTGCCCTGGCTGGCCTGATCTGCGGCCTCAAGCCGGGCACCGATTTCTTCCCAGCCATTTCGTGCCGCCGCGCCCTGCAGCCTTTCGACCGAGCCAAAGCGCTGCGCCAGTGTTGACGCCGCGAGACCCGTCGCGCGCGACAGATTGCCGAAACTGATCGCCTTTTCGCCCCCCGTGGCAAAGAGCTGGCGGGTCGCTTTCAGGACTTCGGCGTCAGAGAGGAGCTTGCGGCGTGGCATGGGCCCAGCCTGCGCGAGGCAGAGGGCGCATTCAAGCCCTTTCCTGTGACCCTTTTGCGGCGGTTTTGTAAGGTGCCATACCTGCACGGGCCAGTTCATCCGCGCGCTCATTCTCGGCATGACCGGCATGGCCCTTGATCCATTGCCAGGTCACCTGATGCCGGGTCTGCGCCTGTTCCAGCCTTTGCCAGAGATCGGCATTCTTCACTGGCTTTTTATCAGCGGTCTTCCAGCCATTCCGCTTCCAGCCATGGATCCAGCTGGTCACACCGTTTTTCACATAGGCGCTGTCGGTGACCACGGTCAGCGCCGAGGGCCGGGTCAGGCTTTCCAGCGCGTGGATCGCCGCCAGCAGTTCCATGCGGTTATTGGTAGTATCCGCTTCGCCGCCAGAGAGCGTGCGCTCTTTCAGCACGGTGTCGCCATCGCGTGCGATCAGCAAAGCGCCCCAGCCACCGGGGCCAGGATTTCCGGAGCAGGCTCCGTCGGTAAAGGCGAAAAGATCAGGCATAAGCGGGTGATGTCACGGCGCGGGCTCTAGCGCAAGCGGGGTGCCGGGCGCGGCCAAAGATACCGCGAAGCCGCGCCGGACCTAAACAGACACGCCGGGCTCAGGCCCTCTGTGACCGGTGGTCAGGCTGCGGGCACACGCAGGATGCGCGGCACCTTGAATTCGATATTCTCGACGGCGGTTTCGACCATCTCGACTGTGACGTCAAAGCGGTCCCGGACAGCGTCGATCACCTCATTGATCAGGATTTCGGGCGCCGAGGCACCGGCGGTGACGCCGAGCGCGCGCGTCCCTTCCAGCGCACGCCAGTCGATATCGCCGGCACGCTGCACCAGTTGCGCATAGGAGCAGCCGGCGGCGCGGCCAACCTCAACCAGACGTTTCGAGTTCGACGAATTCGGCGCGCCCACGACCAGCAGCGCATCGATCTTTGGCGCGATCGCCTTCACCGCCGCCTGGCGATTGGTGGTGGCGTAGCAGATATCCTCATGCCCGGGTCCGGTGATGGCGGGGAAACGGGCGCGCAAGGCTTCGACAATCGCTGCCGTGTCATCGACGGAAAGCGTGGTCTGGGTGGCGAAGGCGAGCTTCGTCTCGTCGCGCACGGTCAGGGTCGCCACATCCTCGGGCGTCTCGACCAGCAGCACCTCGCCGCGGGGCAGCTGGCCCATGGTGCCGACGGTCTCGGGGTGGCCTTCATGGCCGATATAGATCAGCTGGAGGCCATTGGCGTGATGGCGCGCGGCCTCGCTATGGACCTTGGTGACCAGCGGGCAGGTGGCATCCACCGCGATCATCTGGCGGCTTGTTGCTTCTGCCGGCACCGATTTCGGCACGCCATGCGCAGAAAACACTACCGGCCGGTCATCGGGGCATTCACTCAGCTCTTCGACGAAAACCGCGCCTTTCGCGCGCAGCCCGTCGACCACATAGCGGTTATGGACGATCTCATGGCGGACATAGACCGGCGCCCCCCATTTCTGCAGCGCCATCTCGACGATCTGGATCGCCCGGTCGACACCGGCGCAGAAACCGCGCGGCGCGGCGAGGTAGAGCATCAGTGGCGGGCGGGTGGTCATGGGCATTTCCGGATATGGCGCAGCGGAATGGTCGGCGGACTGGCTTGGATGAGAGGTAGTGTCAAAGTGTCTCCGGGTCCAGTGCTGCAACTCCCCTCAGGCGCTCAGCCGCCAGAAAAACATCAGAGAAAAGCGCTGGAAAAGCTGTCGAACACCCCGGCCCCGATCAGCGCGAGCACCATATAGCGGGCGGTTTTCGCGATGGTGACCAAAGCGAGGAACAGCAGGGGATTGACCCGCATCAGCCCGGCCAGCGCCACGATCAGATCACCTCCGGGTGCCCAGCTGAGCAGCAAGGACCACAATCCCCAGCGGGAGAACCAGGCACGGGCGCGGATCAGCCCCTGATCGGTGAAGGGGAACCAGCGGCTGCCGCGCAGGCGCTCGCCCTGCAGGCCGCACCAATAGGTGACGCAAGAGCCGAGGATATTGGCGACAGACGCCACCAGCACCAGAAGAACCGGATCATGCCCCGCGCCTTGCAGGGCAATGAAAACCAGCTCGGAATTCATCGGCAGCGGAGTGGCGGCGATAAAGGCCGCCAGCGCGAGGCCGACCAGGCCAAGGGGCATCAGAAAATCCATAAGGCGCGCTCCTGGAGAGAAGCGCGCCCTGTGGCAAGTGCCAAATGCCCGGCCTGACGGCGCTTTCCTGGTATTTTCCCCGAGGGCTCAGGTCGGGAAAACAGGGCAGGGCCGCAGGCGGGTCAGATCAGAATGGCGGTTCAGCTTGCGCCGACACTGACCTCTTCACCATCAGCGGGGCGCGGCTCGCGCGGCGGCCGGCCGATCACATCGCGCAGTTCGTCAAGCTCGATGAAATTGTCAGCCTGACGGCGCAGCTCATCCGAGATCATCGGAGGCTGGCTGCGGATGGTCGAAACGACCGAGACGCGGACGCCCTGGCGCTGGAGGCTTTCGACCAGCGGCCGGAAATCCCCGTCACCCGAGAAGAGCACGATATGATCCAGCCGCGCCGCGAGTTCCATCGCGTCGACCGCCAGTTCGATATCCATATTGCCCTTCACCTTCCGGCGGCCCTGGCTGTCGGTATATTCCCGCGCCGGCTTGGTCCGCATGGTAAAGCCGTTATAGTGCAGCCAGTCCACCAGCGGACGTATGGGCGAGTATTCCTCGTTTTCCAGAAGTGCCGTGTAGTAAAATGCTCGCAGCAGCTTGCCCCGGCGCATGAACTCCATGCGCAGAAGCTTGTAGTCGATGTCGAAGCCAAGCGCCTTTGCAGCCGCGTAAAGATTCGATCCATCGATGAACAGCGCGAGCCGTTCGTCTTTATAAAACATTCTCATTCCCCTCGAACAATCACAGCAGTATCGAAAACGCCGCCAGCCAACCCCGATGAATCAATCGATCCGGCGCGGACTGAAAAGTGTTTTCGAGACGTGATGCGACTGGTAAACGATACGGTATGAAATTGATCGGCGACAAACCTGCAACCCCTGTTATTATCGCGCTCGGCGCAAACCTGCCATTCGCAGACATGTTTCCGGTGGAAACACTCCGGTCTGCCCTGACCGCAATCAGCGAGGATGCGTTAACGATTTCAGGGGCAAGCAGCTTCTGGAGTACCCCCTGTTTCCCCCGGGGGGCGGGGCCTGATTATGTCAATGCAATCATTTTGGCTCACGTGGATGTGCAGGCCAGTCCGGCCATGATTTTGACGATTTTGCACCGAATTGAGGCGAAATTCGGGCGGGAACGGCAGGAGAGATGGGGGGGGAGGACGCTGGATCTTGATTTGATTGCCTGGGGTGATTCGGTTCTTCCAGACGCGGAAACCCAGGACGCCTGGCGCAATCTTTCTGCCGCCGAACAGGCGCAGCGGGCGCCGGATCAGCTGATCCTGCCGCATCCGCGGATGCAGGATCGTGCCTTTGTTCTGGTGCCCATGGCCGAGATCCTGCCCGACTGGCGCCATCCTCTGCTGGGGCTGACCGTGCGCGAGATGCTGGCCGCCCTGCCGGAAGAAGACCGGGAGGCGGTGAAACGGATCGCAGTGACGTGAGAAGTGATCGGGTTTTCCTGTTGACAGCGCTTGTCAGCAAGGCGAAATCCGCCTAAATGTTCCTTTTCCGAGAGCCTGGCCCGTTCAGGTGTCTGTCCCTGTGTGGGCAAACATCCGAAGACGGTCAGTGCTGCGCCCGGGTTATGCCGGGCCCGAACCCTGGAGTGACTGACCCATGGCCCGTGTGACGGTCGAAGATTGCGTTGACAAGGTTCCGAACCGCTTTGAGCTGGTGCTGCTGGCGGCCCATCGTGCGCGTGAAATCGCCACCGGCGCGCCGCTGACTGTTGACCGCGACAATGACAAGAACCCGGTCGTGTCGCTGCGCGAGATCGCGGACGAGACCCAGTCGGCCGAAGTTCTGCGCGAGCGGATGATCGAATCGTTCCAGACCCAGATCGAGGTTGACGAGCCGGAAGAAGACCAGATGGCGCTTCTGATGGCGGGCGAGATCGACCGTCCGCAGCAAGACGATATGTCGGAAGAAAAACTGCTGCGCGCGCTCATGGAAGCCCAGGGCGAAAACTGAGTCTGAAAAGCGGTGGCTGAGCAGCTAACCTGAGCTGTCCTGATGCAGCAGGCGGGGCCACGGCCCCGCAGGCCTTCTGCGACGGATGCGCGAGGCGGTAATGATAGACGTAGAAGACCTTATCGCCCTTGTCCGTAACTACAATCCGCGCTCTGATGCCGATCTGATCCGCCGCGCCTATGCTTACGGCATCCGGATGCATGAGGGGCAATATCGCAAGTCCGGCGAGCCCTATTTCACCCATCCCGTCGCCGTCGCCGCCATTCTCACCGAGATGCGGCTGGATGATGACACGATCGTCACCGCGCTGTTGCATGACACGATCGAAGACACCCGCTCCACCTGGACCGAGATCGCCGACCAGTTCGGCCCCGATGTTGCCGAACTGGTCGATGGTGTCACCAAGCTGACCAATCTTCAGCTTTCCTCTGCCGAAAGCAAACAGGCCGAGAATTTCCGCAAGCTCTTTATGGCCATGTCCAAGGATCTGCGGGTGATCCTGGTCAAGCTCGCCGACCGTCTGCACAATATGCGCACGATCAAGTCGATGAAGCCGGAAAAGCAGGTGCAAAAAGCCCGCGAGACCATGGAAATCTTCGCGCCGCTGGCGGGCCGCATGGGCATGCAATGGATGCGCGAAGAGCTGGAGGATCTTTCTTTCCGCGTCATCAACCCCGATGCGCGCAATTCGATCATCCGCCGCTATGTGACCTTGCAGAAGAAAACCGGTGATGTGGTCCATAAGATCACCGCCGATATCCGGACCGAGCTTGACCGCGAGGGTCTTGAGGCCATGGTCTACGGGCGCGCCAAAAAGCCCTATTCGATCTGGCGCAAGATGCAGGAGAAGGATCTCGCCTTCTCGCAACTCTCGGACATTTATGGCTTCCGGGTGATCTGCGGCTCGGTCACGGATTGCTACCGCATCCTTGGCGTGATCCATCAGCGCTGGCGCGCGGTGCCGGGGCGGTTCAAGGATTACATCAGCCAGCCGAAATCCAACGGCTACCGCTCGATCCATACCACGGTCTCGGGGCGCGCGGCCTCTAAGGTCGAAGTGCAGATCCGCACCCGCGAGATGCATGAGGTCGCTGAATCCGGCGTTGCCGCGCATTGGTCCTACCGTGAGGGCGTGCTGGGCCGGAACCCCTTTGCCGTCGATCCCGCGAGCTGGATCAGCCAGATGACCGAGCGTCTGGACGAGGAAGACCACGACGAATTCCTCGAAAACGTCAAGCTCGAGATGTATTCCGATCAGGTCTTCTGCTTCACACCCAAGGGCGATGTGATCCAGCTGCCGCGCGGGGCGACGCCGCTCGATTACGCCTATGCGATCCATACCAGGATCGGCAATTCCACCGTTTCGGCCAAGGTCGATGGCATCCGCGTCCCGCTCTGGACCCGGCTGAAAAACGGGCAATCGGTCGAGATCATCACCGCCGAGGGCCAGCGCCCGCAACCGACCTGGGTGGATATCGTGACCACGGGCCGCGCCAAGGCGGCGATCCGGCGGTCCTTGCGCGAAGAAGACCGTGGCCGCTTTGTCAAACTCGGCCAGGAGCTGGCGCGGGCGGCATTCGAACATGTTGGCAAGAAGGCCAGCGAAAAGGCGATCCGCACGGCGGCAAAGCTGCTGGGCTATCCCGATGACAGCGAGCTGTTGTCGCGTGTGGGATCGGCCGAAATCACCGCGCGCCGCCTTGTCGAAGTGCTCTATCCTGAACTCGTGACCACCCGCGAGCCGCAGGTCGACAGCCAGCGCCCTGTGGTCGGGCTGGAAGATGACCAGGCCTTCCGCCGCGCACCCTGCTGCCAGCCGCTGCCGGGCGAGCGGATCGTCGGCATCACCTATCGCGGCAAGGGGGTTGTTGCCCATGCCATCGACTGCCCGGCGCTGGAGGAATTCGAAAGCCAGACCGAACGCTGGGTCGATCTGCAATGGATGACCGGCCGCCACGCGCCGATCCATTCGGTGACGCTGGAGCTGACGATTTCCAACGATGCGGGTATACTGGGTCGGGTCTGCACCCTGATCGGCGAACAGCGGGCCAATATCTCGGATCTGAAATTCACCGACCGCAAGCCGGATTTCTTCCGCCTGCTGGCCGAGGTCGATCTGCGGGATGTCGAACATCTCCATATGGTGATGACCGCGCTCGAGGCCGATACCGATGTGGCGCAGATCTCGCGCCACCGCGATCTGTCGCGTAAACCCTGACTCCATCTCGCCGCATTGCAGGCGGGCGAAAAAGTTCTTAACCTCCCGCGGATTGCCAGCCGGGCCTTTGGGCCGGCGCTGCTGGCCCGGGGCCAGGGCATCAGACCACAGGCGGACGGGGCGCGAATTCACGGCGGGGTTCAGGAGGGGTAATGGCAGCGCGCGACAGGCTGAGGCTCAGCATCAGTGTCGATCAGGTGGCGGTGCTGCGCAATGCGCGCGGCAATGACTGGCCCGATCCCCTGAGGGCCGCGCTGCTCGCCGAAGCTTCCGGCGCGGATGGCATCTCGGCGCGGTTGCGCGCGGATCGCCGCGATCTCTCGGAGGGCGATATCGAAGCGCTGGCCGCCGGGCTTGGTATCCCGCTGCATCTGAATGCCGCGCCGACGCCCGCGATGCTCGGGCTGCTGACGCGCTTGCGGCCCGCCTCCTGCTGCCTTGTTGCCGAGGCGCCGGATGGGAGCCGGGCCGATATCTGTCTCGATATTCTGGCCGACGAGCCGGGGCTGCGCGCTGCCATAAGCACCTTACGCGGGGCCGGAACCCGGCCGGCACTTCTGATCGGCCATGCGCGTGCAGAGATCGAGGCCGCCGCGCGCAGTGGGGCTCAGATCGTCGTGTTCCATACCGGCGCCTATTCCATCGCCCATGCCGAGGGGCGCCAGGACGAGGCAGATCGCGAGATCTGCGCGCTGCACGCGGCGGCAGTGCTTGCGACGGGGCTCGGGCTCGAGGCCCATGCGGCCCATGGCCTGACCTATGAGAATATCGACCCCGTTGCCGCGATCCCCGAATTGCGCGAGGTGCATATCGGCCATTTCCTGATCGGCGAGGCGGTCTATATCGGGCTCGGCCCCGCGATCGAGGAAATGCGACGCCGCATCGATGCCGCATGTCAGTGGTGACAGAACGGGCCGGGGCGCTTGCCTTGCCGGAACGGCTATCCGCTGCATATCGCCCATCTCGCCGTAGGGCGCCCGAAACCCGCGACGTCAAAGTAATGCTGAAATGAGACAATGATGATCCTTGGCATCGGCACAGACCTCGCCAATATCGAGCGCATCGGCCAGGTGCTGGAACGCCATGGCGACCGCTTTCGCAACCGGGTCTTTACCACCGGGGAACAGCAAAAAGCCGAAGCGCGGCGCGAAACCGTGGCCACCTATGCCAAACGCTGGGCCGCGAAAGAGGCCTGTTCCAAGGCGCTCGGCACCGGGCTGAGGATGGGGATCTCCTGGAAAGACATGGCGGTCTCGAATCTTGCCACCGGGCAGCCGGTGATGGCGGTGACCGGCTGGGCGGCAGAACGGCTCGCGCAGATGACGCCGCCGGGCCATGAGGCGCTGATCCATGTCACACTGACCGATGATCATCCCTGGGCGCAGGCCTTTGTCGTGATAGAGGCGCGGCCGCTGCGCTGAGTGGCCATGGCGCAAAGCTAAATCCAGAGGACGGTACAGAGGTCTACCTCCTGATCCAAATAGCCGCGCCCAAGGCGCAGGCCGGGCGCACAGGCCCCGTTTCCACCGTCTACACCTGCAATTGACCCCGGCAAAACCGGGCGCGGCTTGACAGGTCCGCCCCCCCGGCGCAAGAAGCGGCCCGGTACAGCGCGGAAGGCTAGTGAAGATGGCGAAGGCAAAGGGCGAGAGCGGCGGCATCGTCGAGACGATCAAAACCGTCTTCTGGGCATTGGTGATCGCAGGGCTGTTCCGGACGCTGTTCTTCCAGCCCTTCTGGATCCCGTCGGAATCGATGAAGAGCTCGCTCCTCGTGGGTGACTTCCTCTTCGTCAACAAAATGGCTTACGGCTATTCCAAATATTCCTGCCCCTTCGGTCTTTGCCCTTTTGAAGGCCGCATTCTCGGCTCTGATCCGTTGCGTGGCGATGTGGTCGTGTTCCGCAACCCCTATACCGGCGATGATTATATCAAGCGTCTGATCGGTCTGCCGGGCGACCGTGTCCAGATGAAGGATGGCCGCGTCCTGCTCAACGGCACCGAAGTGCCGCAGGTGCCGGACGGGATCTTTACCGAAATCTATGGCCCCCAGGGCCCGATGAAGAATTACCCGCAATGCGAGAATGGCGCGGTCGGCCTTAATGGCATCTGCGAAAAATCGCGCTCGATCGAGACATTGCCGACCGGCGATGGGGATGCGACCCGGTCCTATCCGGTGCTCAATATCAAGGATACGGCAGGGCTGCCTGATAACACCAATGTCTACACCGTTCCCGACGGGCATTATTTCTTCATGGGCGATAACCGCGACAACAGCCAGGATTCGCGCTTCCAGCCCGGCCTGCAGGGCGGTATCGGCATGGTGCCCGCAGAGTATCTGATCGGCCGCGCGGATCGCATCGTCTTCTCTTCTGCCGGCGCCAGCCTGTGGTATTTCTGGACCTGGCGGGCCGACCGCTTCTTCCTCGGGATCAACTGAGCCCATGCGGCTGTCTGCCGATCTCAGGGCTTTTCAGACCCGCATCGGGCATGAATTTGCGCGTGGCGAGCTGCTGGTGCGGGCGGTGACGCATCCCTCGATTGCCACGCCGACGCGGCCAGACAATCAGCGGCTGGAATTCCTGGGTGACCGGGTGCTTGGCCTTGTGATGTCCGAGGCGCTGCTTGCGGCCGATAAGGCCGCCAGCGAAGGCCAGCTTGCGCCGCGTTTCAATGCACTTGTGCGCAAGGAAACCTGCGCCGAGGTCGCGCGCGAGATCGGGCTTGGCGATGTGCTGCGGCTGGGCCGGTCCGAGATGCTTTCGGGCGGGCGCCGCAAAGAGGCTTTGCTGGGCGATGCCACCGAGGCGCTGATCGCCGCCGTCTATCTGGATGCGGGGTTCGACGCGGCGCGTGATCTCGTGCTCCGGCTCTGGGGCGGTCGTGTCGGCGCGGTTGAACCCGATGCGCGCGATCCGAAATCGGCGCTGCAGGAATGGGCCCAGGCGCGCGGCATGGCGCCGCCGAAATATACCGAGACCGGCCGCTCTGGCCCTGATCATCAGCCGCTGTTCACGGTCAGCGTTTTGCTGGACAATGGTGCGGGAGAGGTGGCGAAAGCCGGCTCGAAACGCGCGGCGGAACAAATTGCGGCAGCAGCGCTGCTGAAACGGCTGGAGGCCGGAAATGACTGAGATACCGGCTGTGACCGAACCCCAATCCGATGGCACCCGTGCCGGCTTTGTCGCGCTGATCGGCGAGCCTAATGCCGGCAAATCGACGCTGCTCAACCGTATGGTTGGCGCGAAGGTCTCCATCGTGACGCATAAGGTCCAGACCACGCGCACCCGCATTCGCGGCGTCTGCATGGAAGGCCAGACCCAGATCGTCTTTGTCGACACGCCCGGCCTTTTCCGTCCGCGGCGCCGGCTGGACCGCGCCATGGTGAAAGCCGCCTGGGGCGGCGCGGCGGATGCCGATGTCGTGGTTCTGCTGATCGAGGCACATCGCGGGCTGACCGAGGGCGCAAAGGCCATTATCGAACGGCTGGCTGGCGAGCTTCCGAAGGACCGCCCCGTGGCGCTGGCGATCAACAAGATCGACAAGGTGAAGGCAGAACGCCTCCTCGGTCTCGCCGAAGAAATGAACGGGGCCTTTCCTTTCGCGAAGACCTTCATGATCTCGGCCGAAAAGGGCTATGGGGTGCAGGATCTGCGCGAATGGCTGGCCGCAGAGCTGCCCGAAGGCGCCTGGTTCTACCCCGAAGATCAGCTGGCCGATCTGCCCTTGCGGATGATCGCCGCCGAGATGACGCGCGAAAAGCTGACGCTGCGGCTGCATGAGGAGCTCCCCTATCAGCTGACCGTCGAGACCGAGAAATGGGAGGACCGCAAGGACGGCTCCACCCGGATCGACCAGATCGTCTACGTGGCGCGCGATGGCCATAAGGGCATCGTGCTCGGCAATCGCGGCGAGACGATCAAAGCAATCGGTCAGGCGGCGCGTGCCGAAATCAAGGAATTCCTCGACCGCGAAGTGCATCTGTTCCTGCAGGTCAAGGTCCGACCGAACTGGCAGGAAGAGGCCGAGCGCTATTCCGAAATGGGGCTTGAGTTCAAAGACGGTGACGCCTGAGGGTCTCAGGCGCCGCGTCTGAACCCGCGTTTCAGTGCCGACCAGGCCAGCCAGATCACGCCACCGATGCCGATGGCCTTCGATGACCTGTCGAGAAGCCGGTCCTGCCCCAGCCCCTTTGGATCGCGTTTCATGGCGAATGCGGCGATAGCTGCGGTGATCAGGGCGAACACGGCCCCTCCCGGTGCGCGGTATTTCATTGTCTCGCCTCCCTCCGCCTGGCCTGTTAACAGGGATATAGGGCAGGAGAGGCATCCTGCCAGCAGGGGTTTGTGAAAGGCCCGCGAAATGACCAGGCTCACCGCCGAATTCTGGGTCCAGGCCTATCTGCGCCGGCTTAATCTTGCGGATATCCCGGCCTATGTGACGGCCAAAGGGGATGCGACGGCGGGGGCGGTGATGGTGAAACTCGCCACGCTGGACGGAGAGGCGCAGGCCTTTGAGCGCCGCACCGATCTGATGAGCGGCGGGCGCCAATGGATCACTTATGCCAGCGGTCCTGAACGTGATGTCGATGCGGCGCTGACCCGCGCCCGCGCCCGCGACCCCGACCTCTGGATCATCGAGATCGAGGACCGCGCCGGGCGGACATTGCTGGATGAGCCAGGCCTTGCCGGCGACTGACTCTCTGAATAGTCCCATGCCTCGTGGCCGCGCTCTTCGCTGATTTTGCGGTGAGGAGGCCATGATGGACATATGCAATTGCATAGACGGATTCAGGGCGAAGCGGTGGCGAAGATCCCTGTCGCTTCGGCGATGGTGGGGTGAGCAAGGCCGTGCTCTGTGCCTCGCCACAGGTGGGAATGAGGCAAGGCAGGTGCCAGACTACACGCCTGGAAGGAGAACCGCGCTTGCTGATCGCGATCACCCTGGCCCATAAAACAGCGCGCGCCAGATGCGCCATGATGACAAAGTGACAGAATTACAGGGCGAAGAGGTGCGGGAAGCCGCCGCCTCCATGGGCAAAGGATCGAGTGGATCCGGATCGGAAAAGCCAGACAGCGGCTGCGGGCAATCCGGCTCGGGACGCAGATATGGACCTGCTTCGCCGATCACAATCACGGCCCGCCCCTTCTGAAAACTGCCGCATATACAGGCCCGGCAGAAGACCGCACCCGGACACTGGCCCCAGAAGTTTCTAGTCCAGAAGGCGCCGCGCGATGACCTGGGCCTGGATCTCGGCAGCCCCTTCAAAGATGTTCAGGATCCGCGCGTCACACAGGATCCGCGAGATGCGGTATTCCAGCGCAAAGCCATTGCCGCCATGGATCTGCAGCGCGTTATCCGCCGCCGACCAGGCCACACGCGCGCCCAGAAGCTTCGCCATCCCTGCCTCAAGGTCACAGCGCTTGTCGTGATCCTTTTGCCAGGCCGCGAAATAGGTCAGCTGCCGCGCGATCATCACCTCGACCGCCATCATGGCGAGCTTGCCGCCAACACGCGGAAATTCAACCAGAGATTTTCCGAATTGCTTACGGTCTTCGGCATATTGCAGCCCGGTCTCCAGCGCCGATTGCGCCACGCCGATCGCGCGCGCCCCGGTCTGGATCCGCGCCGATTCAAAAGTCTGCATCAGCTGTTTGAAGCCCTGGCCGGGCTGGCCACCCAGCAGGTTTTCCGCCTTCACTTTGAACCCGTCAAAGCCCAGCTCATATTCCTTCATGCCGCGATAGCCGAGCACCTCGATCTCGCCGCCCGTCATGCCGGGCGTCGGGAAAGGGGCCTCATCGGTGCCCGGCGTCTTCTCGGCCAGAAACATCGACAGCCCGCGCCAGTCGGTGGTGTCGGGGTCGGTGCGCGCCAGCAGCGTCATCACATGGGTGCGCGCGGCATGGGTGATCCAGGTCTTGTTGCCGGTGATCTCCCAGCCTTCGTCCGTCCGGACGGAGCGGGTGCGCAAGGATCCCAGATCCGAGCCGGTATTCGGTTCGGTGAACACGGCGGTCGGCAGGATCTCTCCGCTGGCCAGTTTCGGCAGCCATTGTGCTTTCTGGTCCGGCGTGCCGCCGCAAAGGATCAGCTCTGCCGCGATTTCAGACCGTGTTCCCAGCGATCCGACCCCGATATAGCCGCGCGACAGTTCTTCTGAGACCACCACCATCGAGGCTTTCGACAGGCCGAAGCCGCCGAATTCCTCAGGGATCGTCAAGCCGAACACGCCCATTTCGGCCAGTTCCGCGATCACCTCCATCGGGATCAGCTCGTCCTTCAGGTGCCAGTCATGGGCGCGCGGGATCACCTTTTCATCGGCATAGCGGCGGAACTGGTCGCGGATCATCTCGAGTTCGTCATCAAGACCCGAGGCACCAAAGGTCGCCCGCGCCTTGTCTTCGCGCATCAGCGTGACCAGCCGCGCCCGCGCCGCCGGGCTATTGCCCTCAGCGGCGAGCATCAGCGCCTCGGCCCCCGGCTCATAGTCCAGGCCCAAATCCGAGAGCCGCGCGATCTCGGTCTGGCTCATCGGGATGCCGCCCCGGATCTGCGCGAGGTATTCGCCAAACCCGATCTGCAGGATCAGGGCCTCGATCTCGCCAAACCGGCCCTGGTCGCTCAGCCGCCCGGCCCAGGCATCCAGCTGGCGCAGCGCCTCGACATAGGTGGCCAGCCAGGACAGCGCATGCGCGGCATATTGATGGGTCTCGAGTGCGGATGCGCTGATCTTGCCGCCGGTGCTGACCTTTGCCCGCAGGGCCTCGCGCGCGTCGCTGAAAAGCCGGTCAAGCCCGGGCAGGCTCGCGGCGGTCAGTGCCTTCAGATCGGGAAGCAGGATCGCGGCAGAGGTCTGGGTGGCGGGCTGACCATCATGGGGCATGACTGGCTCCGATACTGGCTGAGATGAGGTCCGGTTGCGCCCGAATCCCTAGCGCCTTCGCAGTCGCAGCGCAATATCATTTCGCTATGATGCTGTAGTGGGTTCTAAAGTGTCGTGGTGAAATATGTCACGAGGTTGCACCACAGGCATTCGCGATATCCGGGCGCGCCTCGGCGGGGGCGACCTCGAATTCGACGCGGTAAAGCCGCGTGCCCTGATCCCAGGCTTCGAAAGCCCAGATGCCCGGGATCAGCTCGTCCTCTTCATCAAAGCGGAAGAAGCTGTTCACCTCGCCCGAATCGGTGATCGAGGTGACCCAGGTCTCGGGCTTTGCTCGGCCGGGGCGATAGATCCGGGCCTCGGCATTGGCGGTCACCTCGCCCGGGGCAGCGATTACGCGGATGCCGAAGGCAAGGCCGATGCTTGCGGGGACGATATTTTCGTCCGGCCAGTGAAATTCGATCCGGTCGCGCGGCACATGCAGCCAGCCGGCAATCGTGTCGGGGGCAGGGGCGCGGTCCATCGCTTTCAGAGCGCAGAAAATGCCCCATTCCACCGCTGCAACCCTGTCTGACAGCTGCGGCGCGGCAATGGTCTCGGCCCGCAGCCCCGACGGGAGGACGAGCAGCGCGGAAAACAAAAGGGCGGAGAGGCGCGGAAAACGGATCATGTTGGCAAAGGAACCTCGCATACAGAACCGGTGCAAGCCCTGTCACTGCGGCGCAGGCCTGGCATGTCGGAAATGACCGGCCTCTAGCCGCCGGGGCAGCCGCGCAGCTCGACCGCGCCGCTGTCGGAGATGACGGTGACGGTGACGCCCGAGCGGTCGAGTGCGAAAGGCTGACCCGTGGTCGGCACAAGATCGGCCACGGCCGTCAACACCTTGCCCTGGCGCGAGCTGACCGCCTGCGACACCCAGATCGTCTGGTCCGCGGTCTCGATGGCGACGGTCTCGGCTTTGCCCTGCACGGGCACGGCGATTGTGGCGGTCAGGCGCAGACCGTCCGAGATCGGCTCCACCGCACAGGTGATGGAGGAGAGCCCGGCCTCTTTGCCGGTCTTAGGCTGTTGCGCCAGCGCCGCGTCGATCAGCGGGTCGCGCTTGCCGGGCATCATCAGCCCGGCATTCAGCTCGACTTCAGCCGGCAGGCAGATGTCGCGGCAGATGCCCATATCAAGGGACACCTCAAGCCGGATCGGGCGGGTAGGATCTTTTGGAATAAGCTCGACCGGCAGAACCAGCTGTTCTTTATAACCAATGGATTGCATCCCGTTGGTATGGAACACGCTTGGCGCGGGCCAGTGGATGCGAACCGATTTCAGATTCTCTGACCCGGACCAGTCGAATTGCGGCGGGATGCCGGCCGAGCCGGGGCTGCGCCAATAGGTCTTCCATCCAGGCGCGAGATCAAGCCGCAGCGCCGCCATGCGGGTGCCCTGGGCCGTGGTCCAGCCATCAAGAACCGAGGCCTTCAGAACCTGGTCCTGCGATGTATCGCGCGCCAGAGCCGCAAAAGGCATGGCCGCAAAGGGCAGGGCGACAAGGCAGGCGGCGGCAAGCGCGAATGAGAGTTTCCTGGTCATGGCGCCCAAAATAGGCTGCGGCCGGGCGGTGTGAAATCACAACCTGGCGACGAGCCTGTGTCTGTGGCCAAAGCGCCGCAGTCGGCGACCGGGATGCCACAAGTGCGGCTTGATCCGACCGCCTCAGCCCCGCTCCTGCGGAATTTACAGCCCTGACCCGTGCTTTCCCTTGAGCGGCAGCGCTTTGCACCCCATCCTTAAGACCGGAGGTGTGCCATGGAACTTGCAGGCAAGGTTCTGATCGCCATGCCGGGGATGCAGGATCCCGGCTTTGCTCAGTCGGTCGTGCTGATCTGCGCCCATGGGCCGGAAAGCGCGATGGGGCTGATCATCAACAAGCCCTCGGCGGATCTGGATTTCAACAACCTGCTGAAACATCTGGGCATTGCGCCTACGGCTTCGGCCCGGCCCATCTCGGTCCGTCAGGGCGGGCCGGTCGAGCGCGGGCGCGGTTTCGTGCTGCATTCGCCCGACTGGCAGGGCGGCGAGACCCCGGTGATGGAGCTGCCGGGCGGCCTGCGGCTGTCGGTGTCGCTCGATATTCTCGAGGCGCTGGCGCGCGGTTCCGGGCCGGAGCAGGCGCTGCTGGCGCTTGGTTATGCGGGCTGGGGCGCGGGGCAGCTGGAAAGCGAGATCCTGAGGAATGACTGGCTCATTGCCGATGCCGGGCCAGAGCTGATCTTCGACCCGGTCGATGGCGGCAAATGGGGGCGGGCGATGCGGATGAACGGAATCGATCCGCTGACACTCTCGCCGGTTGCGGGCCGTGCGTGACTATGGCCGGGCAGGAACCCCTGCCACAGGTGAACGCGGGCGCATCGGAATCCGGCTGCGGGGGCCGCGCACCTGACCGGATCAGCTGCGGCCTTTCTGCCCAAAACTGACCGTCAGATTTCTGTAGCGTGACGATTCGCGCACTGCTATCCTGTTGCCATAAAACAAAAGAACGAGCAGGCAGACAGGTATGGCAACGGGCTCACGGGCTACGTTCGTCATTTCTTGGGCACAGACAGAAGCAGATGGCGATCAACCGGCCTTGCCGGCGCTGATGACGGCCGGGGTCTCATGGCGCTGGTCGGGTGAGGCGATGCGTGTGGACGCGCCGCGCGACATCCTGCTTTTGGAAAACGCCCTGGGGATGGCAGATATCAGGCAGCGTGCCTCCCGCATGATCGGGCGGCTCACGGGAATGCCGTCAGTGCCCGGACCGGTCCGGGCGCTGCGCGCCGCCCTGCATGGGGCCGAGGCGTCAGACGCGCCCAGCCTTGCGGGGCAGTGCTTCGTCGTTACCGATGGCGTAAGGTGCTGGACGGCCACCGTGGTGCAAGGTCAGGGCGATCTGTCGCCGGCCGATCCGGCAGGCTGGCTGCTTGCCTTTGCGGGTGCGATGCCGCCGAAGGATCGTGACCTCTGGCTGGTGCGCAGCCGGGTTTCACTGGAAACCTCACGTGCAAGGGGGGGCGTGATCTGTTTTACGGGCGGCACGCGTATCCTGACGCCCTCGGGCCAGGTCGCGGTTGAGACCCTGCGTCCCGGCGATCTGGTGATCACCCGCGACAATGGCGCGCAAGAGGTGATCTGGACCGGGCAGCGCCATATGTCGGGCGCACGGTTACATGCCATGCCGCATCTGCGACCGATCCGGATCTGCGATGGCGCGCTTGGAGACGGGGGCTTTGGCGAAGGCCGGCCTGATGGCGATCTGCTGGTCTCTCCGTCGCACCGGATCCTGATGCAGGGCCGCGTGGCGCAGGCGCTGTTTAATTGCGATGAGGTGCTGGTCAGAGCCCATGACCTGGTCGACGATCACCGTATTCGCGCAGATCTCGCGTTGCGCGAGGTGACTTACCACCATATTTTGCTTGGCCGGCATGAGGTCGTCTTTGCCAATGGTCTGGGCGCTGACAGTTTCCATCCCGGTGAGGCTGAACCGGCGGGGCTTGACCGCAATGATTATCGCAGCCTTTGTGCACTGTTGCCGGGGGTCGCAGAGGATCCGATGAGCTATGGCGGGTTTGCCCGCCGCGGTCTGACGCCAGCCGAAGCCGCGCTGTTTTTTCATGAGGCGCGCGGCTGAGAGACAAGCCTCTGCGAGATGCGAGGCCGAAAGACAGAGTTGAAAGACGGCGGGCAGAAAATGCGCAAGCCGTGCCCTTGACTCCCCCCTCACGGGATGTATAAGCCCGCCACGCTCCCGGGTTAACGCCCGGGGCTTTTCATTGGTGTTGGTGGCTTTCGCAAGAAAGACCCTGTCGCCCCCCGCCGCAAGGCATCCGCAAGGAAAAGGGGGAAAGGACAACGCCCTTCCCTGGCCCGGCAACGGGCGAAAATCGAAGGAGATCAGCGTGACCAAACGGACCGCTGCCAAGCATAAAATCGACCGCCGTATGGGCGAGAATATCTGGGGCCGCGCCAAGTCGCCGCTCAACAAGCGTGAATACGGCCCCGGCCAGCACGGCCAGCGCCGCAAGGGCAAGCTGTCGGACTTCGGCACCCAGCTGCGCGCCAAGCAGAAGCTGAAAGGCTACTATGGCGACCTGACCGAAAAGCAATTCCGCCGCATCTATGGTGAAGCCGAGCGCGTCACCGGCGATACCGGTGAGAACCTCGTTGGCCTGCTCGAGCGTCGCCTCGACGCGCTGGTCTACCGCGCGAAATTCGTGCCGACCATCTTCGCGGCACGTCAGTTCGTGAACCACGGCCATGTGCTGGTGAACGGCAAGGCAGTGAACATCGCGTCCTACCGCCTGCGTGAAGGCGATGTGGTCTCGGTGCGTGAAAAATCGCGCCAGCTCGCGATCATTGCCGAAGCCATCGCTCTGAGCGAGCGTGACGTTCCGGATTACATCGAGGTCGACAATCAGAAGCTGACCGCGAAACTGGTCCGCACCCCCAGCCTGTCGGACGTGCCCTATCCGGTCGTCATGGAGCCGAACCTGGTCGTCGAATATTACGCGAAAAACTGATCCCACAAGGATCGAAGATTTCGGAAAGGCCGCGCTTCTGTGCGGCCTTTATTTTTTGCCCGGCCTCCGGTCTTTGCCCGGATGCGGCAGCCGCCGGATCGGCGGGCGGGGGCGGCGCCCGCCCCGGGCGCTTGCGACAGTTCGCTCAGCCGGTTTCTTTGTGCTTCTCTTTACGCAAAGCCCCGCTAAGAAACCCGGATGCAAACAGGAGTTTCCGCCCAATGACCGCCCCGAATCCCATCGAGAAGGCCTTCGAGAAGACGCTTTTCGGCAGCCGGTGGCTGATGGCGCCGATGTATCTCGGCCTGGTGGTCAGCCTGATCATGCTGGTCTTCATCTTCGGCCGCGACATCGTCTATTATTTCCCCAAACTGATGACGATGAACTCAGAAGACGTCATCCTCGTCGCGCTGACCCTGATCGACCTCACCCTCGCCGCCAATCTGGTGCTGATCGTGATGTTCTCCGGCTATGAGAATTTCGTCTCGCGTCTGGATGTCGACAGCGAGGACCGGCCCGGCTGGATGGGCAAGGTCGATTTCGGCGGCCTCAAGATGAAGCTGATCGCCTCGATCGTCGCGATTTCGGGGATCTCGCTGCTCAAGCGTTTCATGGAAATCGGCGATGCCAAACCGCTCAATCCGACCGATCTTTACTGGATGGTCGTCATCCATGTGACTTTCGTGGTCTCGGGTGTGCTCATGGCGCTGATGGACTGGTTCCAGGCCAAATCCTATTCCAGCCGGAAATAAGCATCTCGCCTCTGGCTTTGCGTCCGGCCTGAGGCTAGAACCCGGACGACAGCAGGAGGGACAGATGTCCGAAGCGATCATTCCGCAACCGGGAATCCTAGATATCGCCCTTTACGAGGGCGGTAAGGCTTCGGTTGCGGGTGTGGCAAATGCCGTGAAGCTCTCGTCGAACGAGAATCCCTTCGGCGCGCCCGACCGGGCCAAAGATGCATTCCAGCGGGCGGTCCATACGCTGAACCGCTATCCCTCGACCGATCATGCGGCGCTGCGGACCGCGATTGCCGAAGTCCATGGCATTGATGCCGGCCGGGTCATCTGCGGCGCGGGGTCGGATGAGATCATCAATCTGCTGGTCCAGGCCTATGCCGGCCCGCGCGATGAGGTGATCTTTACCGAACATGGTTTCCTCATGTACCGCATCTGCGCGCTTGCGGCCGGGGCGACCCCGGTCGAAGTGCCGGAACGCGAGCGTATGACCGATGTGGATGCGATCCTGCGGGAATGCGGGCCGCGCACCAAGCTGGTTTTCATCGCAAATCCGAACAATCCCACCGGCACGATGATCGCACCGGCCGAGGTCGCGCGGCTGGCAGCCGGTCTTCCGGCAAGGGCGATCCTGGTGCTTGACGGTGCCTATGCCGAATATGTCGAGGAATTCGACGGTGGCCGCGCGCTGATCGAAGCGCGCTCGAATGTGGTGATGACCCGCACCTTCTCGAAGATCTACGGCCTTGGCGGGTTGCGGGTCGGCTGGGGCTATGGGCCGAAACATATCATCGATGTACTGAACCGTATCCGTCAGCCCTTCAACCTTTCGACCGCGCAGCTTGAGGCGGCCGAGGCCGCTGTCCGCGATCAGGACTGGGTTGCGAAATCGCGCAGCGAAAATGCCCGGATGCGGACCTGGCTTGCCGGTGCCCTGGCCGAGGCGGGCGTGCCCTCCGATGTTTCTGCCGCGAATTTCATCCTTGCGCGATTCGCCAGCGCCGATGAGGCCGAGGCCTGTGATGCCTGGCTGCAAAAGGAAGGCCTGATCGTACGCCGCGTCTCGGGCTATAAACTGCCCAATTGCCTGCGCATCACCGTTGGCGATGAGGCCAGCTGCCGCCGGGTGGCCCATGCGGTGAACCAGTTCAAGGCGCAGAAATGAGTGCAGGCGCGCCGGGCAGGTCTTCGCGCGCCGCTTTTCCGCGCATTGCCTTAATCGGGCTGGGGCTGATCGCCTCTTCCATGGCGCATGCGCTGCGGGCCAAAGGGCTTTGCGACGAGATCACCGGCTATGCCCGTTCCGCAGAAACCCGTGCCATCGCGCTGGAGCTGTTTTGCGACCGGGTGACGGACAGCGCGGCCGAGGCTGTCGCGGGGGCCGATCTGGTGGTGCTTGCGGTCCCGGTGGGAGTGATGGGCGAGATCGCGGCCGAGATCGCGCCGCATCTGAAACCGGGCGCGGTGGTTACCGATGTCGGCTCGGTCAAAGAGGCGGTGATTGAGGCGGTTGCGCCGCATATCCCTGCGGGCGTGCATTTCATCCCCGGCCATCCGCTGGCGGGAACCGAATATTCCGGGCCGCGATCCGGTTTCGCGACGCTGTTTGAAAACCGCTGGTGGCTGCTGACGCCGCTGGAAGGCCAGGCGCCCGGCCCGCTGGCCCGGTTGCGGGCGCTGCTCGAAGCCATCGGCGCCAATGTCGATGAGATGGAGCCGAAGCGCCATGATCTGGTTCTGGCCGTCGTCTCGCATACGCCGCATCTGATCGCCTTCACCATGGTGGGGGTCGCGGACCATCTCAGCCGTGTCACCCAGGAAGAGGTGATCAAATATTCCGCCTCCGGTTTCCGTGACTTTACCCGCATTGCGGCCTCGGACCCGACCATGTGGCGCGATGTCTTCCTGACCAATAAGGAAGCGGTGCTCGATATCCTCGGGCGTTTCACCGAAGAGCTGTTCATGCTTCAGCGCCAGATCCGCATGGGCGAGGGTGAGCAGCTTCATGCCTATTTCTCCCGCACCCGTGAAATCCGGCGTGGCATCATCGAGGCAGGTCAGGATACTTCGGCTCCGGATTTTGGACGGGCCGCGCGCCATAAGGGCGATGAGGCCGGTTCGGCGGATGCCGGTCTGACCGAGTCTGGCCCGGTGGAGAGTGACGCGCCGGACAGGGCCGGAGCCTGACCGCCATCTTGCGGGGGCAGGGACGGTTCCGTTCGGAGGGGAGACGATGATGAAGCCCAGGTTTGCGGCCCTTTTGCTGCTTTTCCCGCTGGCGATGACTCCGGCCCTTGCCGAGCCGATGAAGCGCTCGCCGCGCCCGCTGGCCAATCCTGTGCTTGCAGCCTCCACTCCTTCGGGTCCCGCGACGATATCCGCCCCTGTCACCGCGCTGATTGGTCCGGGCCTGCCTGCGCCCGCTGTGGCGGCGGCAAAGCCGGTGGTTCCGGCGCCGCCGGCCAATCCCCGGCTGGATGTGATCCGGCTCAGTTCCTCCAACAAAGTGGCTATGCCTGTTACAGGCCCGGACACTGGACCAGTCACCGGGCCTGTCATGGCCGAAGCCGCGCCGCATCTGCCCTCGATCGGAGAGATGCTGCCGGCGTCGATGCCGCTGCCGCAATCGGCTGCAAGTCCAGGCCCGGCGAGCGTCGCCCCGGCGGCAAAAGCAGCGCCGTCACCTGTTCCCGAGACGGCTGCGGTGGTCGCACCTGCGGCGGCTCCGCCGGCCCCCGGCCCGCGTCCCAAAGCCCGCCCGAAGGCGGTGGAAAAGCTGGCACAGACGAAATCCGCCCCAGCCCCTGAAACTGCTGCGCCCCCCCCGGTGACAGAGGCGAATGCGGCAGGGCTAATGACCTCGCAGCGGCCAAAGCAGCGGCCGGCCAAAATCATCGGCCTGGCTTCGGCGGCAATCCCCGTATCGGCCACCGTGCCAAAGGTGGTGCCCGAGAAAGACACCGGCAGGGGCAAGAAGAAATCGAAAGAGCCGGTCTCCGTCAAAGGCTCGGTTTGCGGCGTCGCCGCGATCAAGGGCGAGAAAATCGCGCCGATCACCTCGAAAGTTCAGGGCTGCGGCCTGCCGGACGGGGTGCGGGTCACCTCGGTTTCAGGCGTCCGGCTTTCGATGGCGGTGACCGTCGACTGTGGCACAGCCAAAGCGCTGAACACCTGGGTCGAGCGTGTCGCACAACCGGCCTATGGCAATCAGATCACCGAATTGCAGATCGCCGGCCACTATGTCTGCCGCCCCCGGAACAACAAAAAAGGGGCCAAAGTCTCTGAACACGGGCGTGGCAAGGCGGTGGATATCTCGGGCCTGCGGCTTGCTTCAGGCAAAGTGCTGCGGGTGCTGGGCGGGTTTGATCAGACGATGCGCAAGGCCCATAGGGGCGCCTGCGGCATCTTTGGCACCACGCTTGGCCCAGGCTCGGACGGCTATCACGAAGACCATATGCATTTCGATACCGCCAGCCATCGCAACGGCGCCTATTGCCGCTGAGGCGCCCGCAATTTCAGGCGTCCCAATTCTCAGGCGGGACCGGTCCTCAGCCCTGCGGTGCAGGCAGGGCGCCAAGTTTCGGCGCCGGACCCAGCGGCAGCGGCCCGAAATTCATCAGCCCGTCTTTCAGCACCAGATCCATCCTGACTTCCTGGGTTTCCGCATTCTGCTGGGCCATGCCTCGCAACATGCTGGACAGATACCCGGCCATATTCGGCGCGATCACGCCTGCCGCAACCAACAGGCGCGGCAGCTGTTCCCATCCCCGGACTGTCAGCGTGACGGTCCCGGCAGCAAAACCCTCGCTGTCGGGCGCGATATTGCCTGAAGTCACCAGCTGCAGCTCGCCCCAGGTCAGCGAGATATCGGTGATCCCGACCGACACAACCTGCGGATTTGTCGCACCGGCATGCCGGTCGAGCGGCGCCGTCAGGGTGACGATGGTGTTGAAGTGGAACCGGTCGATCTGGGCGGGCAGTGCGCTTTCAGGTGCCTGGGGCAGCTCGACCGCCGCCAGCGTGGCAAGGAATGCCGGATCCGGCCGGATCGCCGTCAGGGTCGCCCCGAGATGATAGCTGTTCGGCGCGTCTGCGGCCTCGATCCGCAGGCTCGAAGGGCCAAAACCCAGCGACAGGCCCGAATTCCGGGTCACATTCAGCGTTTCGGCCGAGAATGCCGCCAGCGCCAGCGGCAGATCCAGCGCAGGCGCCGCGCGCAGGCTGGCATGAAGTTTGCTGCCGTCGAGCTGAAACACCTGATCTCCCAGGGTGATCACCTGGCTGTCGGGCAGCCAGAAAACCAGATGCCAGGGCTTCCAGGTCATCGCATAGGCATAGGCCGCGCCGCCCTGATAGCGGATCATGCCCGAAGGATCGCTGTAAGCGATGCTCTCAGTTGAAAGGTCAAAGCGGCTTGGGAACCCGGTCAGGCCAAAGCCCGGCAGATCCAGCATTGCCCCCGAAGCGCGCTGATCCGCGATCAGCTGTTCGGTCTGACTGAGGATCACATAGCGCCCGGCAAACCACCAGCCGCACCAGAGTGTAAGGAATACCGCACCAATTCCGATCAGCCAGCGCATTGCTTGCCCCTTTTCCTGACAGCCCGTTTCAGTGTTTACAGGTTGAGACACAGGAGAGCCAGCCTTGCCCGAAGCCGACCCCGTCCTCACCGCCGACCCGCTCTGGATCTTTGGCTATGGCTCGCTGATCTGGAACCCGGAATTCCCGGTGGCCGAACGTCGGCTGGCCCGTGCGCGTGGCTGGCGCCGCAGTTTCTGTATGTGGTCGATCCATCATCGCGGCAGCGAGGAGAACCCGGGCCTCGTGCTGGCCCTGGATGCGGATGCGGCGGGCCATTGCGACGGCCTCGCCTTCCGCGTCGAGCCGGGCGAGGAAGCCACGACGCTTGCCGCTTTGCGCGAGCGCGAGCTGGTTTCCTCCGCCTATATCGAGGTCTCGGTACAGCTGGAGACTGCCGCGGGCGGGATCAGGGCGCTGGCCTATGTCGTCGACCGGCATCACGTGCAATATACCGGCGCCCTCGGGCTGGAAGAGCAGGCCGGGATCATCGCCCAGGCCCATGGCGGGCGCGGTCCGAACCGCGACTATCTCTGGTCGACGACGCAGCATCTGGCCGAGCTGGGCATTGCGGATCCCGAACTTGACTGGCTCTCGGACAGGGTGCGCCGCATCGCGGGATGAGGCAGAGCAGGGGAGCTGCCCCCTGCGTCTCATGTTACAACCGGAGGCTCCGGCGCTTAACACTTGCTGGCTGACATCAGGATTTCATTTGGCAGCGCGGCGCAACCTGCTAAGGTTGACAAAAGCAGTCAACCTGGCAGGCAGTTCTTCATGCAAAGACCCGAGGCAACGCCGGGTTCCCGGTCGCGCGAGGCGGTCGGCACGACCTTCAGCCAGCCGATCCGCGCCATTGTAACCATGTTGATCGTCTGCGCCCTGGTGGCAGTGGGCGTCTGGTTCATGCACAAACGTCTTGAAGACATCATGCTGATCAATCCCTGGCTGAACGGGATGATCGCTTTCGTCTTCATCCTGGGGGTGATCACCTGTTTCTGGCAGGTCTGGATCCTTGCGCAATCGGTCAGCTGGATCGAGAATTTTGTCCGCGAGACACCTGGCGTCGATGAGACCCAGGCGCCGTTGCTGCTGGCACCACTGGCCTCGCTTCTGAAATCACGGACCGGGCGGGGGCTTGCCATCTCATCCAGCTCCGGCCGGTCGATCCTTGATTCTGTTGCGCAAAGGGTGGACGAGGCGCGCGATATCACCAGATATCTGATCAACCTTCTGGTGTTCCTCGGGCTTCTCGGCACCTTCTGGGGGCTGGCCACCACGGTGCCTTCGGTGGTCGAAACCATTCGCAGCCTTTCGCCCAAAGAAGGCGAAAGCGGCATCGCGATTTTCGGCAAACTGATGCAGGGGCTTGAGGGCCAGCTGGGCGGCATGGGGACCGCGTTTTCCTCGTCACTGCTGGGTCTTGGTGGCTCGCTTGTGCTCGGCCTTCTCGAACTCTTCGCCGGCCATGGCCAGAACCGATTTTACCGCGAGCTGGAAGAATGGCTGTCTTCGATCACACGGATCGGTCTTGCAGAAGGCGATGCGGGTGGTGGCGATCAGTCGGCAGCTGTGATGGTGCTCGACCAGCTGGCCACGCAGATGGAGGGAATGCAGGCGCATTACATCCAGGCCGATCAGGCGCGGGCGGGGCTGCAGCAGCGGCTGGAGGGATTGTCTTTGGCCGTGGCACAGCTTGCGGCGGCGCAGCAGGCGGCGGCTCAGCAAGCGGAAGGTCAGGCTGCGCAACGGGCCGCAGAACGGGCCGCAGAACGAACCCGGCATGTCCCGGACGAAGAGACGCTGGCCCTTCTGCGCCGGATGGCCGAGGGGCAGGAGCGGCTTCTGGCGGCGCTGTCAAAGACCGGCCCTGCCGGCGAGGATCCCGAAAGCCGGATGCGACTGCGCTCGATCGATGTGCAGATGCTGCGGGTTCTCGAGGAAATCAGCGCCGGTCGGCAGGAGACCCTTGCCGATCTGCGCCATGATCTCGCGCAGCTGACGCTGGCGGTGCGGCAGCTTGCCCGTCAGCCTCAGCCCCCCGCGCGGAGCTGAGGCATGGCGCTCTCACGAAATCGTCGCGATTCCAGTCTGATCTGGCCGGGTTTCGTCGATGCGGTGACGACGCTTCTGATGGTGCTGATGTTCGTTCTCACCATTTTCACCGTCATGCAATCGGTGCTCCAGGAACAGATCACCGTCCGCGACAGCGAACTTTCCTCGCTGAACCAGCAGGTTTCGGCACTGTCCGAGGCGCTCGGGATGGAGCGGCGGCGGGTGGGCGAATTGCAGGGCGAGGTCGGCGGTCTCCAGGCCTCATTGACCTCGGCCCTTGCGCAGGGCGAGCGGCAGGCAGGCGTGATCACCGGTCTGCGCGCCGATCTTGCGGCACGTGAGGGCGAGCTGGCTTCGGCAACGGCGCGGATCACCGATTTCGAGACCCAGGTCGCGGCGCTGATCGCCGCGAGAACGCTCGCCGAGACCAGGGCGACCGCCAGCGCGGCAGAGGCAGCGGAAGTGAAGGAAGACCATGCCCGGCTGACGACCGAAGCGGATGCGATGCGCCTCGCTCTGGCGACGGCGCGCAGCGAGGTTGATGCCGTGACCGAAGCTGCGCGTCTTGATGCGGCACGGCGCGCGGCGCTCGAGGCGATGCTGGCAGAGATGAGGGCGTCGGAAACGGCCGATAAGGCAGCGCTTGAGGCAGCAAAGATCGAGCTCGGCGAGAAGGAAGCCGCGGCGCTCGTCGATGCGGCGGCGCTTGCGGCCCTGCGCCAGCGGCTGGAAGGGGCACAGACGGAACTGACCGCGATGACGCTGGCGCTGGAAGCGGAACGCAAGCGGGCGGAAGAGACGCTGACCCTGCTCGCCGCCGCCCGGACTGCGGCCGCAAGCGGTGCGGCAGCGCAAAGCGAAAAAGAGGCGGTTCTGTCGGCGGCGCAGACGGCCTTGCTGGCGGAACAGGAAAAGGTCCTGAAAGCCGCGCAGGAAATGGAGCTGTTGAACCAGCAGCTTGCAGAGTTGCGCAGCCAGCTCGGCGCGCTTCGGGCCGTGTTGGATGATGCCGAAACCGCGCGGGAGGCGTCACAGCTGCAGCTGGAATCGCTCGGCCAGGATCTGAATGCGGCGCTGGCTCAGGTCGCGGTCGAGCAGCGCGCCCGGGCCGAGCTGGAAGCGGCAGAGCGTCTCCGGCTCGAAGCGGCGAACCAGGATCTGGAGCGCTTCCGCTCGGAATTCTTCGGCCAGCTTTCCACGCTGCTCTCGGACCGCGAGGGCGTCCGGGTGGTCGGCGACCGCTTTGTGTTCTCTTCCGAAGTGCTGTTCCGGCCCGGCTCGGCCGACCTGTCCCCGGAAGGGCGCAGCCAGATCGCCGGTGTGGTCGCGATCCTGAACGAGATCCGCCAGCAGATCCCCGATGGGATCGACTGGATCATCCGCGTTGACGGCCATACCGATAACGTGCCGCTTTCCGGCGGCGGCGCGTTCCGCGACAACTGGGAACTCAGCCAGGCGCGGGCTCTGTCGGTGGTGCGGTTCATGCAGACCGATCTCGGCTTTCCGCCAGACCATCTTGCGGCGGCCGGGTTTGGCGAATTCCGCCCGGTGGTTCCCGGTGACAGCGAACAGGCGCGGGCGCAAAACCGCCGTATCGAGCTGAAACTGACAGAGCGCTGAACGGGTAGCTGCAAAGGCGCATGCCCGTGGCTGGCCTGACCCTCGCTTCTGTGTGCCCCGGGGCCAGAGGGGGGCGGCTATGGCATCAAGGATCATTCGCAGCTTTGTCGCTATTTTGCGGGCGATGGGAGAGAGCAGGCAGAACGGATCTTTCCGCCCTGATCCAGGGTGGCAGGAACGACAGGAGGTGGGCTGAAGCATCCCACAACGAAAGGATTGTTCGGCTCGCTCTGCAAATGCGCGCAGCC
Organism: Rhodobacter sp. 24-YEA-8; assembly: GCF_900105075.1. Classification (NCBI taxonomy): domain Bacteria; kingdom Pseudomonadati; phylum Pseudomonadota; class Alphaproteobacteria; order Rhodobacterales; genus Rhodobacter; species Rhodobacter sp. 24-YEA-8. Next base: position 56,926 of record NZ_FNSK01000001.1, read on the forward strand.
CCGCGGGCGGGTGGAAACTGCCCGTTGGCTGTGCCCGCCGCGCGCTCCTTCGATCCGGACAGCCTGCCTCCCCTGCGTCTGGCGATTGCTGCCATTCATGGCGGAAACGCCGGCCTTGAGTGTCGGGGGGGGGAAGGGGCGGGTCAGAAGATGCAGGCCGGATGTCGGGAGTGCCAGGGAACCGGTTTGCACTTTGCCCCTTGTGGCGATCTGGCAGACCACCTGCTGAGCATCTGACACGTGATCGACCCTGCGCGGATAATCTGCCCGGCGACGGCTCCGATCAGGCAAAACCGGCGAGGATCGCGCTGAACGGTGCGACGTCGTTTCCACACGTTCTCACGATGGGCGCAATCCGCCCGGGCCAGGCCTGTCGGGAGCGGTGGCGGGCCGAAGGCACCTTGGCCCATCTTGCCATCTCGCGACATGCTGATAATTTGCCGAGCTATTGCCAGGGTCAGGCTACTCGCCGGGGCGGCGCAGGCTCGGACCGCACATATTGGCACGCTGGTGTGGCACAGAAGCCGGTCATCTGGCTGCGGTTGCGGACCGGAAATTCACCTGCTCAGACGATCCGACATCCCGATCATGGGCGCGCGCCGGACGCAATTCGCGCGCAGCTGAACGCAGACTTACGCCTCACTGGCTGAGCCACGCTGCTGCCCGATATCGGCCAGATCCCGCCTTGGAGCGAACCTGCCTTCATCCATCGGCATCCGGAGGGACCCCAGATCTCTCCGACCGATGGCCGTGTCGGGATCAGCATCAGTCCGATCCATCACCCGCAAACGCGGTCAGGCGGGCGGTTCGTCCGGGGTTTCGGACGACTGGAGTAAAGGCGCCGCGTGACAGAGAGTCTGCCTGGTCAGACTGCGGGGGATCGGCCCCGCATCGGGTGGCAGGCTCTCTCGCATCAAGGCTGCCGCCTGTTCCGGACGAAGCACTTCACGTCATCAGGTATCCCGGAGAGTGCCGCCTGCGGTGAAAACAGCCCGTGAGGGAACAGATCCGCACGGATCCCGAACGGGCGGCGCGCTCCGTTTCGCGAAGCGTGTGGCCGGGCCGGCGCGCCAGACGAAAACCCCCGCCTGTGGCGGGGGTTTTTACGTCATTCGGCCGTCAGGAGCGGCGGTTTCGATCCGGTGATCCGGGGTTTGACCGGCTCCTGGATCTGCAGCTCAATGGCGCCGTCTTTCACCACCACTTTCACCACACCGCCTTTTTGCAGATCACCAAACAGCAGCTCTTCGGCCAGCGGCTTCTTGATATGCTCCTGGATCACGCGGCCCAGCGGGCGGGCGCCCATCTTGTCGTCATAGCCCTTATCGGCAAGCCATGCGGCAGCCTCGGAGGACAGTTCGATATGGACGCCGCGGTCGATAAGCTGCGCTTCCAGCTGGAGGACGAATTTCTCGACCACCTGCAGGATCACCTCTTTCGGCAGCGCGCCGAAGGCCACGACCGCATCGAGACGGTTGCGGAATTCGGGGGTGAAGGTGCGCTCCACCGCCGCCGTATCTTCGCCGGTGCGCTTTTCGCGGCCAAAGCCGATGGCGGCCTTGGCCATGTCCGAGGCGCCGGCATTCGAGGTCATGATCAGGATCACATTGCGGAAATCGACTGCCCTGCCGTTATGGTCGGTCAGCTTGCCGTGATCCATCACCTGCAACAGGATGTTGAAGACATCCGGATGCGCCTTTTCGATCTCATCAAGCAGCAGCACGCAATGCGGATGTTGGTCGACGCCATCGGTCAGCATGCCGCCCTGGTCGAAACCGACATAGCCCGGAGGCGCGCCGATCAGACGGGAGACCGCATGTTTCTCCATATATTCCGACATGTCGAAGCGCAGGAGTTCGACCCCCAGCGTATTCGCAAGCTGCTTTGCCACTTCGGTTTTGCCAACGCCGGTCGGGCCGGTGAAGAGATAATTTCCGATGGGCTTTTCAGGCTCGCGCAGACCGGCGCGTGCCAGTTTGATCGACGCAGACAGCGCCTCAATCGCCTTGTCCTGGCCGAAGACCAGCCGCTTCAGCGTCTTTTCCATATCGCGCAGCACTTCTGCATCGTCTTTCGAGACGTTTTTCGGCGGGATACGGGCGATCTTGGCCACCACGGCTTCGATCTCTTTCGTCCCGATCTGCTTGCGGCGTTTCGATTCCGACACGAGATGCTGCGCAGCTCCGGCTTCATCGATCACGTCGATCGCCGAATCCGGCAGTTTGCGGTCGTTGATATAGCGATGCGCCAGCTCGACCGCGGTTTTGATCGCGTCATTGGTATAGCGCAGGTCGTGATGCTCTTCGAAATGCGGCTTCAGCCCCATCAGGATCTTGATGGTGTCGGGAACCGAAGGCTCGTTCACGTCGATTTTCTGGAAGCGCCGGCTCAGCGCGCGGTCTTTCTCGAAATGCTGACGGAACTCCTTATAGGTCGTCGAGCCCATCGTCCGCAGTTTGCCGCCCTGCAAAGCAGGTTTCAGCAGGTTCGAGGCATCCATCGCGCCGCCCGAAGTCGCACCGGCGCCGATCACCGTATGGATCTCGTCGATGAAGAGGATCCCGTCGGGGTGATCTTCCATCTCTTTGACGACCGCCTTCAGGCGTTCCTCGAAATCGCCGCGATAGCGGGTGCCGGCCAGCAGCGCGCCCATATCGAGCGAGAAGATGGTGGCACCTGACAGCACCTCGGGAACTTCACCGCGCACGATTTTCCAGGCGAGGCCTTCGGCAATCGCGGTTTTGCCCACGCCGGGGTCACCGACCAGCAGCGGGTTGTTCTTGCGACGGCGGCACAGGACCTGGATCGCGCGCTCGACCTCGGCTTCGCGGCCGATCAGCGGATCGACCTCGCCCTTGCGCGCTTTGACGTTCAGATCGACGCAATATTTCGACAGCGCCGACTCTTTCGCCTCGCCAGCCTCGGCTTTCGGGGTTTCTTGCGGCTCATCGGCGCCCTGGATCGGGCGCGCCTCGCCGAAGGCGGGGTTCTTGGCCACGCCATGTGCGATGAAATTCACCGCATCATAACGGGTCATATCCTGTTCCTGCAGGAAATAGGCCGCGTTTGATTCACGTTCGGCAAAGATCGCGACCAGCACATTGGCGCCGGTCACTTCGGTGCGGCCCGAAGACTGCACATGGATCGCCGCGCGCTGGATCACGCGCTGGAAGGCGGCGGTCGGCACAGCTTCCGACCCTTCGACACTGGTGACCAGGGTCGAAAGATCCTCATCAACGAAATCGGTCAGCGTCTTGCGCAGCTCATCCAGATCGACCGAGCAGGCTTTCATCACCCGGGCGGCGTCGGGTTCATCAATCAGGGCCAGCAAAAGATGTTCAAGGGTTGCCAGTTCATGACGGCGGGCATTGGCCAGAGCCAGCGCACCATGAATGGCTTGTTCGAGCGTGGACGAGAATGACGGCACTGCCTGCTCCTGTTCCTCGGGGCCGGGGGGATTTTCAGGTCCTTTTCCGACCGTGGCCTCATATAGTTAAAGATCGGTTTTATTCAGCGTACTTCAAGCGCAATCTGATCCCCCCCGCGAATTCTGTCTTTGGATTGCAGGAATGTGATACCTCCCGCTGCAATTGGATCAGAACCTGTCCTTACGCGCTCGGATTTCGGCGAAAACCACGTCATCTGGGGCATCGGGCAGGCCCACCGCCTGTTTCAGCTGCGGCAGATGGGCGCGCAGAAACGGATTGGTGGCCAGCTCGTCGGAAAGGGTGGAGGGCATTGGCAGGCGACCTTCGCGGCGCAGCCCGGCCAGAGCTTCGATACGGGAGATAAGTGCGGAATTCTCTGGTTCAAGGGTCAGGGCAAAGCGCAGATTGCTGTCGAGGTAATCATGCCCCGATCCCACGAGCGTTTCGGGTGGCAAAGCCGCGAGTTTCGACAGGCTTTGCCACATCATGGGGGCTGTGCCTTCGAAAATGCGGCCGCAGCCCGCGGCCATCAGCGTGTCGGCGGTGAAAACAAATCCCGAAACCGGGAAATGATAGCTGACATGGCCCAGAGTATGGCCGGGGGTTTCGATCACGACCGCCTCTTCACTGCCCAGCCGGATATGGTCGCCTTCGCTCAGGGCGCGGTCGAGCGGCGGCAGGCGATGCACATCCTTTGCCGCACCCAGCACCTTTGCGCCGGTGGCCGCGACAATGCCGGGCACGCCGTCGATATGATCCCAGTCGTGATGGGTGAGAAGGATCTGGCCAAGGGTCCAGCCGCGTTCCGCCAGCGCGGCCAGAACAGGGCCGGGCTCGGGGGCGTCGATCAATGCGGTGTCTCCACTGGCGGCATCATGCAGCAGGAAGGCGAAATTGTCCTTGAGGCAGGGGATCGTTACCAGTTCGAGAGCCATAGCTTTTCCTTTTCCTGCCGTTAAGATGGGCGGTCTGTACCGCCCTGGGGCCAGTATCTGCTTCAGTTCACCTTTATCCGCCTCAGTTCACCAGAGGGAGCCAGCAACCGCAATGCACCTCGACGTGCAGGATCTGAGAGATTTCTATTACCGCACCCAGCTTGGGCGGGTGGCGCAGCGTGCGATCCGGGATCAGCTCGTGCGGATGTGGCCGGCAGGCGCCGGGCAGATGGCGGGGCAGACGGTTGCGGGCTTTGGCTTTGCGGTACCGCTGTTGCGCCCCTGGCTCGAAGAGGCGCGCCGGGTGATCGGGCTGATGCCGGGCCAGCAGGGCGTGATGCCCTGGCCTGCGGGAATGCCCAATGTCTCGGTCCTGTGCGAGGAATCCGCCTGGCCCATATCGACCGGGTTTGTCGACCGCCTGGTGCTGATGCATGGGCTGGAGACATCGGACCAGCCGCCATCGGTGCTGGAAGAGGCGCATCGCGTCCTTGGCCCTGGCGGGAGGGCGGTGTTTGTGGTGCCGAACCGTTCGGGTCTCTGGGCGCGGCGCGACGGGACGCCTTTTGGCTATGGCCGTCCCTATTCCGGCGCGCAGCTCGAGGCACAGCTGCGGCTGCATGGCTTCACGCCTGAACGCAGCGCGACCGTGCTGCATGCGCCACCAAGCCAGGCGCCCTTCTGGCTCAGGACCGCCGATCTGTGGGAACGGATGGGCCGCCGCCTGCCCTGGCTGTCCGGGGGGATCCTGATCATCGAGGCGACCAAGCAGGTCTATGCGCCGACACGGGGCGGGCTGAAGGCAGTGGTGACGCGGCCTCTGAAGGTGCTGGAAGGGGTGCGGGGCGGGCCGCCGCCGGAGCCTGCGCTGAACAATATCACCACCGGCAGGAATTCAGCTGCCAGGACCTCAACCGGAAGGACAGCGACGGGCAGGATCCAGGCCGCTCCGACCGCCGTAAAACTGCCTGGCCGCGACTGAACGGGGTGCTGCGGCTGAAGGCTTTGCCGGTCACCTGCGGCGCCGCCTGGTGCCCCGGCTTTTGACCCGATATTTGCCACTGTCGGGCGCTGATGTGATTCTGCCCGAACGGGTGGGCGAATGGGCGGGAATGCGTCAATCAGGCGCAGTGACCCGCTACAAAGAGTCGCAGCCCTGCGCCCCGCGCCCGACTGGCGTGATATCGGGGCCGAAACCCTCACGAAAGCGCGACTGACAAGGTTGCGGGGCTGGTCATGCTCTGTTAATGACGCCCGCGACAGCGGATACAAAGGTCTCCCTTTGTCCATGGCGCACGCACGATGGCGACGCCGGTGGTCGGGCAGGGTGAGACCGGATAGATGGGAAGGACGACCGTGGCGGAATCAGCTTCGATCTCTCAGGGCATTGCCGCGCGATATGCCACCGCGCTTTTCGATCTGGCGAAAGAAGGGGGCGCGCTGAAAGCCGTTGAGGCCGATGCCGCAGCGCTGACCGACGCCCTTGCTGCAGCCCCGGATCTGGGCGCGATGATCGCCTCGCCGGTGGTGACGCGTGACGACCAGGCGAAAGCCATTGCGGCCGTCGCGCAGGCAATGAAGCTCAATGAGCTGACCGCGAATACGCTGGGTCTGATGGCCGACAAGCGCCGCCTCTTCGTGCTGCCGCAATTCCTGACCGTGCTGCGCGAGCGCATCGCGGAAGAAAAAGGCGAAGTGACCGCCGAAGTGACCTCGGCTGTGGCTCTGACCACCGAGCAGGTCACCAAGCTGACCGCCACGCTGAAAGCCAAGGTCGGCAAGACCGTCAAACTGAACGCAACCGTCGATGAAAGCCTCATCGGCGGTCTTATCGTCAAGCTGGGCTCGACCATGATCGATACGTCGGTCAAGTCGAAGCTCGCTTCCCTGCAGAATGCTATGAAAGAGGTTGGGTGATGGGAATTCAGGCTGCTGAGATCTCTGCGATCCTGAAAGAGCAGATCAAGAACTTTGGCAAAGACGCCGAAGTGACCGAAATCGGTCGCGTGCTGTCCGTCGGTGACGGTATCGCCCGCGTTCACGGGCTGGACAATATCCAGGCCGGCGAGATGGTCGAATTCCCCGGCGGCATCCGCGGCATGGCGCTGAACCTCGAAGTCGACAACGTTGGTGTCGTTATCTTCGGTTCCGACCAGGACATCAAAGAAGGCGATACCGTCAAGCGCACCAAGTCCATTGTGGACGTGCCGGCTGGTAACGCTCTGCTCGGCCGTGTCGTTGACGGTCTCGGCAACCCGATCGACGGCAAAGGCCCGATCGCGGCATCCGAGCGCCGCGTGGCCGATGTCAAAGCCCCGGGCATCATTCCGCGTAAATCGGTGCATGAGCCGATGGCGACCGGCCTCAAGGCAATCGACGCGATGATCCCGGTTGGCCGTGGTCAGCGCGAACTGATCATCGGCGACCGTCAGACCGGTAAAACCGCTGTGGCGCTCGACACCATTCTGAACCAGAAGTCCTATAACGAGGCTGCTGGCGACGACGAGTCGAAGAAGCTTTACTGCATCTATGTGGCTATCGGTCAGAAGCGTTCGACCGTCGCTCAGCTGGTGAAGAAACTCGAAGAGACCGGCGCGCTGGCTTACACCATCGTTGTGGCCGCGACCGCTTCGGACCCGGCACCGCTGCAATACCTGGCGCCCTATTCGGCGACCGCTATGGCAGAATTCTTCCGCGACAATGGCCGCCATGCCCTGATCATCTATGATGATCTCTCCAAGCAGGCTGTGGCTTACCGTCAGATGTCGCTCCTGCTGCGCCGCCCGCCGGGCCGCGAAGCATACCCGGGCGACGTGTTCTACCTGCACTCCCGCCTGCTGGAGCGTTCGTCGAAACTGAACGAAGATTTCGGTTCGGGCTCGCTGACCGCACTGCCGGTCATTGAAACGCAAGGCGGCGACGTGTCGGCCTTCATCCCGACCAACGTGATCTCGATCACCGACGGCCAGATCTTCCTTGAGACCGAGCTCTTCTATCAGGGCATCCGTCCGGCCGTGAACACCGGTCTGTCGGTGTCCCGCGTGGGGTCGTCCGCTCAGACCAACTCGATGAAAACCGTGGCTGGCCCGGTGAAACTGTCGCTCGCTCAATACCGCGAGATGGCGGCTTTCGCTCAGTTCGGTTCGGACCTCGACGCTTCGACCCAGGCGCTCCTCAACCGCGGTGCACGCCTGACCGAACTGATGAAGCAGGCGCAATATTCGCCGCTGACCAATGCCGAAATCGTCGCCGTGATCTATGCGGGCACCGCCGGTTTCCTCGACAAGGTCGCCGTGAAAGACGTTGGTCGTTTCGAGGCTGGTCTGCTTGCTTACCTGCGCGGCCCGAAGAAAGAGATCCTCGACTGGCTGACCACGGCTGATCCGAAGATCAAAGGCGCAGACGAGACCAAGCTGAAAGACGCTATCGCGGCATTCGCCAAAGACTTCGCATAAGAGCCCTGAAGGAGAAGGCAAATGCCCAGCCTTAAGGACCTTAAAAACCGGATCAACAGCGTTAAGAACACGCGGAAGATCACCAAGGCGATGCAAATGGTCGCCGCTGCCAAACTGCGCCGTGCGCAGGAGGCAGCGGAAGCCGGTCGCCCCTATGCTGACCGGATGAGCGCGGTGATGACCTCGCTCGCCGCCGGCGTGGCCGGATCGGAAGGCGCCCCGCGCCTTCTGGCCGGCTCTGGCAAAGACCAGACCCACCTTCTGGTGGTGATGACGGCAGAGCGCGGGCTGTGCGGCGGGTTCAACTCGTCCATCGCCAAACTGGCGCGGACCCATGCCCAGGAGCTGACCGCTCAGGGCAAGACGGTGAAGATCCTCACCGTCGGCAAAAAAGGCCGCGAACAGCTGAAGCGCGACTGGGCCCATGCCTTTGTCGGCCATATCGACCTGTCGGATGTCAAACGCGTCGGCTATGCCAATGCGGCGGATATCGCGCGTCAGGCGACGGCCTATTTCGACAATGGCGAAGCCGATGTGGTCACGGTGTTCTTCTCGCGCTTCCAGTCGGTGATCAGCCAGATCCCGACCGCGCAGCAGATCATCCCGGCGAAATTCGAATCCGAGGCAGGGGCGGCATCGTCGCTCTATGATTACGAGCCTTCGGAAGAGACCATTCTCGCCGACCTGCTGCCGCGCAACATCGCGACCCAGATCTTCACCGCCCTCCTTGAAAACGGCGCCTCCGAGCAGGGCGCGCGGATGTCCGCAATGGACAACGCGACCCGCAACGCCGGCGACATGATCAACAAGCTGACCATCCAGTTCAACCGGAGCCGTCAGGCAGCGATCACCAAGGAACTTATCGAAATCATCTCGGGCGCTGAGGCGCTCTGACGAACCCGGAGTATTTGAACAATGGCAAAAGCACCGAAAGCTGCCGCCACGGGTAAGGTTACCCAGGTCATCGGCGCAGTTGTGGACGTTCAGTTCGAGGGCGCTCTGCCCGCCATTCTGAACGCAATCGAGACCGAGAATAACGGCAAACCGCTGGTTCTCGAAGTGGCTCAGCACCTTGGCGAGAACACCGTTCGCGCCGTGGCTATGGACGCGACCGAAGGTCTGGTCCGTGGCGCCCCGGTGAAAGACCTCGGCGCGCCGATCTCGGTTCCGGTCGGTAATGCGACGCTGGGCCGCATCCTGAACGTCATCGGCGAGCCGGTCGACGAAAAAGGCCCGGTCACCACCGAAGCCCGCCGCGCGATCCACGCTCCGGCACCGGATTTCGCGCAGCAATCGACCGCGACCGAGATCCTCGTGACCGGCATCAAGGTCATCGACCTGCTGGCACCTTACACCAAAGGCGGCAAGATCGGCCTCTTCGGCGGCGCCGGCGTGGGCAAGACCGTTCTGATCATGGAACTGATCAACAACATCGCGAAAGTGCACTCGGGTGTGTCCGTGTTCGCAGGCGTTGGTGAGCGGACCCGTGAAGGCAACGACCTTTACCACGAGATGATCGAATCCGGCGTTATCGTTCCGGACGATCTGGAAAAGTCGAAAATCGCCCTGGTTTACGGCCAGATGAACGAGCCTCCGGGCGCGCGTATGCGGATCGCTCTGTCGGGTCTGACCATCGCTGAGCAGTTCCGCGATGAGACCGGCGCAGACGTTCTGTTCTTCGTCGACAACATCTTCCGCTTCACCCAGGCTGGTTCGGAAGTGTCGGCTCTGCTCGGCCGTATCCCGTCCGCTGTGGGCTATCAGCCGACGCTGGCGACCGATATGGGCGCGATGCAGGAACGCATCACCTCGACCAAGAACGGCTCGATCACCTCGGTTCAGGCCGTTTACGTTCCGGCCGACGACCTTACCGACCCGGCACCTGCAACCTCGTTTGCCCACCTGGACGCGACCACGGTTCTTGACCGTTCGATCTCGGAAAAAGGCATCTACCCGGCTGTGGACCCGCTCGGCTCGACCTCGCGCCTGCTCGACCCGCTGGTTATCGGCGAAGAGCATTACAACGTCGCGACGAGCGTCCAGCGTGTTCTGCAGAAGTACAAGTCGCTGCAGGACATCATCGCCATCCTCGGCATGGACGAACTCAGCGAAGACGACAAGCTGACGGTGGCCCGCGCCCGTAAGATCGAGCGTTTCCTGTCGCAGCCCTTCGACGTGGCAAAGGTCTTCACCGGCGCTGACGGCAAGCAGGTTCCGCTGGAAGACACCATCGCCTCGTTCAAGGCAGTTGTGGCCGGTGAATATGACCACCTGCCGGAAGCGGCCTTCTACATGGTCGGCGGCATCGAAGAAGTGAAAGCCAAGGCTGCCAAACTCGCTGCGGCAGCGGCGTAAGGGGGCATCATGGCAGGCAATCTGCAATTCGACCTTGTAAGCCCCGAGCGGCGTCTCGCCTCGGTCCCGGCGACCGAAGTGCAGATCCCCGGCGCTGACGGCGATATGACGGCGATGGAGGGGCACAGCCCCACCATCACCACGCTGCGCCCCGGCATCCTGCGCGCGGTGACCTCGGAGGGCGTCAAGTCCTATATCGTCACCGGCGGCTTCGCGGATATCTCGCCCTCGGGCGTGACCGTGCTGGCGGAACGGGCAATCCCGGCGGAAGAAGCCAGCAGCACGATCCTTGAGGAGATCCTCGCCGAGGCACGTTCGCTCGCCGATGCTGCGTTGCCTGAAGACAAGGCCCAGGCCGAGAAGAACGTCTCGGATGTGGCAGCCTTGCGCGACGCGGTGCAGAAGCACTAACCACTCTGTTCTTCCGGAGCAGTGCAAAAAGACAGGAAAAGGCTCCTTCTGCGGAAGGAGCCTTTTCTTTTTCACCGGTTCTTTGCTTATAGTCCGGGCAGCTAATTCTACTTTCGGCAGATCATGCAACGCTTCAATACACCGATAGGGGTTCAACAGGGATCGAAGATCCTGTTCTCGGATTTTGCCGATGGCGGACGGATGTGGGTCGGCGAGGGAGAGCGGGACTCACGTCACCAAGTGACATTCACCGAGGCTTATCTGTCGCCCCCTGCCGTGATGATCGGCCTCTCGATGTGGGACATGGACAACCGCACCAATCTGCGCGCGCATATCGCAGCCGAAGAAGTGACAGAGACCGGCTTTCAGATCGTATTCCGCACCTGGGGCGACAGCCGTATCGCCAGGGTCAGAGCGGACTGGACCGCGATCGGCCAGCTGGCCGATTCCGAACTCTGGAATGTCGGCTGAGATCACCGGACGATATCAGCGGTCCGGTGATTTCGGGCTGCAGACCTCTTTCTTTTCACCAGATCATGGCCGCGTTGCGGGCTCGGGCAAAAGTCGGGCTGCAAGCCAGGCACAGGTCAGGAAGACAAAAGAACCGGCAATCAGATCGACCATATGATGCGCGCCATGGGAAAGGGTAGCGGGGACCATCAGGAGGCTCGCAGCCAGCAGTGGCAGGAAGAACATCGTCCCGCGCGTATACCATGCCACCATCCAGGCCATGACGATATGATAAGAGGGGAAGGCGACCATTCCCATGATGTCCTGTGCCCGGATCACAGGAGGACCCTCGCGTACGAGGCCCAGCAACACCTCACCGTAATGTGGAGTATAGATCAGCCCGATCTGGGCGGCGGCCTCGGCCTCCGGCTGGCTCCAGGCCGAGGGGCCGACACTTGGCCAGAGCCACCAGACCGTGATTGCCACGATCATTGTCAACATTCCAACCAACAGGAAGCGCTGCAACTGCGTCTCGCGCGCGAGAAAGCTCAGGAGAATGATCACGAAGATGATCTGCCCGAGCGAGCTGACGTAAAGAAGGCCCAACGCATGACCAAGCAACGGCCAGCCAGCGAGGGCATTGACGAAGCCCGCCCAGTCATAGCCAAGGGCGGCATCAACCGCCATCAGATCGAGGTCGATCATCGGGCGTGGCAGGGGGAACAAGGCATATATGAACAGAGTGACAAGGGCGGTAAACCCCATGAACAGTCCGACGCCGATGGCGGCCGTGCCAACCCGCTGTGCTCCGCTGCGGATCCGGGCGCAGGCGCCGACAACTATGATGCCGAAAGAGGCAAGGATGCCGGTGATAAAACCGCTCCATTCGACGATCCGGCCCATGGCAAGGATCAGCGCAAGGCAGCCTGTTCCAAGCGTGAGCACCAGCGTCAGAAGCAGCCATTCAGCCGGGCGCAACGCCTTCATGGCCCAGGCGGTCACCTGCCGGGGAAGAACGTGGATATCCGGTTTCGCAGTCACCAGTCGGTTCTCCGGCCTTGTCTCACGCGCAGATATCGCGCCAGATTAAGGCCGGAGCGGGGCAGAATTCCCTCGAAGTGGGGGCCGCCGCCCGGAAAACCGGCCTCAGCTGCGCGGATAAAGGCCCTCATAGATCGGAACCAGGGTCTCGGTCTCGAACAGGGACGAGACCGACATGCCGCCCCAGATGTTCAGGACAGCCTGGGCGAACATCGGTGCGGTCGGCACGATGCGGATATTGGGGCAGTTCAGCACGGCATCGGTCGGTGCGATGGAATCGGTGATCACCAGCGATTTCATCACCGATTTCGTCACCCGCTCGACCGCCGGTCCAGAGAGGACGCCATGAGTGATATAGGCATGAACCTCGGTTGCGCCGGCATTGATCAGCGTTTCGGCCGCTTTGCACAGGGTACCGGCGGTGTCGCAGATGTCATCGACGATGATGCATTTCTTGCCGCTGACATTGCCGATCACCGTCATCTCGGCGACTTCGCCTGCCTTTTCCCGGCGCTTGTCGACAATGGCGAGCGGTGCATTGATGCGCTTTGCGATCTCACGCGCGCGGGCCACGCCGCCGACATCGGGCGAGATGATCATCACATCATCCAGCTGGCCCTTGAAGTGATGCTCGATATCGAGCGAGAAAATCGGGCTGGCATAGAGGTTGTCGACCGGGATGTCGAAAAAGCCCTGGATCTGGGCGGCATGCAGATCAAGCGTCAGCACGCGGTCGACGCCGGCGGTCTGGATCAGGTTCGAGACCAGCTTGGCCGAGATCGGCGTGCGCGCCTTGGTGCGGCGGTCCTGGCGGGCATAGCCGAAATAGGGAATCACGGCGGTGATCCGCGCCGCCGAAGACCGGCGCAGCGCATCAACCATGATCAGAAGTTCCATCAGGTTGTCGTTCGCCGGGTTCGAGGTCGGCTGGATGACATACATATCCTCGCCGCGCACATTGTCGAATACTTCGACAAAGATCTCCTGGTCATTGAAGCGCTCGACCCTGGCGTCTACCAGGCTGATCGACATGCCGCGATGCATAGACATGCGGCGCGCGATGGATTTCGCGAGCGGAAGGTTGGCATTACCGGAAATAAGTTTCGGCTCGTTGATGGCGGCCATGATCTGGGGCTCCGTGTGGGCAGCGGAATCGGATGCGCGCGGGATAGCACCGAGGGAAGGCCGGGCAAAGGGGCGCGGCGTGCAATCCGGGGCTGCATATGGCCATGCTGTCACGAAAATGCCAAATGACGCATGTTCGCAACTGCGAACGGCCCATCTGAGACCGCAATGAGGATCCCATGACCCTGTCTGACCGGCGCGCTGACCCCATCCTGCACAGAATCGCTGGCCATGAAACGGCGGTGCGGCGCTTCGGATCGGGGGCGCGCCCGCTGCTGGCGCTGCATTGCAGCCTCGCGCATGGTGGTGCCTGGGCGGGGCTGGCACAGCTTTTGCCCCAGGTGACGGTCACGGCGCCCGACCTGCCGGGGCATGGGCAAAGCGCGCCGCCCGGGTCGGATCTGCACGGGCTCGCAACCGCGATCGCGGCAGAGCTTGCGGCAGAGATCGGGGGCGGGGCGCCGGTCGACCTGATCGGTCATAGTTTCGGGGGCACTGTCGCTTTGCGCCTCGCGCTGGAGCGTCCCGACCTTGTGCGCAGTCTGACCCTCGCCGAACCGGTGCTCTTCGCCGCGGCAAAGGGGACGCAGGCTTTTGCTGAGAACTTTACGGCGCATGAGCGGGTGACTGATCTGGGCGCGCAGGATATCGACGCGGCGGCGGTGCTGTTTCACAGGGCCTGGGGCGGTGGCATCCCCTTTGCCGCGCTGCCCGAACGTCAGCGCCGCTATATGGCAGATCGCATGTATCTGGTGTTCAATCTGAACCCGATCCTGATGGAGGATGCGGCGGGGATGCTCGCGCCGGACCGGCTCGAGGCCTTGCAGATCCCGGTCCTCCTCGCCGAGGGCAGCGAGAGCCCGGCCATCGTGCCGGCAATCCTGGATACGCTGGCGGCGCGCATCCAGGGTGCGCGGCGGATCCGGGTCGTGGGGGCTGGCCATATGCTGCCGCTGACCCATCCCGAGCAGATTGCACGCGCAATGCAAGATCTGCTGGCCGGCGGCTGAGGGCCGGCCGGCGCTTCAGATCAGGGCGAGAAACCGGTCCACATCGTCCGGCGTGGTGGACCAGCCGGTGACGAGCCGCGCGCCCTCGTAACCGGCGCCATCCTCAGAGTAATAGCTCGCCCCGGCAGTGCGGAGCCGGTCGTGCAGACCGCTCTCCCAGGTTGTGAACATCAGATTGGCCTCGACAGGCCCCCGCAGCGAGACGCCGGGCTTTGCAGTAAGCCCTGCGGCAAGCCGTGCCGCCATGCTGTTGGCATGGGCTGCAAGGTCGAGCCAGAGCCCATTCTCAAGCCAGGCCGACATCTGGGCCGCCAGAAAGCGGTGTTTCGACAGCAGATGCCCGCTGCGCTTGCGTCTGAGCTGGAATTCCCAGGCGCGCGACGGGTCGAACAGAACCACCGCCTCGACCCCCATACAGCCGTTCTTGGTGCCGCCCAGCGAGAGGATATCAACGCCCGCGCGCCAGCTCAGATCGGCGGGTGAGGCCCCGGTCGCCACCACCGCATTGGCAAAGCGCGCGCCATCGAGATGCACCGGCAACCCGAATTCACGCGCCACTGCACAAAGCGCCGCGGTCTCGGCGGCGCTGTAAACCGTACCGGCCTCGGTGACATTGGTCAGCGAGACCGCGCCGCGCTGAACGCTGTGCACGCCGCCCGTGCCATGGGCCGCGATCACGGCCCGCAGCGCGTCGGGTGACATGCGGCCATGCGCGCCGGGCACCGGCACCAGCTTGGCGCCATGGGTGAAAAACTCGGGCGCGCCGCATTCGTCCCGGGTGATATGGGCCAGCTCATGCGCGAAAATCGCGCTCCAGGGCGCGGCAAGCACCGCCAGGGACAGCGCATTTGCGGCGGTGCCGGTCGGGACCAGCGCAATTTCGGCCTCGGGCGCGTCGAACACCTCGCGGATCTGCGCGGTCAGCCGCGAGGTCAGCGGGTCATTGCCGTATCCGGGCGCCTGGCCCTCATTGGCGCGAACCAGCGCCGCCATGATCTGCGGCGCCACGCCGGAGCAATTGTCAGAGGCGAAATGCATCACTCTTCCTCGTCGAGCAGATAATCTTCCCAGTCTTCCTCGGGAACCGTCAGCTCGGATACGGTCTGGCCCCGGATCGTCGGGCCGAGCGTATGGGTGCTGTCCGGGTCGCCGGTGACCAGCGGATGCCAGTCGGGAAGCGGTTCGTTATAATAAAGGCGTTTATAGGCGCAGGTTTCGGGCATCCAATACGCGGACTTCGCCAGCGTTTTCGGCGTCAGGAATACGCATTCCGGCACATGTTTCTTGCGGTTGGTGTAATCCGAACACAGACAGGTCGCATTGTCGAACAAACGGCAGGCGACACGGGTAAAGACCAGCTCGCCCGTATCCTCGAATTCCAGCTTGTTCAGGCAGCATTTGCCGCAGCCGTCACAAAGCGCCTCCCATTCGGCAGGCGTCATCTTGGTGAGCGGGACGGTTTCCCAGAAACGGGGGCGCAGGCTGGACATAGGCGCTATTTGATCCCGCTCACCGCGAATGGAAAGGGGGGCGCAAAAATCTTTGCAGATTTTTGGGCCGGTTTCTGCACAGAAACCGGGGCGTCAGCCTGCAGCGAGCGCCGCCCGCGCCTGATCACAGTCCTGGTTCATCTGGGCAATCAGGGCCGGCAAACCGTCGAATTTCAGTTCGGGCCGCAGGAATTCCACGAGCGCCACTGAAAGGTGGCGGCCATAAAGGTCCCCTTTGAAATCCAGCAGATAGGTTTCAAGATTCGGCGCCACGCCGTTGAACATCGGCCGCACGCCGAGGCTTGCGGCCCCCATATAGCTGCCTTCCTGAGGGCCCGAAAGCACATCGACCCTGACCGCATAGACGCCGAAGCGTGGCAGATGCAGTCCGGTCAGATCCATATTCGCGGTTGGGAAGCCCAGTTCACGGCCCCGTTTCTCGCCATGGATCACCGCGCCCTCGATCCGGTGCAGGTGCCCCAGCATTGCCGCTGCATCGCCCGGTCGCCCCTCGCTCAGCGCATCGCGGATCGCGGTCGAAGAAATGCCGATCCCGCCCCGTTTCAGCAAAGGCGCGATGGTGGTGGTAAAGCCATATTTCTCGCCCAGCCGTTTCATGTCTTCGGCGCGGCCGGCGCGGCCCTTCCCGAAACAGAAATCCTCGCCGATCACCACATGGCTGATGCCAAGGCCCTCGGCCAGCACCTTATGCGCGAATTCCTCGGGCGTCAGTGCCGCGAGGCCTGCATTGAAGGGCAGCTGGAACAGATGTTCGACCCCGAGCTTTGCCAGCCGGTTCGCCCGCGCCTCGGCATTCATCAGCCGGAACGGGCCCGCATCACGCTGGAAGACCTGGCGGGGATGCGGCTCGAAGGTCACGATCCCCAGAGGCGCCGGCCCCCGGGCCAGGTCGATCACCGCCTGATGCCCAAGATGTACGCCATCGAAATTGCCAAGGGCGCAGGAGGTTCCACGGCCCGATGCGTCAAGCCAGTGCCAGTCCTGATGAATCTGCATTCTTCCCCGCAGGCGTTTCGGCCACGGCGCAGATCATCTGGCCTCAGATTGTCCTGCGTCAGGCCCGGTCAGTCGAATTTACGGCTTGGCGCCAGAACGACGGCCTCACCCTTCAGGACCGTTGTTTTACCGACAGATGCGGTGGTTTCAAGGGTAACCCGCCGTTTCGCGTGATCAATCGCCAGGACCGTCACTTCCGCGGTCACCATATCGCCCGGGCGGACGGGGGCCATGAACTTCAGGCTCTGGCCCAGATAGACGGTGCCATGGCCGGGAAGCTGTTCGCCGATCACCGCCGAGATGAGACCCGCCGTCAGCATGCCATGCGCGATGCGACCCTGGAAAATCGTGTCCCGGGCATAAGAATCATCCAGATGCACCGGGTTGCGGTCGGTCGAGACCTCGGCAAACAGTTCGATATCGCGGTCGGTGATCTGTTTCGTCAGGCTGCGGCGCATCCCGATTTCGAGATCCTCGATACAGATCGTGCCGCGCGGCTGATTATGGCTGTGGTCGAACATCATGGCTGATCCTGTGGGGACGAATCCTTTCCGTCAGCCACAGGATTAGCAGATGCTGCGGCGCAGAGCAATCTGCGACGCAAGTAATTTACGATTGATGGCTTGAAAACGGAATTAAATTACCGCCTCAATTCCTTGCGCGGGCTCAGGCCAATGCGGGAATCGCAAAAAGCGGCGCCTGTTGCTGCTCTGCGAGCCAGGCGTTCAGCCGCGCAGGGTCGGGATGCTGCGCATCGGTGCCGAATTCTTCGGCATGGATTCCGCCGGTGATGAACAGCGCGTCCAGATCCTCGGCCCCGGCGCCCCGGATATCGGTTGGCAGCCCGTCGCCGATGCAGAGGATGCGCATGTCGTCGCGCCCGGTCAGCGCGGCCAGCCGGCGGCGCGCCAGATCATAGATCGGCGGATGCGGCTTGCCGAAATACAGCGTCTCGCCGCCCATTTCCTCATAGGCCTGGGCCAGTGCACCGGCGCAATAGATCCGCCGGTCTCCCCAGTCGACAATGATATCGGGATTGGCACAGAGCATTTTGAGCCCGTTGGTCTTCGCCAGCAGCAGCTCGGCCCGGTAATTGGCGGGTGTCTCGGTCAGGTCATCCCTGAGACCGGTGCAGACGATGCCCTCGGCCTCGGCCAGCGGCACGAGGGTAATCGGGGCCTCAACCGCCGCCAGTCCGGCAAGATCGGCGGCAAAGGTGGTGAAAAAGGACATGTCCTTTTCCGCACCAATATGAAACACGCGCCGCCCGACCGCGCCGGTCAGGAGCCCGAACTGCGCCGCATCGCCCGAGGTGGCAATCTCGTCCCAGGCATCGCGCGGCACGCCGATCCGGTCGAGCTGCGCGATCACCGCCTCTTTGGGGCGCGGCGAATTGGTCAGAAGCAGCACGGTCACCCCGCTGGCCCGCGCGGCCTGCAGGGCTGTGACTGCGGCCGGGAAGGCCACTTCGCCATTATGCACGCAGCCCCAGAGATCGCAGAACAGCGCGTCGTAACTGCCGCTCACTTCGGCAAGAGACGGGATCAGGGTGGTCCGGGGCGGCAGAGACATGGAGCGCATCCTTTCAAAAGGCAGGTCAAGGCATAGGCGAGCCAGGCCAGAATGGCAAAGGCCACAATGCTGCCCGCAGCATCGTTGAGGGCGGGAGCGGCGGCTTACGCTTGCTCCTGTCGGAACATGCGCTATAGGACCGAAAGACACCGGCAGAGGGCCGGCTACCACGGGGCCGGCACCCACAGGGTCGGATCCCACAGGGCTGAAACGGGGGCGTCATGCCGGAAGACACCGTAACTGTCGGCATCATTATGGGGTCTCAGTCCGACTGGGCCACGATGAAAGAGGCCGCGCTGATCCTTGATGAGCTGGGGATCCCCTATGAGGCAAAGATCGTCTCGGCCCATCGCACGCCGGACCGGCTCTGGGATTACGGCAAGTCTGCCGTGTCGCGCGGGCTGAAAGTGATCATCGCAGGGGCAGGGGGCGCGGCGCATCTGCCGGGGATGATGGCGTCCAAGACCCGGGTGCCGGTGATCGGCGTGCCGGTGCAGACGAAAGCGCTTTCGGGGGTCGACAGCCTTTATTCGATTCTTCAGATGCCGAAGGGCTTTCCGGTCGCGACCATGGCCATAGGCGCAGCAGGCGCGGCCAATGCCGGGCTGATGGCGGCGGGGATCCTTGCCGTGTCAGATGCGGGTATTGCGGCGCGGCTTGACGCCTGGCGGGCGGCCCTTTCCGCCTCTATCCCCGAGGAGCCGAAAGATGACTGACGCGTTGAAGCCGCTGGAACCCGGCGCTGTAATCGGCATTCTGGGCGGTGGCCAGCTGGGACGGATGCTCTCGGTCGCGGCGAGCCGGCTGGGCTATGTCACCCATATTTACGAGCCGGGCGCGGCACCGGCAGGGCATGTGGCGGCCCGCGTCACCACGGCGCCCTATGAGGATCTCGATGCGCTGCGGGCTTTCGCCGAAAGCGTCGATGTCGTCACCTATGAATTCGAGAATGTGCCGACCGCCGCGCTGGATGCGATCGAAGAGGTGCGCCCGATCCGCCCCAATCGCCGGACACTGGCGATCAGCCAGGACCGGATCACCGAAAAGCAGTTTCTGACCGGCCTTGGCCTGAAGACCGCGCCTTTCGCGCAGGTCGACAGCCATGCCGATCTGGTCGGGGCCGTCGCGCGCCTTGGTGTGCCTTCGATCCTCAAGACCACACGCTTCGGCTATGACGGCAAGGGGCAGCTGCGGCTTGCGCCGGAAACCGACCTCGCCGCCGCCTGGGCGGGCATGGCGGGCGCGCCTTCGGTGCTGGAAGGTTTCGTATCCTTCGAGCGCGAGATTTCGGTGATCGCGGCGCGGGGCGCGGATGGTCAGGTCGCGGCCTTCGACCCGGGCGAGAATGTGCACAGTGAAGGCATCCTGCGGACCACGACGGTTCCGGCCCGCATCTCTCCGGCCCTGCGCAGCGATGCGGTGCTGATCGCAGCGCGGATCCTCAATGCGCTGGATTATGTCGGCGTGATGGGGGTGGAGCTGTTTGTCACCCGTGAAGGGCTGCTGGTGAACGAGATCGCGCCACGGGTGCATAATTCGGGCCACTGGACGCAGCAGGGCTGTGTGGTGGACCAGTTCGAACAGCATATCCGCGCGGTGGCCGGGCTGCCCCTCGGGGATGGCACCCGCTACAGCGATGTGGTGATGGAGAACCTGATCGGCGCCGATGTCGAACGCGTGCCGGAGCTTTTGCGTGAAAGCGGCGCGGCGGTGCATCTTTACGGCAAGGGTGCCTGGCGCCTGGGGCGCAAGATGGGCCATGTGAACCGTGTCGTGAAGGGCTGACCGATCTTTCCTGGTCTTATAGAGAGCCTCCGCCGGCAGCGTTCAGATCACGGGGAAGAGGCGGGCTCCGCGCGGGCGAACCGGCCATGGGTAAGGAAATGCAGCGTCTGGCGGATGACGCCGGGTGCGAACATCATCCAGGTATGGCTGACGGGAAGGGTGATGTGGTCGCTCATCCCTTCAAGCCTGGTGCTGGCGACGCTGACCTTGCCATCATCTTCGCCCGGGATCAGCGATGAGAACCAGGGGCTGACCGAGCGGCTTCCGGCAATGATCCCGAGCGGGTAATTGGCAGGCGGCAGCCGGTTCGGCCAGCTGTCCGGAGCGGTGCCGAGCGAAAGCCCCGCTGGCCCGTTCACCCAGCGAAACGGTGCAAGCGCGCCGAGCCGGTCAACGATTTCCGATCCGTGATTGGGCGGCGCCAGCATCACGACGCGGCCAGGCGGCGGCAGCGCGTTGCGGCTGAGCCAGTCGCGCAGCAGGATCCCCCCCATCGAATGGGTC
Organism: Rhodobacter sp. 24-YEA-8; assembly: GCF_900105075.1. Lineage (NCBI taxonomy): Bacteria > Pseudomonadati > Pseudomonadota > Alphaproteobacteria > Rhodobacterales > Rhodobacter > Rhodobacter sp. 24-YEA-8. Next base: position 77,504 of record NZ_FNSK01000001.1, read on the forward strand.
ACCGCATGAAGCGGCCGCCCCATCGCCAGCGCCGCGCCCAACTGGCGGTCGAGAAGCGCGGGCAGCGCGGCAACCGCCATCCTGGTCGAGGGATAGGCGATATTCACCACCTCATATCCCGCCGTCTTCAGCCGCAGCGCGATCGGCAGCAGCGAACGCTGTGACCTGGCAAGGCCATGGATCAGGGCCACTGTCTCATGGCGCGCGCGGCCGGGATCAGGCCGCAAAGCCGGCCGGGGCAGGCTGCCTTGCCTCAGCATTCAGGCGAATCCGTATCGCCCTCGCCCCGCGCCTGGCCCTCGCGCGCCGAGCGGGCAAGCGCGATAAACCGGCGGCGGAATTCGGCGATCTCGCGCTCGTCCAGCTCTTCCAGATCCATCAGCGCGTTATGGGCGCCCTGCGTCGCCCGGATCAGCTCGTCCAGCTTAAGCTGGATGGCCGCCGTGTCATGGTCCTGGCTGTTCTGGATCAGGAAGACCATCAGGAAGGTGATGATGCTGGTCGCGGTATTGGCGACCAGCTGCCAGGTGTCTGACCAGCCGAAAAACGGCCCCGTGACGCCCCAGATCAGCACGAAACCGGCGGCCATCAGCAGCGTGGCCGGGCGACCACAGGTTCGGGCGCAGCTTCGGGCGATGGTGGCATAGCTCATGGTGATCATTCCCCGGGCAACTGGTGACCGGGTCAATCTGGGGCAGAGGACGGCTCTGGACAAGATGCGTATTCCGGACGAGCCTTGCCTGGTTGGTGAGGGGACAGGATGAGCCGCGCATTTGTAAATGAAGACGCCGGAGCGGACCGGCCCGATCTGCCGGAGCTGCCGCTTTCAAAGCATCCGAATTATGTCACCCTGCGCGGGCTGGCGGATCTGGAGGCGCGTCTGGCCGCGCGGCTGCGCGACCTTGCGGCATTGCGGGCGCGGGCCGAGCGGCTCGACAAACTGCCCGAAGCAGCGGCAGAGCGCGATATCCGCTGGCTCGAGGCGCGGCTCGCTTCGGCGATCCCGGTCGACCCGGCTGCCCAAAGCACCGATGAGATGGCCTTTGGCCTGCAGGCCCGCGTTGCGGATGAGGCCGGCGCCGAAACCCTTTATGAGATCACCGGCGAGGATGAGGCGGACCCGGCGCAGGGCCGCATCGCCCCGCATTCGCCGCTCGCCCGCGCCCTGATCGGCGCGCGAGCGGGTGATGAGGTCACCTGGAGGCGCCCCGCCGGCGATCTGACCCTTGAGGTCCTGGAAATCCGGCGCCCTTCCGGGCCCTGACCTCCTTCTGACCCAGATATTCCCGCCGGAAGCAATCGCCGCGTCAGCGGTAAAGAAAAGGGCGGCCCGAGGGCCGCCCTTTCCGTATTTCCCATGAGGGATGGATCAGAAATCCATGCCGCCCATGCCGCCGCCCGGCATTGCCGGAGCAGCTGCTTTGTCAGCCGGCTTGTCAGCGATCATGGCTTCCGTGGTGATCAGGAGCGATGCGACCGAAGCTGCATTCTCCAGAGCGGTACGGGTCACTTTCGCCGGGTCGATCACGCCGAACGAGAACATGTCGCCATATTCTTCGGTCTGAGCGTTGAAGCCGAACGAGGTCGAGGAGGATTCGCGGATCTTGCCGGCAACAACTGCACCGTCAACGCCCGAGTTTTCCGAGATCTGACGCAGCGGAGCTTCCAGCGCGCGGCGGATGATGCCGACGCCCACGTCCTGATCCGAGTTCGCGCCTTTCAGGCCTTCGAGAACCTTGGTCGCCTGAACCAGAGCCACGCCACCGCCGACGATCACGCCTTCCTGCACAGCTGCGCGGGTTGCGTTCAGCGCGTCATCAACGCGGTCTTTGCGCTCTTTCACTTCGACTTCGGTCGCACCGCCGACGCGGATCACTGCAACGCCGCCAGCCAGTTTGGCCACGCGCTCTTGCAGTTTCTCTTTGTCGTAATCCGAAGTGGTTTCCTCGATCTGGGTGCGGATCTGGGCCACGCGGGCTTCGATCTCGGCTTTCTCGCCGGCACCGTCAACGATGGTGGTGTTGTCTTTGTTGATCGAGACTTTCTTGGCGCGGCCGAGCATGTCGATGCCGACATTTTCCAGCTTCATGCCCAGATCGTCCGAGATCACCTGGCCGCCGGTCAGGATCGCGATGTCCTGCAGCATGGCCTTGCGACGGTCACCGAAGCCCGGAGCTTTGACAGCAGCGATTTTCAGACCGCCACGCAGCTTGTTCACGACGAGGGTCGCGAGTGCTTCGCCTTCGACGTCTTCCGCGATGATGATCAGCGGCTTTTGCGACTGGATCACTGCTTCCAGCAGCGGGACCATCGGCTGCAGCGACGAGAGTTTTTTCTCGTGCAGCAGGATGTATGCGTCTTCGAGATCCGCAATCATCTTGTCAGCATTGGTGACGAAGTAGGGCGACAGGTAGCCGCGGTCGAACTGCATGCCTTCGACAACCTCAACCGAGGTCTCCAGGCCTTTGTTCTCTTCGACGGTGATCACGCCTTCGTTGCCGACTTTCTGCATCGCGTCAGCGATGAAGCGGCCGATGGTGGCCTCGCCGTTTGCCGAGATGGTGCCGACCTGTGCGACTTCGTCCGAGTCCTTGACCGGGCGCGAAGCTGCTTTGATCGCTTCGACGACCTTGGTGGTCGCGAGGTCGATACCGCGCTTCAGATCCATCGGGTTCAGGCCGGCTGCGACCGAACGCAGGCCTTCCTTGATGATGGCCTGCGCCAGCACGGTTGCGGTGGTGGTGCCGTCGCCTGCTTCGTCATTGGTGCGCTGAGCGACTTCCTTGACGAGCTGGGCGCCCATGTTTTCGAACTTGTCCGAAAGTTCGATCTCTTTTGCAACCGACACACCGTCCTTGGTGATGCGCGGAGCGCCGAACGACTTTTCGATCACGACGTTGCGGCCTTTCGGGCCCAGCGTCACTTTGACCGCGTCAGCGAGAACATTGACGCCGCGCAGCATGCGGTCACGAGCGTCGGTGGTGAATTTAACGTCCTTGGCAGCCATTATGCTGTCTCCTTGGATGCAGGTTTCAGGAAAAAGAAAGCGCGGCTCACGGTTCCGAAATCAGATCGGATGCCGGAGCCAGCCCGTCATCACGAGATGATGCCGAGGATGTCGCTTTCTTTCATGATGAGCAGTTCTTCACCGTCAACGGTGACTTCGGTGCCCGACCATTTGCCGAACAGCACGCGGTCGCCGGCTTTGACGGACGGTGCGATCAGCTCGCCCGAATCCTTGCGGGCACCTTCACCGGTCGAAACGATCTCGCCCTCAGCGGGCTTTTCTTTTGCGGTGTCCGGGATGATCAGCCCGCCCTTGGTTTTTTCCTCGGACTGGACGCGACGGACCAGAACGCGGTCATGCAGCGGTTTGAAAGCCATCTGGTAACACTCCCATGTATGCCAGGTTGTATCTGATCAGCACTCACCCTGGGGGAGTGCTAACGGAACAACAGGTAGGAAAACGCCTCCCCCCTGTCAACCGCTTCCTCTGGCTTTTTATGCGGGGTTTTATGCACGCAGAGGTGACAGTTCGGGCGGCCCCGGGAAACACTGGTGCAAACATTCGCGGGAACTGCCCGCGTCCTGCCTTGGTCTTGCCGCGCTGAAATGTCAGTCTGCCCTGATCCGCGCCGCCCGCGCCCATCTGCCGCCCATTTTGCCGGAGCCCGTCATGAAACATCTCGCCGCCGCAGCCTTTGCGCTATTCGGGCTTGCCTCGCAGGCTGCGGCCTATTGCGCCGGGACCAATCTGGTCGACCAGATGCTGCCCGGTGATCTGAAAGAGATTCGCGCCCGCGCCGATGCCGTCCCCTTTGCGCGCGGCAATTTCTGGATGGCAGAAAAGGATGGTCAGACGATGACCATAGTGGGCACCTATCATATTGATGACCCACGACATATGTCGGTTATGGCTGCGCTGACCGGGCGTATCGGCGAGGCCTCCGGGCTTTTGGTCGAGGCCGGTCCCGAAGAGGAAAATGCGCTGATGCAGGCGATGGGCAAAAACCCTTCGCTCATGTTCATCACCGAGGGGCCGAGCCTGCTGGAACGCCTGCCGCGCGACACCTGGCGCCGGCTTTCCGAGGCGCTTGAGGCGCGCGGTATTCCGGGGATATTCGCGGCCAAGTTCCAGCCCTGGTATGCCACGGTGGTGCTGGCGATCCCATCCTGCATGATTGCCGAACCCGATCTGAAGAACGGGCTCGACGCGCAGCTGATCGATGCGGCGGAAGAAGCCAATGTGCCGGTCCGGGCACTGGAGCCCTATGATACACTGTTCACGATCTTCGGCGGCCTCAGCGAGGAACAGTCGATTGCCATGGTTGAGGCTTCGCTGGCGATGGAGGGGCAATCCGAAGATATGGCGGTGACGATGGCCGACCTTTATTTCGAGGCAGATTCGCGGATGATCTGGGAGCTGAACCGGCTCTTCGCCTATAAACAGCCCGGCTATACCAGGCAACAGGTCGATGCCGAAATGGCGGTGATGGAGGATGTGATGATGATCCGCCGCAATCGCGCCTGGATCCCGGTGATCGAGGCGGCGGCGGCAAAGGGGCCATTGGTCGTGGCCTTTGGCGCGCTGCACCTCTCGGGCGAGGAAGGTGTGCTGAACCTGCTGGCCGAAAATGGCTGGATGATTTCCGAACTCGATCTGGCCGGGGCCGTATCACAGCCCTGATCCGCCGCTTTCTCTGCCAGAACAGGCGTCAGATTAGGGCAGGGCTCAAAGATATCCTGCGAATACCGGCTTTGCCCGGTCGACGCCGGGCGGTCACGGCGCTATTTCTTGCCTCGGGCCCACCGGCTGCCGCCGGGAGGAAACCGCTCCGGGGCCGGGCCATAGTCCCGGACCGGGCGGGATGATCAGATCCGAAGGATGTCGCCATGACGCGCAATACCGAAACGCTCCTTTTCATCGACGGCCAGTGGCGCGCGGGAACCGGGGGGCGGGTGATTCCCGTGATCAACCCGGCAACCGGCCGCCAGATCGGCACCGTGGCCCATGCAGCGCGCGAAGATCTCGACGCGGCGCTGGCAGCGGCAGAGCGCGGGTTCCGGATCTGGAAAGACACCGCCGCCTTTGAACGTGGCAAGCTGATGCGCAGGGCGGCCAGCCTGCTGCGCGAGCGCGCCGATGATATCGCCGTGCTGATGACACTGGAAAACGGCAAGCCGCTGGCGCAGTCAAAGGTCGAGATCGCCGGCGCCGCCGATGTCATCGACTGGTTCGCGGGCGAGGGCCAGCGCAGCTACGGCCAGGTGATTCCGTCGCGCGCGCCCGATGTGCTGCAATTCACCGTCAAGGGCCCGGTCGGGCCGGTGGCGGCTTTCACGCCGTGGAATTTCCCGCTTAACCAGGTGGTGCGCAAGCTTTCGGCCGCGCTGGCGGCAGGCTGTTCGATCATCGTGAAAGCGCCCGAGGAAACCCCGGCATCGCCGTCCGAGCTGATCCGCGTCTTCCAGGATGCCGGTGTGCCGGCAGGGGTGGTGAACCTTGTCTACGGCATTCCGGCCGAGATTTCCGAATATCTGATCCCGCATCCGGTGATCCGGAAGATCAGCTTCACCGGCTCGACCCCGGTCGGCAAGCAGCTTGCGGCCCTGGCCGGGCTGCATATGAAGCGCGCGACGATGGAGCTTGGCGGTCATGCGCCGGTGATCGTGGCGGGCGATGCCGATCTCGATCTCGCGGTGTCGCAGATCGCGATGCATAAGTTCAGGAATGCGGGCCAGGTCTGCGTCTCGCCGACCCGTTTCCTTGTGCATGACGATCTCCACGCGGCCTTTACCGAGAAATTCACCGATTACGCGGCAAAGCTGAAGGTTGGTGACGGCATGGATCCGGCCACCGAAATGGGCCCCCTGTCGAATGAACGCCGGGTTCCCGCGCTGGAGGCGCTGATCAATGATGCGGTGGAAAAAGGCGCGCGCCTGACCACCGGCGGGCGCCGGATCGGCAATGAGGGCTGGTTCTTCGAGCCGACCGTGCTGGCCGATGCCCCCCTGTCGGCCCGGATCATGAACGAAGAACCCTTCGGCCCGGTGGCGGTGATCAACCGCTTCTCGACCATCGACGAGGCGATTGCCGAGGCAAACCGGCTGCCCTTCGGCCTCGCCTCCTATGCCTATACCTCGGACACGGCCACCGCGACGCGGCTCGGGAATGAGATCGAGGCGGGGATGCTGACGATCAACCATCTCGGTCTCGCGCTGCCGGAAACGCCCTTTGGCGGCATGAAGGACAGCGGCTATGGCACCGAGGGCGGATCAGAGGCGATTGAGGCCTATCTCGAAACCCGTTTCGTGACCCGCAAAGGCTGACGCGGTCCGGGCCGCAGCCGCCGATTTTGCGCGTCATCATCGTGATCACTGGAGCCTCTCTCAGTCATATGGCAAAGCTGTCTGCGGCGGCGGATGTCGCAGGAATGAGAGAGGTAATTACAAGTGAAACGGTTTTTGACGATTCTGGTCGTGGCAGTTTTCGCGGCCGTCGCAATGGTTGGCTATAGATATGTATCCTGGGTGAAAAACTGGACCGGCGCGGATACGCCTTTCGACGAGGTCGGGATCGATCTGCACAAATATATGCCGGGTTTCGTTCAGGACTGGGGCTGCGCCCGGCTCTTTGATGAATTCGGAGATAAAACCCTGCCGCCACATGGCTGTCGCGGCAAAGGCGGCTGGCCGTCGTAAGAAAGAGCGGGGGCTCTGCCCCCGCACCCCCGGGATATTTAAGGACAGATGAAGAAAGCCCTTTTCATCTGTCACTAAATATCCCCGCCGGAGGCTTCCGCATCCTGTCAGAGACGCGCGGATTCCATATCGTCGCAGGAACAGCGGCCTCAGGTGACAAAAGTCTTCACCTTGCCTATAAGGCGCGGCGAAACTGAGCTCCTCCCGCAAGGAATCTGACATGACGATCAAGGTTTTTGGCCACAAATCCCCCGATACCGATTCCACCGGTTCGCCGATCATCTGGGCCTGGTATCTCTCGGAGATCAAAGGTGCCCCGGCGAAAGCGTATCTGCTGGGCGAGCCGAATACCGAAGCCGCTTTCGTGCTGAAGCACTGGGATCTCGCGAAGCCCGAGATTATTGCGGATGTGGCGGCGGGTGATAAGGTTGTGATCGTCGACACCAATAACCCGGCCGAGCTGCCGGCCTCGGTCAATGAGGCCTCGATCATCGGGATCATCGACCACCATATGCTGGTCGGCGGGCTGAAGACCAAAGCGCCGATCGACATCACCATCCGCCCGCTCGCCTGCACCGCCACGCTGATGCATGACCTGATCGGTGACGATCTGGCCCGCGCGCCGAAAGCGATCAGGGGCGCGATGCTGTCCTGTATTCTGTCAGACACGCTCGAATTCCGCTCGCCGACCACCACGCCGCATGACAGGGCTGTGGCCGAGAAACTTGCCGCCGATCTCGGCATCTCGATCCCTGAATATGCCAGCCAGTTGTTCGAGGCGAAATCGGATGTCTCCGAATTCTCTGATGAGGTTCTGCTGCGGATGGACAGCAAGGAATACAATATCGGAGGCAAAGAGTTGCGGGTCTCGGTGCTGGAAACCACCGCGCCGAAAGTGCTTCTGGACCGTAAAGCCAGCCTGATGGCCTCGATGCCGGCGGTGGCCGAGGCCGATGGCGCCGATCAGGTTCTGTTGTTCATCATCGACATTCTGAAAGAGGAAGCCACGCTTCTGGTGCCGAATGATCTGGTGAAGACCATTGCCGAAGCCTCGTTCGGTGCGAAAGTCGAGGGCGACACGGTCGTTCTGCCCGGGATCATGAGCCGCAAGAAGCAGATCCTGCCGTCGCTGAAGGTCTGAGCCGGGGCGTGTTCTGGCAAATGAAAGGGCGGCCCTTCAGGTCGCCCTTTTCGCATTCACGCGGCGGCGGCCAGCGCGAGGCCATCGACCACTGCGGTAAAGGCCTCGGATCGGTGAATGCGGGCCTCAGGCAGGATCTCTGTCGCGAGGTCGCTCACCAGCCGCATCAGGCTTGAGCCGCCGACAAGGATCACCGCGCCGATCTGATCCTCCTGCAGCCCGGACAGGCGCAGCGTCTCGCGGATCGCCTGATCCAGCGCCATGCGGTAATCGCGCAGCGCCAGATCCAGCGAGCCAAAGGAGATCGGCGCCGATAGCCCCGGCTCGACGAATCCCATCGCGATGCGGGTCTTTGCCTCGCCATTATTGGCCGCGATCTTGCCGCGCTCGACCGCGAAGGCCAGCTCGTGGCCGAGTTCTTCGCCCAGCACGGTGGCAAGTCGCTCCAGCCGTTTGCGATCCACTGCAAGGCGCAGCATCGAGGCCACTTCTCGTCTGGTTTCCGGCGTATAGAGGAAGGGGATCCGCGCCCAGGTCGCAAGATCGGAATAGATCGCATTCGGCACTGGCAAAAGCCCCGGCCCCATTTCGCGCCTGAGCTCACCCCCCTGGCCGAGACGCGGCATGACATGGGCGAGCGAGACGGAGTGGTCGAAATCGGTGCCGCCCAGCCGGATACCGTGGCTGGCGAGGATGTCGACGCGCCCGCCTGCCGCGCGGAAGACGGTGAAATCCGAGGTGCCGCCGCCGATATCAATGATCAGTCCGGTCTGATCGCCGATTTCCTGCTGGCAGGCCCAGGCGGCGGCTTCTGGTTCGGCGAGGAAGTCGACTTCGGTAAAGCCGGCGGCGCGGTAACAGCCATTCAGATCGGCAAGGGCCCGGGCGTCGCGACTAGGGTCGTTGGTGTGGAAATGCACCGGACGGCCCGAAAGCACGCGGTCCGGACATGCACCGAGGCTTTGGGCCACGCGGGCACGCAGCTCGGTCAGGAAGGCCGTGATGATATTGGCAAGGCTTTGTCTTTTGCCACCGATCATCCGGGTTTCATGCAGCAAGGGGGTTCCCAGCACAGATTTCAGCGCCCGCATATAGCGGCCTTCATCCCCCGCAATCAGCGCCTCTCCCGCCGCGCGGCCGATTCGCATCGCGCCGCCTCCTGGCGGGAAGAAGACGGCGGTGGGAAGGGTGTCGCAGCCCTCTTCAATGGCGATGCGCTGCACCTGGCCATCGGGTCCGGTTACCGCAACCGCTGTATTCGAGGTGCCGAAATCAACCGCGAGAACCTCTGCCTGCATCATCGCCGCCCGTCATGAAAGGGAATGGGGCGCGCGACGTAGCCCAAAGCCCGGACCGCCGCAAGCAGGGGGGGCAAATCGGCCGGCCGGATCAGGCGATGATATCCGGGATCAGCCGGTCTTCGATGGTGGCGATCTGGTCTTTCAGCGACAGTTTTTGCTTTTTCAGCCGCCGGATCGTCAGGATATCCGGACGCCCGTTCTGTTCCAGCGCATAGATCGCCTCGTCGAGGTCACGATGTTCCCGGCGCAGAACCCCGAGTTTCACGCGCAACATCTCATCAAAGCTCATTTCAGAGGGGGCATTCATGGCTGGACGCGGGTCTTTGCTGAAGGTTGTCACCGAATCATAGAGCGGATTGGTGATTCGGAGAAGCACTGCCCGGCGGAATGCGGAAATTTTCCCGTGTTGGCGGTGATTTGCCGGCCTTGCAGCCGGACAGGACGCGCCCCATATTCCATAATACCGGGGCAGGTCGCCGATGATGGGGCCAGCCGCCGCGAATTGTCGCTTTGTAAAAGGACAGTCCGGGAATGACGAAACTAAGCTTCGGGGCACACCCGTTCCTTCTGGGGTTTGAACAGCTTGAACGGCTGGTCGAACGCACTGCCAAAAGCGGTGAAGGATATCCCCCCTATAATATCGAGGCCGTGACCGAGAACGCTTACCGTATCACGCTGGCGGTGGCCGGATTTCGTGAGGAGGACCTGGCGATCACGGTCGAGGACCGGCAGCTGGTGATCCGCGGCCGGGTCTCGGATGGCGAAAACGGGCAGGAGCGTGTTTTCCTGCACCGCGGCATCGCATCCCGCGCTTTTCAGCGCAGTTTCGTGCTGGCGGATGGGGTGGAAGTTGCGGGTGCGCATATGGAGCATGGGCTCTTGCATGTCGATCTCAGGCGCCAGGTGCCGGAGACCGTCGTGCAGACGATCAGGATCGGGCAGAGAAAGGGGTAAGAAGATGAATACGCCGTTTGAAGGATTTCCCGAGGGCAAGAGCCGCATCGTCTATGTCAGGCCGGTCGCGGTGGAAGACCTGCCCGAGGAAGTGCGCGAGCAGGTCGGTGACGCGGGTGTGATCTATTCGGTCCATGCGGTGGATGGTCAGCGCCTTGCGCTGGTGGCGGATCGCGCATTGGCGTTCAACCTGGCGCGGGCACATGATTTCGCGCCGATGTCGGTGCATTGAGGCGCTGACCGCCTCACTGACCGGGCAATCGGCCTGAAAGGGCGATTGGGGCCGCAGGATCGGCTGTCGGTTACGCGCCATGGAAACGGCCGGAAAGGGGTGTCCTTTCCGGCCGTTCCTGTTTCCGGGGCGATGCCTCAGGCCCTGATCAGGCCCATTGCTTCGAGCTTCAGGATGACCTGATGTGCGCAATGATCGACCTCGGCACCTTCGGTGTTGACGCGCAGTTCGGGGGTTTCCGGCGCCTCATAGGGGTCGGAGATGCCGGTGAATTCCCTGATCTTGCCTTCCCGCGCCAGCTTGTAGAGGCCCTTGCGGTCGCGCTTTTCGCATTCCTCGATCGGGGTCGCGACATGAACCTCGATAAAGGCGCCAAAGGCCTCGATCATCTCGCGCACCGCGCGGCGGGTCGAAGTATAGGGCGCGATGGGCGCGCAGATTGCGATGCCGCCATTCTTGGTGATTTCCGAAGCGACATAGCCGATGCGCTTGATATTGATGTCGCGATGCTCTTTCGAGAAGCCGAGCTCGGACGAGAGATGCTTGCGCACCACATCGCCGTCCAGCAGCGTCACCGGGCGCCCGCCCATTTCCATCAGCTTGACCATAAGCGCATTGGCGATGGTCGATTTGCCCGAGCCGGACAGGCCGGTGAAGAACACCGTGAAGCCCTGTTTCGAACGCGGCGGCGAGGTGCGGCGCAGTTCTTTGACCACTTCGGGGAAAGAGAACCAGTCGGGGATCTCCAGCCCCTCGCGCAACCGGCGGCGCAGTTCTGTGCCCGAGATATCGAGGACGGTCGAACCTTCCGGCACTTCGTCGACGGGGTAATACTGGGATTTCTCCTGGACATAGACCATCTGTTTGAAATCGACCATTTCGATGCCGATTTCGGCCTGGTGCCGGGCGACCAGTTCCTGGGCGTCATAGGGGCCGTAGAAATCCTTGCCCTGGCTGTTTTTGCCCGGGCCGGCATGATCACGGCCGACGATGAAATGGGTCAGACCGTGGTTCTTGCGGATGATGGCATGCCAGAGCGCTTCACGCGGGCCAGCCATGCGCATCGCGAGGTTCAGGAGGCTCAGATGCGTGGTCGATTGCGGGTATTTGTCCAGCACCGCCTCGTAGCAGCGCACGCGGGTGAAATGGTCGACATCGCCTGGCCTGGTCATGCCGACAACCGGCTGGATCAGCAGATTGGCCTGTGCCTCGCGCGCGGCGCGGAAGGTCAGCTCCTGGTGGGCGCGGTGCAGCGGGTTGCGGGTCTGGAAGGCGACGATCTTGCGCCAGCCCATCTTGCGGAAGAAGGCGCGCAGTTCGTTCGGCGTGTCGCGGCGCGATTTGAAATCGTAATGCACCGGTTGCTGGATGCCGGTGATGGCGCCACCCAGACAGACCGCGCCTGCGATATTGTGCAGATAGTTCACTGCCGGATGCGCGAGGTCATTGGCGCCGAAGACCTTTACCGCCTCATTCGCCTTATCGGGCAACCATTTATCGGTCACGGAAAGGATCGCAAGGATCACACCTTCCTGGTCGCGCAGCGCGATGTCCTGGCCCGGCTCGACCCCTTCGGCGAATTTCTCGGACACATCCAGCGTGATCGGCATCGGGAACAGCGAGCCATCGGCGGTGCGCATCGTCTCGACCACGCTGTCATAATCGGCCTGGCCCATAAAGCCTTTCAGCGGGTAGAAACCGCCATTCATTAAAAGCTCGAGGTCACAGGTCTGGCGCGGGCTCAGATCCCAGGAGATCAGCGCCGCCGCCGCGTGCTTAAGTTTTTGCGCAGAATCGTAAGAGACGTAAAGCTCGGGGATCGGGGCAAGATTGGGGGACGACATTTGGGTCCTTCTTTCTTTGACGATCTGCGGGCGCGGTCAGGTTTTACCCCTGCGCCTGGGATGGGACGATGCTTGTCTTATTAGCTTCGCGGAGTTTGGCGGCCTCGTCATCATAGACGAAAGGCAGGAATGCATAGCGGCGCCCGCGTGTGACCGGCGAGACCCGGTGCAAAAGCGAGCAGGAAAATACGACCGCGCCCCCGGGCGGTGCCTTCAGCCCGTCGGGGCCATATTCGGGGAAGCTGACCTCACCGCCATCGAAATCGGAATTGAGATTGATCGAGATCGCAAACCGCCGATGCGCGGTGCCGGAGGTGGTATTGTCGCGATGCGGGCTGAAATGCCCTCCCTCGGCTGCATCATAGCAAGAGACGATATAGCGCTCCATCCGGGTGGCGATGAACTGATGCGCCTTTCGGATCTCGGGAAGAACGCGGCGGCTGATCGCCGTCTGGATGCGCCCGATCACCGCCTGATCGGTGATGTCGCAATCGCGGCGGCTTTTGAATTTCAGGTCATTGATGCCAACGGTCCTGGTGCCCACCTGCCGCATAGTGCCCGAAAGCTCGCCGCCCCAGGCTTCATAGGTGGCGATCAGCTCTTCGCAGAGATCGGGCTCAAACACGCGCGGCAGGCACAGGATCGGGGCCTGAAGCCGCATTCCGGCAAAACGGTCGGGGGCGGGCTGGTTTTCCAGGATGCCAAGGATGCGCTGAATATCCGATCCGTCCTGTTCAAAAGGCACGGTCGCAATCATTCGCATCGTCGGATCCATCAGCGCCCAGAGCGAGCGCAGACCGGCTCCGGACCGGCCCGTCTCACGAGGTGCGACGCCATAGAGCTTTGCGGCGGTCAGATCAGTGTCCCACAAAAAGCGGTAGCCAGGCAGGCGGTTTTGCAGACGCCCGTCCTGATCGCGCGGATCGGCACTGACCCCGAAAAACGCCGCGAAGCTGTCATCAAAGAGGTCCGTCCGCGCCAGCACAGCCTTGAGGCGGGAGGCGCAATGCGGGCTTGAAGTGCTACCGAAGAAGCACAAAAGCAGGTAGCGGCCGGCGGCGGTATCGATGGCATAGGCCGGTGATCCGGCAGAGGGCAGGGTGAACCAGGGCGCGGGTTCACCGGCAGTGATCTGAATATAGGAAAGCAAAAGCGGCCTTTGGTCAGCGAAGGGATTATGCACAATCTGCGGGTGAACCCCGGCAGTCTGGCCCGAAGCCTCGGGGTGACCAAATCACAAAAATTTGAACCAGCGTGAATATTTTCTGCCTGTCGCATCGGGGATGCGACAGGCGTGGCTCAGGACGCGCGTTGTCAGGGCTGTTCGGCCAGCCAGCGCTCGGCATCAAGCGCCGCCATACAACCCATGCCGGCCGAGGTTACGGCCTGACGGTAGACATGGTCGGTCAGGTCTCCTGCCGCGAAGACGCCGGGGATCGAGGTGCGGGTGGTGCCCGGCTCGACCTTCACATAGCCGCCGTGATGCAGTTCCAGCTGATTTGCGACCAGTTCGGACGAGGGCGCATGGCCGATGGCGACGAAAAAGCCCGCGACCGGCAGGTCATGCGTGGCACCGGTTTTCAGGTTCGAGACCCGCACCGCCTCGACGCCCAGCGGGCTTTCGCCCCCCAGAACCTCGGTCACTTCGCTGTCCCAGATCACCTCGACCTTCGGATGTCTGAACAGCCGGTCCTGCAGGATCTTTTCGGCGCGCAAACTGTCGCGGCGATGGATAAGCGTCACTTTCGAGGCGAAATTCGTCAGGAACAGCGCCTCTTCGACGGCTGTATTGCCGCCGCCGATCACCGCGACCTCTTTGCCCCGGTAGAAAAAGCCATCACAGGTCGCACAGGCCGAGACGCCAAAGCCCTTGAACTTCTCCTCTGACGGCAGGCCCAGCCATTTTGCCTGCGCCCCCGTCGCCAGGATCACGGCATCGGCGGTATAGGTGGTGCCGCTGTCTGCAACGGCGGTGAAGGGGCGGTTTTTCAGGTCAAGCGAGGTGATGTAATCGGCGATGATCTCGGCGCCCATCTCGCGGGCATGTTCCTCCATCTCGATCATCAGATTGGGGCCCTGGACGGTTTTCAGGCCGGGCCAGTTCTCGACTTCGGTGGTGATGGTCAGCTGGCCGCCAGGTTGCAGGCCCTGGATCAGCAAAGGCTGCAGCATCGCGCGTGCGGCATAGACCGCTGCCGTATAGCCCGCCGGGCCCGAGCCGATGATCAGAACTTTGGTATGCCGCGTCTCAGCCATGTCGGTCCTTCCCCGCCACCCGGTCGGGGCGGCCTGATGTCGCTTTCGGCGCGCGCCGTTCCGGCCGCGCCTGATCATGATGGATATAGACAAGGCAGGACCGGGCCGGAAGCCCCCCGGAAATCGCAGCAGCGAATTGCCGGTATGCAGCGCACGCCCCGCAATCCAGAGCGTGTTGGTGGCGTTATCATTGAAACATTGTTGCGCAAAAACGGGCAAAAGCCTATTGAGGCGACGGAACTAAGGAGTAACCCATGGCGAGCCACAAGCTTGACGAAACCGACCGGCAGATCCTGGCGGAGCTGCAGTCAGATGGTCGGATGACCAATGTCGAGCTGGCGAGCCGGGTGGGCATCTCTGCGCCGCCCTGTCTGCGGCGTGTGCGCACCCTTGAAGAACAGGGCTATATCAGCGGCTATCATGCCGATATCGATGCAAGGGCGCTTGGGTTCGAGGTCGCGGTCTTTGCCATGGTGCGGCTGTCCTCGCAGGCCGAAAGCGATCTCTCGGCCTTTGAAGAGCGCTGCCGCGCCTGGCCGCTGGTGCGCGAGTGCCATATGCTGAACGGCGAGATTGATTTCATCCTGAAATGCGTCTCGCCCGATCTCTCGACCTTCCAGACCTTCCTGACGACCGAACTGCTGACCGCGCCGAATGTGGCCAATGTCAAAACCAGCCTGGTGATCCGCAATGCCAAGGATGAGCCCGGCGTGCCCTTTGGGGTGCTTGAGGCGCGTCTGGCGCGCAATGCCTGAGACGGCCCCGTTCTGCTGTTGCGGACCGATATAATTTTCGCGGCCGCACAGGGAACCGGATGACGGGTATTCGTGTTGGATGAGTATCGCCAAGGGCGATACGGTCTGGTCATGAGTGCGCCATTACGGATGTGATATCAGCGAGTATGCCTGCAGGGGCCGGTCATCTGAACCGGCTCTGGCAGGAAGTGTTTCGAAACAGGAAACAGGCGCGGCATTTTTTTGCTGCGCGACGTGAACCGTCAGGGTGACGTGATCCCCGGGACCTCCTGGCAGTGAGGGCGAACCGGGTGCCGGATTAGACGGCGTCAGGGGAATTGCTGGGAATTGGTCCGCTGAAATGAAAAAACGGCCCCGTATTCTGTGCCAGAGGAGCACCGGGGCCGTTCTTACTCACCACGTCTCCCGTGTCGTGAGCGGCGACCGGGAGAGATCTGGAACAGCAAAGCGGTCAGCACCGTTTCGCGCTCCGGATCATAGTCAGGGACTTTGACCTGACGCTATTCGTGCGTCGGTTGAGCCCCATTGTCAAACATTTGCCGTTGTTAGCGGGGTGGGACCGAAAAAATCCGCCTGAATCCCTGGGATTGTTTCGAATTCGTTGCTGTCGAACCGCCGCAACTGCCGCAAATCAGACTTTCAGGTGGCATTCTGGCCGGTTTCTGACCGCCCCCTGCCGCCCCGATTCGTGCTTAACGCGAGGTCAGCGTGCCGCGATGCCACCCGCAGGGCCATTGCGGCGAAAAAGGGGGGTGGTCAGGCGATACGAGCCGCTGGTGATCACCTCAACCGGCTGCTTAGTCGCGACGGCTGATTTTGCGGCGCGCATCCAGGGAAAGGCCGGAAGCGGTTGGCCCGAGGCCGCAATCACGCTTTGCAGCCAGCGGCGTTGTGTCTTGGCTTTAGTGGTTTCGGACTTCGGCTGTACCATTTTGCCTGCCATGCTGCGTCTCCTCGATACTGCGCTCGGTTTATCGATGGCCGGGTCTGATGCCCTGGGTTTCATCGCGTCTTGCAGGCAGAATCGCCGAACATTGCGGCGTTGTTTTGGCCGATGGATCTGAAATTGTGGTCATTTCCAGGCGGGACGAAATGCGTCAAAATCGGGCGCATTGTTTCCGGATTGCTGTCGCTCGCCCGGTCAAAGCCGGATAGAGGCGATCAGCCGGCCATAATCAGCCTCGCCGGCATGGGTCGTGCGGCGGTAGGAAAAGAAGCGATCCGGGTCGCCATAAGTGCAGTGCCGTACCCATTCGGCATGGCCGATTCCGGCGCCGCGCAGCCGGTGCAACCCGTAGGCCGGCAGGTCGAACTGATAGCGCCCGTTCTGGCCATTGGCGAAGAAACGGCCATTTTCCGGATCTTCGGCG
Source organism: Rhodobacter sp. 24-YEA-8 (assembly GCF_900105075.1). NCBI lineage: Bacteria > Pseudomonadati > Pseudomonadota > Alphaproteobacteria > Rhodobacterales > Rhodobacter > Rhodobacter sp. 24-YEA-8. The sequence continues at coordinate 94,059 of NZ_FNSK01000001.1, forward strand.
AGGAAATTCTGCAGGAAATCTTCCGTGACCTCATAGGCCGCCTGACTGATGGTCGGGCCGATGACCGCGCGGATCCGCGTGCGGCTGGCCCCGATGGCCTCCATCGCGTCAACAGTCGCCTCAAGCACGCCAGTCATGGCACCGCGCCAGCCGGCATGGGCCGCGCCAATCACGCCGCCCTCGGGGTCGGAAAACAGCACCGGCTGGCAATCCGCGGTCAGCACCGACAGCGCGACGCCTGGCAGACGGGTCACCATCGCATCGGCTCGCGGGCGTTCGACCGAGCCGCCGGGGGGCGCGGTCACTGTCACCACATCGGGGGAATGGACCTGATGCACCGAGAGCAGCCCATCGGCCCCGACCCCCATCGCCTCGGCCACGCGGGCACGATTGATCGCCACGATTTCCGCTTGGTCGGTGGAGCCGAAGCCGCAATTCAGCCCGGCGAAGATCCCCGAAGAGGCGCCGCCCTTGCGGGTGAAAAAGCCGTGACGCTGCGGGATCGCCCCGGAGGTGATGATTTCAAGCATCGTCTCTGCCTCCCCTGGCAGCGCTTTGGTCCATGGTGTTCCCGATCGGAAATCCCGCAGGGGGCGGCGATCCGGCCGGATGGATGGCAAGGGCTTTGAACAAGGTCCCCATTTCTGCGGGATCGGTCAAGCGGCGTGCGGCGGCAAGCGGGTCATTGCGTGCAGCAATCGGATGGGCGGCAAGTTGCTGAGCCCGGGCCCCGATGCCAAGCGCGGTCAAAAGCGCGCCCTGGGTCGTATAAGAGGCTGCGGCGGGCAAAGCCGCCCGGGCCAGCGCCGCGAAATCGACATGGGCGGTCAGATCGGCCTCGCCGGGTGTGGCAAAGGGGTCGACATAGGCATGGTCGCGCATGGCCTGGAATGTATCGCCAAGGCTCTGCCAGTCCCCGTAATCGACGATCAGCGCCAGCCCGCCATGGCGGCCGATGCGGCCCGAGATTTCAGCCATGATCGGAGCGGCGGCAGGGCAGATCTCGACGATGCGGCCTTCGGCGATATCCTGACGGTGATCAAGCGCGGCCAGCGGGCCGGGCGGCGCGCGGCCGGGGGTCAGCGCTTCATCCGAAAGGCCGACCATGGTTTCCGCCCAGCCGCCGCTCTGACGGGTGAACTGGCGGATCGGCAGCGCGTCAAAAAACTCATTGGCCAGAAGAAACAGCGGCGCCTCGGGCAGATCCTGCACCAGAGACAGCCAGCGCGGCTGATGCCCGGCAAGGGTCTTCGCCTGGATGCCGCGCAGGGTCGCGGAGGTCTCTACCAGCACCAGATCGGCGGCGGCGTGGAACCCCGGCACGCGGGCGGTGGCGCGCAGGACATCGGCCATCAGCGTGCCACGCCCCGGCCCGCATTCGGCCAGGGTAAAGCGCGCAGGCGCGCCCTGATCCAGCCAGGATTGCGCGAGGCACAGCCCCAGCAATTCCCCAAACATCTGGCTGATTTCGGGGGCGGTGGTGAAGTCTCCGGCCTGGCCGAAAGGGTCGCGGGTGGCGTAATAGCCAAAACGCGGATGCATGAGGCAGTCGGCCATATATTCGGCAAGGCTGACCGGTCCGCTGGCGCGGATGCGGGCGGCGATCAGCTCTGCCAGCGGCGTCACGGTGCGACCGTCTGCGCCCCGGATCTGCGCAGGGCAAACCACAACCCGATCAGGATCATCGGCAGCGACAAGGCCTGGCCCATGGTCAGCCCCCAGCCGTTGATATGGAAGGCAAGGCCCAGCAGATTGTCCGGCCCGACGAATTGCGCATCGGGCTGGCGGACGAATTCGACAAGGAACCGCGCAAGCCCATAGCCCGCGATGAACACGCCCATGATCCGGCCCGGAAAGCGCAGCCAGCCGCGTTTCCAGACCAGCCAGAAAATCAGGGCGCCGAGCAGCAGCCCTTCAAGCGCCGCCTCGTAAAGCTGGCTTGGATGGCGCGCGCAAAGGGTGATCACGCCGGGGCAGTTCTGTGCCGCCTCGCCGGGGAAGATTACGCCCCAGGGCAGATCGGTCTGCCGGCCCCAGAGCTCGGCATTGATGAAATTCGCAAGCCGCCCGAATAGCAGGCCCGGCGTCACGGCATAGGCGAAAAGATCCCCGACCGAGAGCGGCGCGAGGCCTTCGCGCCGGGCAAAGATCAGCCCGGCCACTGCGACCCCCAGGAACCCGCCATGGAAGGACATCCCGCCATCCCAGAGCCTGAGCGCGGCCATCGGATCGGCCATGAAATTCTCGGGCGAAAGATAGCGCCCGGGCTGGTAGAACAGCACATAGCCCAGCCGCCCGCCGATGATCACGCCAAGGATCACCCAGGTCAGCAGGCGCTCTACCTGTTCCGATGTCATCGGCGCGGTGCCCGGCGCCCAGAGCCGCGCGGTTTTCACGGCCTTTGTCACCAGAAACCAGCCCAGCAGCAGCCCGGCAATATAGGCGACCGCATACCAGCGCAGGGCGAAACTCATGCCGAACAGCTCGACCGAAAAAATGTCAGGGGAGAGATTCGGGAAAGGGATCATCCTGCGCTCCTGCTGGCGGCCGGGGCGCAACCGCCTGGCCCGAGATGCTTGTCATGTGACGCTTTTACGTGAGACGCTTGTCTTGCGGGCAGGGGATGAAGTCAACTGCAAGGGCCGCGCCGCAACCGGGGCCTCAACACTTGTGAACAGGCGTGCGGGCGCGCATATAGGGTCAAAGCGACCCGGACCCCCCGGGGCTGACGACAAGGGATGGCCGAGATGCAGAGCCGCAACAAATTCCTCGACGATATGAGCCAGCTCATGACCAATGCCATGGGCGTGGCCCAGGGCGCGCGGACCGAAGCCGAAACCGCGATGAAAAGCATGGTCGACCGCTGGATGGCCGGGCGCGACTTCGTCACCCGCGAGGAATTCGACGCGGTGCGGCTGATGGCGCAAAAGGCGCGCGAAGAGAATGAGGCGCTCTCGGCCCGGATCGCGGCGCTTGAGGCGGCATCGGGCGGCGTAAAGGCGAAGTAACCCCGGATTCCCCCTGAGCCTTTACCCACCGTCAGGTGTGGGAAATGTAAAAGGCACCGGATCGCTCCGGTGCCTTTGTTGTTTCGGGCAGGCGGCGTCAGGGGCGGATCTGATCCATCAGCGCGCGCCAGTCGAGATAGGCTTTTTCCTGATCGGGCAGCGGTGTCAGATCGCCGCCGGCCCTGATCAGCGTCGCAATCGTGCGCGCTTTCAGCTCTGGCTCTTCGCTGCAGGCGCGCGTGCTGTTGTCCAGAAGATCAAAGGCCGGCGTCTCGTATTTCGCGATGATCCCGTCGGTATCCAGCTTCAGTTCGCCATAGGCCAAAAGGTCGAAGCCGTCGGTCAGCAGCGAATGTTCCTCATCCGAAAGGCTCGCCTCCGGGCAGTTCTGGCTGAGGACGAGGGTGTTTTGCATATCTGAAAGCAGCTGGTCAGCCGCGACCGGATCCTGCGCGATCCCCGACATATCGGGCAGCGTGATATAGACTTTGCCATCGGCGAGCGCCGCCGTTGCGCCAAGGCCGAGTGTGACAGCGGCGGCCAGGAAGATGCGTTTCATCTGGGTAACCTCACAGAGTTGCCACCTGACTATTGCGCCGCGCCGGGGGATGCGAACAGGGCGGGTTTCCTGACCCGCCGGCTTTGCCCGCCGGTCTTTCTTCACAATTCAGCGATCCCTGCACAGATCCGGTGCGGGAATCGCTGTTTTAGCAGGGCCGGAGCATCTCTATCTGAGAGGGGAAACATTTTCGTGAGAAGGGAGAGCGATCTCATGACGACCCCGATCCATCCCGCGACCCGCGTGGGCCATGTGCATCTCAAGGTCTCGGATCTTGACCGTGCAATTGGCTTTTACTCCGGTGTTCTGGGCTTCGAAGTCACCCAACGTTACGGCACCCAGGCGGCATTCTTGTCGGCAGGCGGCTATCACCACCATATCGGGCTGAACACCTGGGAATCGCTTGGCGGCACGCGCCCGGGCCCGGGGACGGTGGGTCTCTACCATTCGGCCTTTCTCTATCCGGATCGCAAGGCGCTGGCCAATGCGCTCAAACGCCTGAGCGAGGCGGGCTATCCGCTGACCGGCGCTTCGGATCATGGGGTGAGCGAGGCGCTTTACCTGGATGACCCGGATGGCAATGGCGTGGAGCTTTACTGGGACCGCCCCGAGGCCGACTGGCCGCATGACGAGAAGGGCGGGCTGATGATGACCACCCGCCGCCTCGATACCGCGAAACTTCTGGCGGAGGCTGACTGAACCCTAGCGCCGGATCAGCCGGGTCGCGGCTGAAGCGGCCCAGCCGGCAAAGGCGGCAATCGCCAGCGACAGCAGGCCGTAAAACAATGGCTGCTCGCGCGAGAGGTTGAAGACCATACGTTCCAGCCCCTCTTTGCGCACCCGGATCCAGCGTTCGTGGTTGGCGATGACCTTGCCATCGCGCAAGAGGAACATCCGCACCCGGTAGACGCCTTCGGTCAGGTTCGAGGGCAATGTGAGATCGGCGCGAAACAGCGTCTGTTCTGACAGCTGGACACGGTTTTCCAGCATCCGGTAGCGCCCCTCATTGGTGCGCACCCGGATCATCGAGCGGATGAATTCGCCCTCGGCCAGAAGGATCGGGAAAAGCGGCATCGTATCCGGGTCGCCGCCCCGGGCGACCCAGGCCTCGGTCGCGGCATCGGCGGCTTCAAGATGCACCAGCTGGTCGATGGAGATCGCATGTTTGCGGTTCTCCTCGGCGCTCAGGATCTCGTCGAGCTTGCCGGTGGTGGCCACGGCGTAGAAGCTGGGCGCGCTGGAAATATTGACAGAGTCGCGGTTGATCCAGATGCCTGCGGTGCGTTCCTTGCGCCTGACGGTGACCGGGCCCGAGGGGCCCTCGGCGGTCACGATCACATCGAGCCGCCCCTGTGGCGCCGGCGCGTCGCGCCGGACGGCGCCATAGACGAGGATCTCGTCGCCATCGAAATTTGCGGTGATCGAGACGCGGTTCTGGCTCAGGCCCGAGACGATTGTCTCGGTCGGGGCGTCCTGTACCGCATCCGGCGCGGCGTCCTGCGCCAGAGCAGGGCCTGTGAGGATCAGCGCGGCGATCAGGGTAAGCCGCCTCATGGCAGCACCCCGGGCATCACCGAATACAGCTCGACCGGGCGGAGCAGCAGATCAACCGCAATCCTGAGCGCGACCGCAACGACGAGCAGCGACAAAAGGACCCGCAGCTGTTCGGCCTTGAGATAGACCCCGACACGGCTGCCGATCTGCGCCCCGATCACGCCGCCAAGGATCAGCACCAGCGCCAGCATCATATCGACGGTCTGCGAGGTGACCGAATGCATGATGGTGGTAAAGGCCGAGACGAAGATGATCTGGAAAAGCGAAGTGCCGATCACGACCTTGGTGGGCATCCCCAGCAGGTAAATCATCGCCGGCACCAGGATGAAGCCACCGCCCACCCCCATGATCGCGGCCAGAAAGCCGGTGAAAGCGCCGATTGCCATTGGCGGGATCACCGAAATATAAAGGCCCGAGGCGCGGAATTTCATCTTGAACGGCAGGCCATGCGCCCAGGAATGGGTATGGGCGCGGCGGATCTGCACTTTGCCGCCACGGGTGCGCAATAGGGCGCGCAGGCTTTCCTGCAACATCGTCGCCCCGATGAAGCCAAGGAAAACGACATAAGAGATCTGCACGAACAGATCGACCTGGCCCAGTGACTGCATCAGCGCAAAGACCCAGATCCCGATGGCCGAGCCGATGAAACCGCCCGCCAGCAGCACGGTTCCCATGCGGAAATCGACCGCTTTGCGCTTCATCTGCGCCAGCACACCCGAGACCGAAGAGGCCACGACCTGGTTCGCGCCGGTCGCCACCGCCACCGCAGGCGGCACGCCGATGAAGAACAACAGGGGGGTGATCAGAAAGCCGCCGCCAACCCCGAACATTCCCGAAAGAAAGCCCACGATGCCGCCGATCCCGAAGAGCAGGAAAATATTGACCGAGACCTCGGCGATGGGGAGGTAGAGCTGCATTGCAAAAGAGGCCAGGCCGGATCAGCAGGGGAAGTCCTGGCGCAGGTTTGCCCGCCTGCGCCAGGAAGTCAAACCGGCTTTCGCCTCACGCGGGATCACAAAGGTAACGGCGCGGGATCCGTTCCAGTTTTGCCGCACCTGTCGGGGCCATGGCCTTGATGTGATCGGAAAGGAGCATCTGATCCCCGGGCGGGATTTCGGGTCGCAGGCTGCCGGCGGCATTCGTCACGATCAGATCGGTTGCGACAGGATCGCGCAGGGTATTCAGGTCAGCGCGCATCGCGGCTGCGTTGCCGTTCTCTTCTCAATGCTCGCGCGCAAAGACCGCGACGCGGATACCCTCCGGCGTGCCAATATGGCGATGCGGCTTATGGCCCGAGACGGAGACATGCTGGAAGCCGGGCAGGTCGGCATAGGGGATTGCGGGGCCATCAACCGCATGGGCGAGATGGCCGAGGCCCGAGCCGAAGATCTGGCCGAAGTGGATCGGGACGTCGCCTGAACAGGCGCGGATGAAGTCGGTGGCAGTGGTCATGGCGGGTGTTCCGTGATGGCCGGGCAAGCCGGGGGCGCTTCGCCCCCCGGACCCCCGGAGGATATTTAAGGACAGATGAAAGAGGCTCAGCGTTCTTGCACATAGGGCTCGCCGCCGGCGCGGGCGGAGTGGCTTTGCAGATAAAGCCCGCGCGAGGGCGGTCAGGATGTAGGGCAGGGCATCTAGGATCGGACCGGGGACGCAGGTCAGGATGAGTGCCGTTACGATATCGGGGCGCAGCGCAGGGCCTGGAAAAAGCCGAAGAGAAGGCAGGCCCAGCGGGCGGCGACCGGGCGCCATTTCGCGAAGATCAGTGCGGCCAGCGCGATAGAGCCGCGCCCGACGGTCATGTCGCGCCCGAACCCGGCCCGAGGCGCGGCGGACATGTAAGTGCCGGCAAGGCCGCAAGGGATGCCGGTGACCATCAGCGCCGAATAACGCAGCAGTATGACCGAGACGCCCGCGGTATCGATGGCCGCCGGGTTTTCGCCCTACGCGCGCAGGCGGAGCCCGTAAAGGGTGCGATACATGAGCCATCAGGTCAACGGCGAGATGGCGAAGGCGAGATAGACGAGATCGGCATGGCCCGGGATGACTTCGGCATAGAAGGGGCCGATGCCGGGGAGGTCGCGCAGTGTATCGCTGAAGGGCAGGGTCACGGGGCTGAACCGCGCGTCTCCGGCCAGTTGCGGTATGCGCCCGCCCTGGCCGAAGACACCTCGCGCGCGGGAAAAGACGGTCAAGCCCGGGGATCCGGTTGAACCCTGTCAGGGCGGTTTCAGCCGGGAAACGCGCGCTGGACGGCTATTGTGCGCCAATGGCCCCCAAGCACATCGGCCAGCATGAACGTGAGTAAGCTGGCCGCGATACAGTTGAACACGATCGTGGTGATCACGATAGGACTGCCGCGTTTCGCCTGGAGCCAGGCGGAGATCGCGATCCAGGCGGCGCCAAATGCCGCCACAGCGGGCGAGGCGCCGAGCAGCGCCGGCGTCCAGCGCGGCCAGGGGATAGAGAGAGCCCGGCATGAAAACACGGTCGCAGCAAGGCCGGTGAAGATGGATCTCGTGGTGTAAAACAGCGTATGGCCTCAGCCGGAGGCGGTCATCAGCGCGCCTCTGCCGCTTGTTCCGGCTGGGTCTGCTCTGGGGTGCGGGCGGGGGCAATGCCAGCCACCAGTCAGCCGATTTCGCTCTCGGATGTGGCTGCAGGGTCGCCTTGCCCTGAACGCGCAGGGATATGATCTGTTTGTGGATGAATTCGATGGCGTCGATAACGACGCCGCGCGTGGTCATGCCGATCAGGAGGATAGCGGGATCCTGTTCGAACTCGCGGGCGATGGAGAGCTTTTGTTGCTTCCCGCCGGAAAAGCTTGTGGTGGCAAGGGTATGGATCGGCGGGCGGATATCCCGGCTCCGCATCTTGCGGGCCGTATTATCCCGGATCGCCTGACTGTCGGTGAGAATGCCGCGCGCCCAGGCCGATCTCGCAGGCGCGCCGGCTTTTGCCATCTGCGACGCGACCGGTGAGGGGCAGGTCCCGGCCCCTCAGGGTGAGGTGGCCGGAGACCTTTTCGCCGGGGCGGGTCATGTCGCCAAGAATTGACAGGAGTTCCGATCGCCCGTTGCCAGCCAAGCCTTTGATGCCGGGGATCTCGCCGGCGTCTTGCCGGTTTCCAGCAGCTCTTTGTGCCCGACCATCAGCTCGGCGAACCGGGCGGGGTGGTCCGCGGGGTGCGGAGCGTGGCGACAAGGCGGCCGCGCCGCATGACTGTGTAAGTGACGTCTATGATATGGCGCAGCTTACGGGTGATCAGGAGGAGGGGTCTGCCCTGATCGCGCACCCATTTGAGAATGCGGAAAGGAAGGTCGGCCTTTGCCAGGGGGAGGACGCCGGTCGGTTCATCGGGGAGCGGGATCTGGGCGCTGCGTCAGAGGGCTTTGAGGATCTCGACCCACTGCTGATGGCCGAGCGAGAAGCCTTCGATCAGCGCGTTGGCATGGACCTCAGGCCCGTATTCGCACGCGAGTGCAGCGAGGCTGTCGCGGGCAGGACGGAGCGAGCGGCGAAGCAGCGGGCCGTTTTTGGCGCCGGGGGCGGCATTTCCCAGGGTGGTGACGTTCTGCACCAGCTTGAAATGCTGGAAGACCATGTCGATGCCGGCGCGGATCGCGCTCATGCTGTCGGGGAGGGCGGTCGGTCGGCCATGGATCAGGATTTCGCCCTGATCGGGGCGATAAAAACCGTAAAGGATCGACAACAGCGTCGATTTTCCGGCGCCGGCTTTCGCCGATGATGCCGTGGATCATGCCTTTCGGGACGGAAAAACTGATCACGTCATTAGCGCGGACCAGGCCGAAGCTTTTCAAGATACAACGCAGGCCGATGGCCGGAGGATATGTGGCGGAGGCCGGGGGGGTAAGACCCCCGGGCCCCCCCATGTGGCGCCCGATTGCGTCGCCCGGCATCCGCCCTGGCCTGTTCAGAGTGGCGCGGCGGGGCAGGTATTGTCCGAACGGTAGTCATGGACTTTCAGATCGCCCGCGATGATTGTCGCCGCTGCGGCCTGAAAAGTGCCGGGCCCGGTCTGGCCGGCGGCGGCGAAGATAACATCGGCGCCCTGAGCTTTCGGGCCCTTGACCGGGTCGTTCCAGGCATCCGGAGGATCGCCGGTCTTAGGGGAGACGATTTTGATATCCGGGTTCACCGTCTTCGCCCCTTGAGTAAAGCCATAGCCGAAGGCCCGGATCAGCGCGACATACATGCCGCCGACAAAGCCCACCGTTCCGGTTTTCGAGGCCTGCGCCGCGAGCATTCCGGTCAGATCCGAACCCGCTTCCTCGCGGAAATTGATCGGGAGCACATTCGGGTTCAGCGCCGGATCGGCGCAGCCGTCAATGGTGACGATTCTCGTATCGGGGAAATCGCGGGCGATCTGATCTGGCATGCGCGCCCCCACCTGATTGGTGCCATTCTCGGCTATGCGGCGCAGCGAGTGTTCGCGCCGGGCCTCTTCGCGCATCTCCAGGTTCTGGCAGGTGCGACCGGTTTCGGCTTTCAGGCGCCCGGCGCCATTACAGGCGTCCTCGGTGAAGCTTTTGTCGAATTTGCCGCCGAGATCGAAGATCAGCGCGTGGTCTGCCAGGGAGGTGCTGGCGGCGATTCCGGTAACAGGCGCGGTCACTGCCGTTTCATGGGGCAAGGCGGGTTGCCGGGATCATGATTTTCTCCGGATTTTCTTTGGGCTTAAACAGCGCTTTTTGCGAAGAGCTTTCTTCGGTGCGACCGGAGCGCCGCCTGATTTTCGTCATCCCGGTACTGGGACCTGGCCCGGGCGCTTTCCCGGCCGTTACCTGGCCCTCGCCTGGTGGCAGGCGTCAGCCCCGCGTGCGAGAACCAGCGCATCGACGTGGTTTCCCCTGGGGCCGTGGTAATAGTTCCGGCGGCGGCCGGCCTCGTGGAAGCCGACGCGGGTGTAAAGGGCGATGGCCGGGGCATTATCGGCTGCGACCTCGAGAAACTGGGAGCTTGCGTTGCGGGCGCCGGCCTCGGCCAGAAAACGCGCGACGAGGCATTCGCCAAGACCCTGACGGCGGTGCCGGGGATGGACGGCCAATGTCAGAAGCTCGGCCTCGCCCGCAATGGCAGAGCCAATCAGGAAGCCCGCGGGCTCCTGTTCCCGCGCTTCGGTCAGAAGGAAGACATGTGGCCGGGAGAGAAGCCCCGCGATCTCCGCCGCGCTCCAGGGGCGTGGCATGGTGAAAGAGGCGGCATGGATCCGCGCGAGGCATTCGGCCAGGGCGGCTGGCATATCCGGGGCGCCGGCCTCAGACATCCGCATCAAGGGGGGCGCGATCCGTGGTCTCCGGGCGGTCGGCATCAAGTATCACCGGCGGCGGGTCAGAGGGTGGCGCTGCATCGGGGGGGCGGACATAAAGCGGTGCCGGGCGCGCGTTCTGTGCCAGGCCACAGGCAAATTTCCACACGGCAACCTGTGCCAGCCTGCCGGGAATATTCTCCAGCTCGCAGGTGAGGGCGCGGCCCGCGAAAGGCGCTGCGATTTCATCGGCGCGGTGGCCGGTGACCTGCATCCGCCCCGGCATCGCAAGGTCGGCGGGCGGGCAGGCGGGGTCGACCAGCCGGGGTGCGGCCTGGGCTGCGCCATAGCGGAAAGGCTGGACATAGGCCTCGCCGCGCGGGGCGGGGAGGCTCACAAGTTCGGCCGGATGCGAATGGGGATGGGCGGGGTCGCGCATCATCTCGAAACTGGTGACACCGGTCTGCGGCAGGTCAAGCCCAAGCGCCAGCCCGCGCGCGGCGGCGACCGCAATGCGTATTCCGGTGAAATTTCCCGGGCCAACCCCCACCGCCAGCGCGGCCAGATGCGCCCAGGGCAGGCCGGCCTCGGCGAGAAGCTCTTCGAGCATCGGCATCAGCCGCTCGGCCTGGCCCTTTTGCATCGGTTCAAAGCGGGTGAAGAGCCCCTGCGGTGTAACCAGAGCGGCCGCGCAATGCGCGGCCGATGTGTCGAAAGCCAACAGAGGAAAACGCGCCTCAGCCATCTGGGAAATGCCGGACGCGGATCAGGCCGCGACCGGGCGGACCTCGGTGACTTCCGGGATGTAATGGCGCAGCAGGTTCTCGATCCCCATTTTGAGGGTGAGGGTCGAAGAGGGGCAGCCGGCGCAGGCGCCCTGCATATGCAGGTAGACCACGCCCCGGTCAAAGCCGTGGAAGGTGATGTCGCCGCCATCCTGGGCCACTGCCGGGCGCACGCGCGTGTCCAGCAATTCCTTGATCTGGCTTACGATGCCCTCATCCGCGCTGTCGAAATTGGCAGCATGGCCGTCGCCAGGACCTTCGCCGTCGATCACGGCCTGGCCGGACTGGAAATGCTCCATGATCGCGCCAAGGATCTGCGGCTTGATATGGGGCCATTCGATCTGATCGGCCTTGGTGACGGTCACGAAATCAGACCCGAGGAATACCCCGGTCACGCCGCCCGCCGCAAAAATACGCCGCGCCAGCGGCGATTTGGCCGCCGCTTCGGCATTGGGGAAATCCGCGGTCCCAAGTTCAAGCACGGTCAGGCCGGGCAGGAATTTCAGCGTCGCCGGATTCGGAGTGGATTCGGTCTGGATGAACATGGTGCTTCTCCGACTGTATCAGCCGGATATGGGGCCGGCGGGACCACAAGTCAACTGCGCGCCCGCGTGTAAAAATCCTGCAGAGCGCGGAATGCGGCGCTGAGGGCGTGCCCGGTGCCGGACCGCCCGCATGGCCGCGCATATTTCAGGCGCGGTCCGAGCCGAAATAGGCATACATCTCGTCCAGCGCATTGAGGCGCGAAAGCTGCACCGGGGCCGGTTTCTGGCTGGGCGGGGTATAATAGGTCTGGGCCGGATCCTGCGGCACGAGGACCGCTTTCAGAATATCGACGGGGCGTTGCACAGACATGTCGTGCATCCTTTGGTAATTGTCGCCTCCCGCCGGAAATATAGGCCGATGCTGCGCTGCAGAAAACCCGCCGCTTCCGCAGGGCGGGGTTGCATCTGCGTCATGTCTTCCCCTGCGTCAGCCGCCAGATCGGTTCAGGCGGGGCCGGTTCAGATAAGGCCGGTCTGGCCGAGCACCACCCAGACAAGATAAAGCGCGGTCGCAATCAGCGTCGCCCCGACCGCGAGCGAGCCCAGATCCTTGGCATCGCGGGCAAATTCAGACCAGTCCGGGGACAGATGGTCGACCAGAACCTCAAGCGCGGTGTTCAGCGCCTCGACCGCGGTCAGCACCAGAAGGAAAATCGCAAAGCCGAGCAGCCTGGCGAGGTCCACCCCCCAGAGTGCGAGGCCGGCAAGCACGATCAGCCCGATGGTCAGTTCCTGGCGAAAGGCGCTTTCGCGCAAAAGCCGGCGGAACCCGGCGGCGGAATAGGTCGCTGCCGCCAGAAGGTGCGCCACCCCCGTTTTGCGCGATGGTTTCTGGTGCGGCGGCTTTATGGCGCCGCCCTGCGGTACCTGCTGGCTGGTCATAGGCAGTCGCCTTTCAATGTGACTTAGAGCCCCGGGGATTTCGTCGGATGCTGGCTTTTATGACCGGGATTGTCCACCCGCCGCGACGGCTATGGTGGCCCAGATGCAAATGAGTTTCATTGTAACATAATGATTTTACTTTACTTTTTATCGTGACGCACCTATCTGGCCCGCATCGGGGAGTAGCGACTGCCAGGTGATGGCAGGGGCGTATCAACACTCTCGCCCCTGGGGATGCCCGGGCGTGGTGCGTCCGGCCCGGGTCAACCGGGTCATGCAAGACCGTGCTCCGGGCTTCGGGCCCGTTCACAATCCCGGCGTCACGCTGCCGGATCCAAAGGACAGGAGACCCGCATGTCCCCCTTCACCATCGGCATTCTTGCCGTTTCAATGTCTGTTGATGCTTTTATCGCCTCGCTCGGGCGCGGCGCGGGGGAACAGCGGCCGGGGCTGATGCGCGCCGTGAAGACGGGTGCGATTTTCGGCGTGGTCGAGATGGTCACCCCGCTGATCGGCTGGGGGCTTGGCATGGCGGCGAGCACCTGGGTTCAGGCAGTGGATCACTGGATCGCCTTCGCGCTTCTGGGGGCGGTGGGCGCGCATATGCTGTTCCAGGCGCTGTCGCGCGCGAGAGATGAGGCGGCGCCCGCGCCTGGGCTGCGCGCGACCGTGCTGACGGCCATCGGTACTTCGATTGACGCGATGGCCGTGGGCGTGTCGCTGGCGCTGCTGGAGGCGAATATCTTTGTCATCGCCGCAGCCATCGGCTTCACCACGATGGTGATGAGCGCCTCGGGCGTCCTCGCCGGTCGCTGGCTCGGCCGCAGCTTTGGCCGGGTGATGGAGACATTTGGCGGCCTTGCTCTGATCGCGATGGGCGGGCTGATCCTTTTTGAACATCTGACGGGTTGAGTGCTGCCCGCGCCGGCACCGCGATTGAACTGATGTCTGTCAAAATGAAAACGGGCCCCGGGGGCCCGTTTTGCGCCTGGTCGCTGAGCCTTGCGGCTCAGCGGTAACACCGCACCGGCACCACGGCGGCAGCAAAGGCCTCGGGCAGCTCTGCCGACAGATCGCCGCGCACGCCTTCGCCCTGCGGCCGCGAGATGCGTTCCCTGGCAAGGAAGGTCAGGAGCGGCCCGGACGGCACCGCGAAATTCATATTCTGCGGCAGGGTACCGGTTTCCTCGAGCATGGCGATGTCATCGACGCGGCTTACCACCACCCCGATCACCGCGCCCTTTTTGTTCAGAAGCGGGCCGCCGGAATTGCCGGGCTGTACCGGCGCCGAGATCATCACCCGGTTCGACGAGCCATCCGCTCCGCGCAGGGCCGAGACATTGCCCGAGGTCACCGTCAGCCCCTGGTCGAGGCTGGTGGAATAGGGGTAGCCGAGCGTCGTGACCGTCTCGCCCAGTTTCGGAACCTCCAGCGCCGAGAGCTTCAGCCAGGCCCCGGTATCGACCGCGCCGCCCAGCACTGCCACATCCAGCGTGGTATCGGCGGCCAGCACTTCAAGCGCGGTGCCGTCGGCCATGCCGATGGCGGAACAGCCCTCGATCACATGGGCGGCGGTGACCAGCGTGGTCGGCGCGATATAGAAGCCGGTGCCCGAGCTTTTCAGCGTGCCATCGATCTTGGGGCGCGGGGTCTCGGCCACGGCTGCGACCTTTGGGCCACCGGCAGGCGTGGCGGGCTGTCCTTCGGGTGCACGGATCGGCGCCGGGCCGCCGGGTGCGGTGCCCAGTTCCGCCGGGCCGGAGGCAATGGCCGTGCCGGGATCGGGCGCATCGGGCAGAGCCGGGGCCGGGGTACCCAGCCCGCCAGGGGCTGGCCCTGCATCGGCGGTTGCGGTTCCGGGCGCCGGGGTACCAAGGATCCCGCTGGCCGGCGCATCGCTTGCGGGCGGCAGATCTTCGACCAGATCGCCCGGAATGTCTTTCGGCGGGGTCGGGTGCGAGGCTTCGGGCGGCATCGCGGGGATTGAGTCCGGCATGGTTGGCGAGGTCACGGCAGATTTGCCCGGGCGCTCCACCTGATCTTCAGCGCGCGGTGCGGCGGCTGCGGCTGCGGTGGGCGGCGCAGCCGCTGCGGTGCCGTTAATCACCTGGTCGATCACGCCGCCCGGGGTCCAGATCAGGGACGCCGCGCTGGCATTGCCGGTCACTGTGCTCCCGGCCAGCAGATTGACACGGAAATATCCATCTTCCGTGGTCACGAAATTCATCGTGCTCCACAGCCCGTCATGCAGGTCAGAGCGGATATAGGCGGTCATCTTATTGTCGAGATCGACCCAGCTGATCATCGTCTGGTCATTGGAGAACTGATAGGGCTTGGTGTCCGCCCGCGCCTTGCCGAGAAACCAGTCATGATCGGATTTCGCATCGGCCAGTTTACCTTCGCGGATGATCAGCGAGATGCTTTTGTCCTTTGAGAGATATTCCATCTCTTTGGCATCTTTGACCTCTTCGATCAGCCCGAACGGGAAGAGGTAAGAGGTATTGGCGATGCGCGAATAGTTCAGCTGCCAGTCATTCCTGACGCGTTCATCTTCCAGAAACATCACGAGATCTTTGATATCGCTGAACCGGGGCACCGTCTCGCGCCCCGCAGTGCGGGTCGCGTATTTCACAAAGGCCTCCTGGGACTGAGGGGTCCAGATCCCGTCAATCACGCCGAAGAAATCACCGGTCCAGGCCAGCGAGGCCTGGAGGGTCGCGGTGTCTTCGCGGCTCAGGGTCGCGGCATCGAAGGGCTGTTCCAGCCAGGACTGCGCGCGCGCCATCCCCGGCAGGTGAACAAACATCAGAACCGGCAGAAGGGCCGCGACCAGCAGAAACCGGAGGGAGATCGGGGCCCGGAGGGAAATCAAGGGCAAGCGCATCGCAAAGCACTCCGGCAACGGCTGAGGGGAGGTATTTTACGCCATGCTGCCCTGAAACCGGCGCGAAGCAAAGGCGTTTCGGCACCTTTCGCGGTCATGATCTCCTGATGTGATCACGCAGGGAGCAGCCTTTCCGGGGGCAGTTCTGTGCCTCAGGCCTGCAGGGTGCGCGAATCGCTCAGGTGATTTTTTCAAGCGTTTCTTTCGACATATCGCCGGGCACGATGGTGATCGGGGTCGGCAGGCTGCCCGAATTGCGGCTCATCGCGGTGACCAGCGGGCCCGGGCCGGATTTGTCGGTTCCTGCGCCCAGCACCAGGACGCCGGTTTCCGGATCTTCGCGCATCTGGGCAAGGATCTCGGTCACGGCATCGCCTTCGCGGATCACCAGTTCAGGGGTCACGCCCTGTTTGTCGCGCATCCATTTGGCAAAGACCTCGAAATGCGCCTCGATCCGCTCGCGCGCTTCGGCCCGCATCAGATCGGCAACGCCCATCCAATGCTGGAACTCCTCGGGCGGGATGATCGAAAGGATCGTCACACCGCCACCGGTATGGGCGGCCCGGAGCGCCGCGTATCGCATGGCATTGAGGCATTCGCGGCTGTCATCCAGCACAACCAGGAATTTCCGCATCCGATATTCTCCTGCTTGGATGGAGCAATTCTGGAACGGCAGCGGGGGAAATGGCAAGCGTCTCTGTCGTGATTGTCGGGTAAAGCCGGGATAAGGCCAGAGGGCGCCTCAGCCCTCGCGCATCAGGAAATGCCCGGTGCCCTGGGCAAAAAGCCGCTGGGCGTCCTCCTGCCAGGCTTCGACATGGACCGAGGCATAGCGGCGCCCTGAACGGTTGATGCGGGCGCGGGCAAAGGCATCGCGCGGCTGGCCCGGGCGCAGGTAATCCACCGTGATATCAATGGTTTTAGGCAAAGCGGGCAGGGTGTCGGCGGTAAGGGAAGCCGGCTGGATCCGGCCCTGGTGCAGCGCATTCCAGACAAGGCCGGTGATCGCGGTCACCTCAAGAAAGGCCGCCGTGACCCCGCCATGCAGCGCCGGGATCAGCGGATTGCCGATCAGATCATCGCGGTAGGGCAGGACGGCGGTCAGTTCTGCCCCGGCAGTGTCGAAACGGATGCCAAGAAAGCCCAGATAGGGGATCCGGGCCACGATTGTCTCAAGGAGAGGCGCATATTCACTGGTCATCGCGGATCATCCGGCAGGGTGCGGGCCACGTCGTCGCCCCGTTCGAAGGTAAAGGCGCCTGTGGCCATGGCGACCGGGCGCGTGCTGTCATCATCCCAGGCGGTGACGCGCACGAAGGCGACCGAACGGGTGACATGGTGGCATTCGGCGCGGGCGCGGATCGCCTGGCCCGGTGTTGCGGGGCGCATATAGTCGATCCGCAGATCCAGCGTCGCGGTCGAGCGCGGCCCGGCCGGATGCGCCATTACCGCCGCACCCGATGCTGTATCCATCAGCGCCGAAACCGCGCCGCCATGGATGACCCCGGTGGCCGGATCGCCGATCAGCCCTGCGTCCCAGGGCATCGAAATCACCGCTATTCCGCCGCCGATCTCTTCCATCCGGAGCCTCAGCGCCCTTGCATGAGGCAGCGCCTCGATAAATCGGCGCGCGATGGCGAGTGTGTCGGAAGCTGTGTGGGGGCCGGTCTCTTGCATGGCTCGTATCAAACCGCTCTGGCTGGGTGTTGCAAGAGCCGGGCGGCGCGTTCAGCCCCGGGATGACGCAGCGTCAGTGATTCTCATGGTGCCGTCGTGCCCCTGGCCGCGGAAGGCTTGCCAATTCGGCCCGGCGCACCCTACGATCTGCCGGGCGGAGGGCCTTATGCCGGATCAGATTCGGATCAGTTTCAAGGAGATGTGCGCGAAATTCGACGTCACGCCGCGCACGCTCCGCTATTACGAATATATCGAATTGCTGGCCCCGGAACGCGAGGGCCGCGCGCGGTTTTACACAGCGCGCGAGGTGGCGCGGATGAAGCTGATCCTGCGTGGGCGGCGGTTCGGCTTTTCGCTGGAAGAGATCCGGCAATGGCTGCTGATCTATGGTCACAAGGGCGAGCGGTCGCAGCTGGAGGCCTGGCTCGGCATGGCGGATCGTCAGCTGCTGGAACTGACGCGGCAGCGCGAGGCGCTGGACCGGACCATTTCAGATCTGCACGCCCTGCGCGAAACGGCGGTTGCGGAAATGGCGCGGGATGAAGGCGCAGACGCGGAAGACTGAGAGGGGCAGGGGGCGGGCGATATGGTCCCCCGGCCCATCACCCCCGGCCCCCCTCCGCAAGGCCGAGGGCCTTGCGCAACCAGTCGCGCGCGGGGTCTGCGGGCAGCCCGCCCAGAAAGCCGTGATCGAGCCCGTCGGCCAGCACCAGCCTGCCCTGTAATGCGCGTGCCAGGGCTTCGCCGTCGCGCAAAACCGGGTCGATGCCTGCGCCCAGGATGGTCAGGCCCGGAGGGAGGGGGAAGCCCGGTGCCAGCGGGTCATGGCGTGGATCCCCGGCAATCAGCGCCTGCGGATCCAGGTGGCGGTGATAGGAGGCCAGCGATTTCGGCCCCAGCCCATCGGACTCATGTGCTGCGTTTTCCGGAGCAGGCGGCATGCCCGGCCCGGCCCCCGGATAAAACAGCGTGACATCGGCAATGCGGGCGCGTTCCGCCGCTGTCAGCCCGGCAAAGGCCCAGAGCGCCACCAGGCCGCCCGCGCTGTCGCCCATCAGCCGCAGCTGTCGCGCGCCTGTCAGCTGCCGCCGCAGGCTTGCAACCGCATCCTGGGCCTGGGCGGGAAACGGATGTTCGGGCGCGAGGCGCCATGCGACCGAGATCACCTGCGCGCCGGTCTCCTGTGCGATCCAGGCGGTCACGATGCGATGGGTCCAGGGCGAGCCGGTTATAAAGCCACCACCATGAAAATAGACAATCGGCGCGGCCTCTTCCCCGGCGCCGGATGCCGGGGGCGTGAAGACCAGCCCGCCCGGGCAGCCCCCCTCCGGCGCGAGGTCATGCAGTGTCACAGCATCGGGCAGGACCGGCGCCAGCACATCTGGCCGCGTATCCCGCCAGGCCCGCAGCGCCGCAACCGGACCGTTGATCCAGTCAGGATCGGAATGTGTCGCCATGATCTGCCTTTCCTGGCCCCTGGCACGGCTGTGCCGAAGGCGTTACCGGGAACCTAGCACGCCCGCGCGTTTTCGACAGTCTGACTTTGCTGCAGGGCAGGGCATGTAAAACCGTGCAGTCACAGGGGCAGCGCGGTGGTGCGATGGAACGCCATAAGATTGCTGAGACCCGGCCCGCCGAAGTCTGGCCTGCCAGCGCGTCCCTGACGCAGGAGAACCTGCGCCCCGGTCTGAGCCGGGGGGCAGAGGTGGGGGGAAGACCCTCGACCGGAGCCGGACCAGGGCGCGACAGGCGGTCGTGCCCCCGCTGCAGGTCTGTTTTTTTCCGATTGAAAGACACGGGGAAAAGGATCAGGCAAGGAGGGCTCAGGGAAGTTTCTCATGTTACGCCTCCGGTTCGCGCCTGCCCTTATTCTCCTCCTGATGACCGCCGTCCCGCCCGCCCGCGCGCAGGAGGCGGCTGCGCCGGATCCGGGCGACCATCTGCAGGACGAAAGAAATCTGGACGACCGGCATCTGCCGGTGATTGCCCGCACCAAAGCCGAAACCGCCCGGATCGCCCGGGTCATCGCGCCCACCACCGATTTCACCAGACCCGAAGGGTTCGAACTGATGCAGGGCGGCGCCGCGACCGTGCGCGTCAGGCCCAATGCGGATGCGTTTTCCATCCTCTCGGGTAATATGCCCTTTGAGCGCGAGATGGATTTCAAGCTCGGCAATGCGCTGTTTCGCAAGACCTGGGTCTCGGCGCCGTCTTCGACAAAGGCGTCGGACGGGCTGGGGCCGCTTTACAATGCACGGGGGTGTCAGGATTGCCATCTGAAAGACGGGCGTGGCCATCCGCCCGCCACGGATGAAGAGGCGCGGGTTTCGATGTTTCTGCGCCTGTCTGTCCCCGGGGGCGAGGCGCCGATGGGGATTGCCGAATGGATCGCGACGCTGCCTGACCCGGTCTATGGCGGGCAGCTGCAGGATTTCGCGGTGCCCGGTCTGCCGGCCGAGGGCCGGATGGATATTGCCTGGGCCGAGACCCCGGTGACGCTGGCCGATGGCATGGTCGTGTCGCTGCGAAAGCCCGCTTACACCATCTCGAACCCTGGCTTTGGCGCTTTTCACAAGGATCTGATGATCTCGCCCCGTGTCGCGCCGCAGATGATCGGCCTTGGGCTGTTGGAGGCGATTCCGGCCGCCGATATCATTGCGCTGGCCGATCCTGACGATGCTGATGGCGACGGGATCTCGGGGCGTATCTCGATCGTGCCCTCGCAGGAATTCAATGTGCCGATGCTGGGGCGCTTTGGCCTCAAGGCTGGCACGCCGACCATCCGCCAGCAATCCGCCGATGCGTTTTCCGGTGATATGGGGCTGTCGACGCCGCTGGTCCCCGAGCCTTGGGGGGATTGCACACCGGCGCAGGCCGCCTGCCGCGAGGCGCCGCATGGCCAGGAGCCGGGCGTGCGGGACGGGCTGGAGGTCGATGCGCAAAGCCTTGATCTTGTGACCTTCTATTCGCGCAACCTCGCCGTCCCCGAGCGCCGGAATGTCGATAACCCCCAGGTCCTGCGTGGCAAAGAGGTGTTTTACGGGCTGAACTGCATCGGCTGCCACAACCCGAAATTCGTGACCAGCCGCCTGAAGGATCAGCCCGAGCAAAGCTTTCAGCTGATCTGGCCCTATACCGATCTTTTACTGCATGACATGGGCGAGGGGCTGGCCGATGACCGCCCCGAGGGCCGCGCCACCGGGCGTGAATGGCGCACGCCGCCGCTCTGGGGGATCGGGCTGACCGAACAGGTTTCCGGCCATACGAATTTCCTCCATGATGGCCGGGCGCGCTCGCTGCTCGAAGCCGTGCTCTGGCATGGCGGCGAGGCCGAGGCGCAGCGTGATGCCGTGATTGCGCTGCCGACCGAAGACCGTGAAGCCCTGATCGCCTTTCTGGAGAGCCTGTGATGTCGCGTTTTCGCCCTTTCGGTTTTGCTCTGGCCCTGATCTGTGGCGCCGGCCCCGCTCTGGCCGATCTGAGCCAGGCGGTCGATACCGTCATGCTGCCGGGTTTTGCCACTTTCGCCAAAGCGACCACCGCGCTTGAGGAACAGACCGAGAGCCATTTCGCCGAGAGCGGGGGCCAATGTGACCCGACCACCTTGCGACCTGCGTTCAACAAGGCGTTTGACGCGTGGATGGCGGTGTCCTGGCTGCATTTCGGCCCTTCGGAAGAAGGCGGAACGGCGCTGGCGATCCGGTTCTGGCCTGATCCGAAGGGCCTCGGCGCCAAGGCGCAACGCGGGCTTTTGCTGGGTGACCCGGCGAGTCTCGAGCCAGAGCTTTTCGCGAAACAATCGGTGGCGGCACGCGGGCTTACGGGGCTGGAGCGCCTGTTATACCCGGGCGAGCCGCCCGCGGCCGACCCCTGTCCGCTGCTCCGGGCCACGGTGAAAGACCTCGCGCGGCTGGCTTCGGTTCTGGATGCAGGCTGGACCGGGGATCAGGGCTTTGCGCAGCTGCTGCTGCGCGCGGGCAGTGATGGCAATACCCGGTTTCTCACCCGGAACGAGGCGCTTCAGGCCGTCTTTACCCAGCTGATGGGGGGGCTTGAATTCATTGCGGATCAACGGCTTGGCCGTCCGCTTGGCGAAGAAGACAAGCCGCGCCCGGAACGCGCCGAGGCCCGCGCCTCGGGACGGGCAACCCGCAACATCCTTTTGGAATTGCAGGCCATCCGCCGTCTGACGGCTGCGCTTGAACCCGATGCTGCCGGCACAATCGCTGCGATGGACCGGGCGATTGTCGCGGCTGGCAAGCTGGACGAGCCGGAGCTGGCGGGGGTCTCCGATCCCGAACGGCGCGAGAAGATCCTTGAGGTGCAGCGCCTAGTGCGCTCTGCCCGCGCCATCGCACTTTCCGAGATGGCACCGGCGCTGGGCGTCGGGCTTGGCTTCAATTCGCAGGATGGAGACTGACAGAAATGGCCACGCGGCGCGGATTTCTGGCGGGGCTGGCCTCGCTGTCGCTTCCCGGGCTTGGCTGGGCCGATGTGGGCAGCCCGGCCTGGCTTTCCGCCGGGAAAGAGGGCGAGGATTATGTTCTTCACGGGCTGCGATCCGATGGCGAAAGCCTGTTTTCCATCCCTTTGCCGGCGCGGGGACATGCTGCGGCGGCGCATCCGTCGCGGCCCGAAGCGGTGGCTTTTGCCCGCCGTCCCGGTGTCTTTGCCATCGTGCTGGACTGTTTCACCGGCGGCATCCGGCACCGGCTGACCCCGCCTGAAGGGCGGCAATTCAATGGCCATGGCGCTTTTTCCGCCGATGGGGCGCTCCTGATGACCTCGGAAGTCGTGGCCGAGGGATCGGAAGGGCGGATCGGGATCTGGGAGACGGAGACTTACCGCCGGATCGGCGAATGGCAGACCGGCGGCATCGGCCCGCATGATATGAAACGCCTCGCAGACGGGCGGCTGATCGTCGCGAATGGCGGTATTCAGACCGACCCTTCCGACCGCACCACGCTGAACCTTGAGACCATGCGCTCAAATCTGGCGCTGCTCTCACCTTCGGGCGAGATCCTGGAGATCGCCGAGCTGGAGCCCGATCTGCATCAGAATTCCCTGCGCCATCTTGCACTTGTGGGTGAGGGCGTCGCGGTCGCGTTGCAATGGCAGGGTGACCTCTCTGATCCGGTTCCGCTTTTGGCCCGCTGGGAGCCGGGCCGCGCGATCACCCTGTTTGAGGCCGCGCCGGAAGAGATCTACACCATGAAGGGCTATGCGGGATCGATCGCGGCCAATCAGGGGATGATTGCAATTTCCTCGCCCCGGGGGGGCGCAGTGATGGTGTTTGGCGAAGATGGCACACCGCTTGCCACGCATCGGCGGGCCGATATCTGTGGTCTTGCGGCGCTGGAACAGGGATTCGTCGCATCGGATGGCGGGGGCGGGATCTGGGCGCTTGACGGCGCCGGTGCCCCTCTGCGCGCGCTGCGACACCGCGCCACCTCATGGGACAATCACATGGTTCCGGTCGCCTGATTTGCCAGAGTTTTCAGCTTTGTGACGATCTTCGCTGCGCAGCGTCGGCTGCGAGGGGGACAGAGGGGGGATATACTTGACAATTCCACCTGGTATTCCTAAAGCCATTCCTGACCGATCAGGTCGGAATCTGCTGCCTCGCAAGTGCCCCTCTCTCGGAGTGCCAGCCAAACGGTAGCGGGCTGAACAGGTGGAATTCAGGTGGCGGCCCGGTGGGGCAAGGCAACCGACTGGTTCGGATCTCCCTTTCGGAATTCGGGTCTGAGGCTGCAGGACTTGCACTTCATGGGCCCGTCAGGGCGATTGTGGAACGGATTTCTCGGATGATCTTTCCAGGGCGAGACCAGATTGACCTGGTTCTGAAATCCACGGCCAGGGTGGCTGAAAAACCGATGGTGGCAAAGGCTGTGCGGAATTCGCATGATGCTTTGGTTGTGTCGGGCAGGCCGTCTTCACCCGTCCCCCTTTGCACGAAATGAGACTTCAAGTGGTTGAACCGATGCGCGCGGCACTTCTTTCCCTTCTGATCCTCTCCGGTGGCATGGCTGTCGCACAGGACAATACGGCGCCGGTTGTGCCCGATGCGGCGCCGGAGCAATCCGCCGCGCCGGTGACCGAAGGCAGTGAGGCCCCGCCCGTGGTGCCTGATGCCGCGCCCGATGCCCCGCTTGCGCCCGTGACTGAAGAGACCGGTGCCATCACAACGCCGGACACCGGTGCCGCGAGCCCGGCTGTCACGCCGGCAACCGGCGCTGAAACGACCACGACCCCGGCCGCTGACCCCGCCACCCCTGCTGCAACCGGCGAGGCGGTTCAGCCCGCCGCAGGCCCGGCCGAAGCCGCTTCAGCCCCGGCGGCGGCGCTGCCGGTGCATTCAGTCGAGCTCGAATCGCTCTTCTGGGATGCGCATGTCATCGTGCAGGCGGTGATGGTTGGTCTTGCGATTGCGGCTTTCGTGGCGCTGGTGATCCTGATCCACAAATTGTTTGAATTCGGCTTTGCCTTTGCCTCGATGCGCAAGACTGCGCGTCTGCTGGCCAGCGCCTCAAGCCTCCACGCGGTTGCCGAAGCGGTGGCCGGCCGCAAAGGCCCCTCGGTCGATATGATCCGCGCCGCGGATGAGGAGCTGCGTCTCGCCGAGGCCGAGCCCGCGCTGATCCCCGGCACGCGCGACCGTACAGATACCGCGATGTCCCGCATCGAGGCAGGCGCTGCTGCGCGGCTGCGCTCGGGTACCGGGATCCTGGCCTCCATCGGCTCGCTTTCGCCCTTTGTCGGGCTGTTCGGCACCGTGTTCGGGATCATGAACAGCTTTCTCGCCATCGCGCAGTCGAACACCACGAATCTTGCCGTCGTCGCGCCCGGCATCGCCGAAGCGCTGCTGGCGACCGCCATCGGCCTTGCTGCGGCGATCCCGGCGGTGCTGATCTATAACGTTCTGTCGCGGAAACTTGCAAAATACCGGTTGCAGCTGAATGACGTGGCCGCCGCTGCGGCCCGCCTGCAAAGCCGGTCGCTTGACCGCCTGAGCGCGAGGGTCTGATCCATGGGGACCTCTGTTGGTGGCGGATCAGAAGACGAAGATGCCGAAGTTTCGGAAATCAACGTCACGCCTTTTATCGACGTTATGCTGGTTCTGCTGATCGTCTTCATGGTGGCGGCGCCGCTGTCGACCGTCGATGTGCCGATCAATCTGCCGGGAAGCACCTCGACCCCGACGGAACGCCCGGACGAGCCGCTCTGGCTGTCTCTGGGGCTGGACCGGGTGTTGTCTTTGGGCAATGATCCGGTGCCGGGAGGAACTCTGGGGGCCGTGCTGGATGCCGCAACGGGCGGCAATCGCGAAACCACGATCTTTTTCCGTGCCGACAAGGACCTGCCTTACGGTGCAACGATGGAAATTCTCGATGAACTCCGGAATGCCGGTTATCTGAAAGTGGCGCTGGTGGGGCTGGAAGGCGCCCCCGCTGCCGCCGCTCCTGCGGAAGGATCTCAGCCATGACCCAGGAATTGCCCTCTTTCACCCGGGCCCGCTGCCCCGTTCTGCCCTCGCATGTCGGTGCGGGCAAGAGCCGGGCGATTGGCTGGCTGGCCTCGACCTCGATCGCGGCACTGCTGGTTTCGGCCATTGGTGCACTGGCGATGACCTGGGACAGCGCCGGCATGTCGGCCGGGGCGGAAGAGCAGGCGGTTCTTGTCATGTTGCCCCCGGCCCAGGCCATCGAGGCGATCTCTGAGCCGACCCCGGATGTCACCGATCAGATGGCGTCGGAAGAGATGCTGACGCCCGATCTGGAAGACGCGCCCGACACGCCCGAGCTGACCGAAGCCCCGGATGTGCCGGACGAGACGCCTGAGATCCAGGAGATCGTCGAGGATATGGCCCCCGAGGTCGACCAGGAGCCACCGCCAAAGCCGGTGGTCGAAGTGCCGAAGCCGAAGGAAAGACCGAAGAAGGAAGAAAAGCCGAAAGAGGTCAAAAAGGCCGAAAAGCCGAAAGAGCCCGCTAAGGAAAAGCCGAAGAAGAGAGCGACCGAAGAGCGGGCGGAGACCAAAGCGTCAAAGCAGCAGGCCTCCGCTGCCTCCTCTGCAGGCAGCGGCCAGGCGGCAGCCAAAAATTACGGCGCCTCGGTGATGAAAAAGGTGAACCGCACCCGTAAGAAATCCGGGGGGGATCGCGGCACGGCAGTTGTGTCCTTCACCATTGCGGATAATGGCAGCCTCGCCAAAGCGAGCATTTCCAGAAGTTCAGGCTCTGCTAAGCTGGATGATGTCGCGCTGGATCACATCCGCCGGTCGGCGCCGTTTGACCCGCCGCCTGCCGGTGCCGGGCGCACCTATTCCTTTAAATTCGAGGGGCGGTAGAACCCCGTCATCTTTGCCATGCAAGTCAGAACACCCGGCGCAGCAAAGCTCCGGGTGTTTTGCTGTCAGGGCTCCAGCACCATCTGGGTCTGGGTGATCTGCGCCGCAAGCTTTCCATCGCCGCGCAGGACCGAAGTCTGCCAGACCTGGGTTCGCCGCCCCTGATGGAGCGGCTCAGAGATGGCGCGCACGACCTCGTTCAGCACCAGAGGGCGGAAGAAATTCGTCTTGCTCTCGACGGTGGTGGTGCTTTGATCGGGGCGGATCGCGGTGACAGTGCCAAGCCCGCCGAGGATATCCGCCAGCGCCATGATCGCGCCGCCATGCAGCACGCCATTGCGGTTCAGAAGATCCGGCCGCACCGTCAGTTCGGCCTCGACCCGTGTGGCCGTGGCCGAGATCACCCGCAGGCCGATCATCCCGGCAAAAGCGGAAATATCGCTGGCCTCTGGCGGGGCGGGGGGCAGGTTAAGCTCTGTCATGATCCAGGATCCTGTGCGGCGCCTGCATCTGTGACAATGCGGGCGCTTTTGCCGTGCGGGGGGATACCAGCATGGCCGCCCGGAAGGGGCAAGGGGCCTCAGCCCGCGCCTGAGACCCGGATCACCGGGCCGATAAGCCCTGCATTCGACTGCCCGAGCATCGTGACGGACAGAGCCTGGATCGGCTATGGCGCAGGCACCTCCTCGCGAGTCTGGTCGCGCACCAGCGGCTGTGCCAGAAGACCAGTCTGATCCGCAGGCGGGAAGACTTAGGCAAGATGGGCAATGCTGTGCGCGGAGTGAATAGCCGTGGGCATGATGAAACCCGGCTGATGGCCGTTCATCCAGGTGCGAGAGGCAATGCCGCCTGGGTGAACGTCTGCCATTAAATGAGGTGAGAGATGTCAGGCGTGGCGGCAATCGCGGGAAGCGCTCCTGTCGCCGTCAGGATTGCCTGGGCGTTCCGCCTCCTGCGTGTGCAGCGCTGTGGAGGTGCGGTGATTGGCGGCAGCGCTCCGGCCCGCCGTTAGTCCTCGGAAGGGGGATCATGCGCCTGAACCGCAATCGAGGTCGAATACGAGGATGCCAGCGAGCCCGCCAGCCGCCGCCGCGACCAGCCGCGCGCCAAGGGCGCGGTGATCGGGATGGGCCTGATAGGCAGCCAGCGCCGCCCAGGTGTCGAAGTCGATGGTGAAGCCATGCAGATAGCCGCGCTCGATCTGTTCGGGGCTTTCCGAGCGCCCGGCATGGATCGCGCTGATCCCGGCAACCTGGTCGCGGATCGGATGCAAACCGGCGAACAGCGCGGCGATCTCTGCTTCGCTGACAGTCTCGCGAAACCGGATCAGGACGATATGGCGGATCATGGGGTAGCTCCTTGCAGTCCATGGGGGGCGAGAATCATGACGGCGGCTTTCACGGCGATCATGATGGTGGCAGCATTGTCGTTTGATAAGACCACGTGCGGCATCACCGTGTCATTGACCGCCCTGAGCGCCGTGATCCCGTCGAAGCCAGGCAGCGGGTTGATGATCGCCTCGGGGTCTGAACCCATGCGGCAGGCATGGTCAAAGTAATCCTGGTCGCCTGCGACCTCCGGCTCCTCGACCGGTATCCGGCGGTCAGAGGGGGCGCCGGAAGTACGGGCCTCTCAGGGGCGCGTTCAGCGGATCGGCTGAGGCCAACCTTGCCGAGCCGCACGCGCAGGAAGGCCGAATTCGGCGTGACGCTGCAATTGGGCATGTCCGCAACCCATCTCTCGATCCCCGAGCCGAGGCCCAGATGGAACGGAACATCGGGCGCGCGCCGCCGGTCTTGTAAAATGACGAGGCGACGGGGCCGCGTTGCGTCAGGATGAATTGCGGTCCGGCCAGGGCCGACCAGAGTGGTTCTGCACCGCGGTCATAGATATGCGGGCCGCTGCATTCCGCGATGACAAACAGGGCAGGATGATCCTGGAGATCCGCGCCGACAACGGGCTGATCCGGCAGAACCTGACTCCCGTGGCGCAGCAGATGACCGGCCGGGCCGATCCCGGAAAGCCACAACAGCCAGGGTGAGCCAATGGTGCCCGAACTGAGGACCACGTTGCGGTCTCTCCCCCACCGCGCGGTTGCGCCCGATCATCTGGCGCAGCACCTGAATCGCGGTTCGCAACGCGAGATTGGTTCGCCCCTGTGCCGGGCGCAGATAAGCGGTCGGGGTCGAAGACCGCCGCATATTCCATTGCTTCAGCTGATGATAGTCCACCCCGTTCTGGACTTCGCCGGTCACATCGGGGTTGAAGGGCATGCCCTTTTTGCCGCAGGCGCGCAACCAGGCCTCGCAGACCGGCAGGGGGGCGGTCAAACACGCCGATCTCCTCGGGGGCGAGCACGAAATAGCTTTTGGTCTGCCGCGCCCCTGGCCTGACAGAGCGCGGCGGCCATGGAACCGTAACCTTCCAAATTCTGACAGGCAAAAGACCAGCCGGGTGTCAGCCCCTTGATATGCCGCAAAGGCGCGAAATCGGCCTTGCGCTGGCACATAGGCACTGCGCCGCAGAATTTGGAATTGCCGCCGGGATGATCACAGTTGCCGGGGGTGAACCTGGCCCCGGCCGCATCAGTCCACATCTCACCCGGGGCGAAAACATCCGAGGCGAAAAATCGCCTCGGGGTCACGCGCTTTGGGGCGGTGTTTTAAAGCCTCGCCCGATCGAAGATCCGCAGCCGGGCTCCCTAGGGCGCCAGGGCTCTTGCGAGTATCGTGCCTCTGATACCGGCCCCGATGATGATGCTGACGGGGCTCATACCTGAATCCGGTCTCCGGTTTTCGGATCAAAGGCCACTGCTTTTTCCATATTCACCGCGAAGTCAAAGGCCTGATGGCCGTGGACATCCGCATCCGCACGCATCCGCGAAATCACATCTTTGCCCGAAAGGGTCATGGTCACGAAAGTGTCGGCACCGGCGGGCTCGGTCACGGTGACCATATTGCGCAAGGGCTGCACATTATGCGAATTGCGGTCGGCGCCTTCCGGGTCGGTGATCGCCTCGGGGCGGATGCCAAGAAGGATATCGCGCCCGTCCCAGGCCGCATAATTGCCCGAGGAAAACCCAAGGCGCAGTGGCTTGCCAGCGGAGTCGGTGATTTCGGCCCAGGCACGGCCCTGGTCCACCGCCAGTTTTGCCGGGATGATGTTCATCGCGGGCGAGCCCATGAAGGTCGCGACAAAGAGGTTCGCCGGGCTGTCATAGATCTCTTTCGGGGTGCCGAGCTGCTGCACATAGCCCTTGTTCATCACCGCGATCCGGGTCGAAAGCGTCATCGCCTCGATCTGGTCATGGGTGACATAGACGATGGTGCGATTCAGTTTGTGATGCAGCTTTTTGATCTCGGTCCGCATATCGACACGCAGTTTTGCGTCGAGGTTCGAGAGCGGCTCGTCAAAGAGGAACACATCCGGATCCCGCACCAGGGCGCGGCCCATGGCGACGCGCTGGCGCTGACCGCCGGAAAGTTGGCCGGGCTTGCGGTCGACGAGATGGTCGATCTGGAGGAGTTTCGCCACATCGGCCAGCGCGCGGTCGCGTTCGGGCTTTGGCGTCCCGTGCATCTCCAGCCCGAAGGTGATGTTCTGGCCGACCGTCATATTCGGGTAGAGCGCGTAAGACTGGAACACCATCGCGATATTGCGCTTTGACGGATGGACCCCGTTGACCACCCGGTCCCTGATCGCGATTTCGCCGCCCGAGATGCTTTCCAGCCCGGCGATCATGTTCAGGAGCGTTGACTTGCCGCAGCCCGAGGGGCCGACGAGGACGAGAAACTCGCCTTCCTGCACCTCAATGTCGACGCTGTGCAGCACCTTAACGGCGCCGTAGCTCTTGGTGACGTTTCTGATGTCGAGAAAGCCCATGGCATCAACCTTTGACAGAACCCGCCATCAGACCGCGCACGAAATAGCGGCCTGCGACGATATAGACGATGAGGGTGGGGATGGCGGCAAGGATCGCGGCGGCGAAATGGACGTTGTATTCCTTCACGCCGGTCGAGCTTTGCACGAGGTTGTTCAGCGCGACGGTCATCGGCTGGGAAGTCCCGCCGAAACTTGCACCGAACAGGAAGTCATTCCAGATATTGGTGAATTGCCAGATCACGCAGACCACCGCGATGGGACCGGAGACCGGCAGCATGATGCGCCAGAAGATGCGGAAAAACCCTGCGCCGTCGATCTGCGCCGCGCGCACCAGTTCCGTCGGGAAGGCGGCGTAATAGTTGCGGAAGTAAAGTGTCGAAAAGCCGAGGCCATAGACGACATGAACGAGGATCAACCCCTGAACGGAACCGGCCAGTCCCAGCATCCCCAGCACCCGCGCCATCGGGATCAGCACGATCTGGAACGGGATGAAGCAGGAAAACAGCATCAGCCCGAAGATGATCGTATCGCCCCTGAAGCGCCATTTCGTCAGGATATAGCCATTGATCGCGCCAAGAATGGTCGAGATCACGACCGCCGGCACCACCATCAGGATCGAGGTCAGGAAGTAGGGTTTCAGCCCTGTCGCCTGCACGCCGATCTGGGCAGTGGACCAGGCCGAGCGCCAGGGATCCAGCGTCCACACCTCTGGCAGCGACATCATATTGCCGCCTGTGATCTCGGACAGCGGTTTGACCGAATTGATCCCCATCACATAAAGCGGCAGCAGGTAAAACAGCGCGAACAAGAGCAGGATCAGATAGATGAAGGTGCGGGTGATGCGCCCGGTCGAGACGGCGGTGTCCTGGGTTGCGACGCTCATTCCTTCTTCTCCTTCAGTTCAGAATAGAGATAGGGGATCATGATCGCGGCTATGGTCATCAGCATGATCACGGCAGAAGACGCGCCAACCCCCATCTCTTTGCGGGTGAAGGTATAGGAATACATGAAGGTCGCGGGCATCTCGGTGGCGCGGCCGGGGCCGCCGCCGGTCAGGGCGATGACGAGGTCGTAGGATTTGATCGCGAGATGGGCGAGGATGACGAAGGCGGAGAGAAACGCCGGGCGCAAAAGCGGGATCACGATGCGGCGGTAAAGCTGCCAGTTCGAGGCGCCGTCGATCTGTGCGGCTTTCAGGATCTCATTATCGATGCCGCGCAGGCCGGCCAGAAACATCGCCATCACAAAGCCCGAACTCTGCCAGACCGCCG
Source organism: Rhodobacter sp. 24-YEA-8 (assembly GCF_900105075.1). Classification (NCBI taxonomy): domain Bacteria; kingdom Pseudomonadati; phylum Pseudomonadota; class Alphaproteobacteria; order Rhodobacterales; genus Rhodobacter; species Rhodobacter sp. 24-YEA-8. The sequence continues at coordinate 124,724 of NZ_FNSK01000001.1, forward strand.
CGATCACGATCGTATAGATCGCCATGCTGTTCGACTTGATCCAGGTGAAGGAAAAGCTCTCCCAGCCCCATTGATGCATGACATGTTCAAGGCCGATGCCGGGGTCGAGGAACCATTTCCAGGCGGTGCCGGTGACGATGAAGGAAAGCGCCATCGGGTAGAGGTAGATCGGGCGCAAAACACCTTCGCCCCGGATCTTCTGGTCGAGAAAGATCGCCAGCATCAGGCCAATCGCCGTGCAGATCACGATGTAAAGCGTGGCGAAGATGGCGATGTTTTTCAGCGCGACATGCCAGTGCGGCAGTGAAAACAGCCGGACATAATTGGAAAAGCCGACGAAATCCCAGCTCGGCAGCATTTTCGAATTGGTGAAAGACAACACCACTGTGAAGAGGATGAAGCCGTAGACGAAAAACAAGGTCACCGCGACGGATGGGGCGAGAACCAGCTTTGGCAGCCAGTCCTGCAATCTCGTGCGGAAATCGGCCTCGGATGCAGATGCCATTTCCTCTCCCTTTCCCCGGTTGCGGGGCGGTCGCGCCAGGGGCGCGCCAAAAATTTACCTAAATTTTTGTGCAAATTCCTGTTCAGGAATTTGTAGCGCGGGCGTTGTCCGCCCGCACCGGGATCGAAACGCGGGCCTGATTACTGCGCGGCCGCGACGGCGTCTTTCAGGGCAGTGGCGGCAGAGGCACCATCGGTGTATTCGCCATTGAAGACGGCGGTGATCACGTCATAGGTCGCGTTTTTCACCGCAGCCGGCGCACCATAGCCATGCGCCATGGACCCGAACAGCGTGTTGTTGGTATTGGCTTCGGCGAGATCCCTGATGCCCTTCTTGCCGCAATCATCGAAATCGGTATCCGGCACATCAGTGCGCGCCGGGACCGAGCCCTTGACCACGTTGAAGGCTGACTGGAAGGTCGGGCTTTCAATGGCCGATGCCATCGCCAGCTGTGCCTTAACCTTTTCTTCGCCCTTTACCTTGAACATCGCGAACTGGTCGGCATTGAAGGTCACCGCGCCTTGCGTGCCGGGGAAGCGGATGCAGATAAAGCCCTCGCCCGGTTTTTGCCCGGCTTTCAGGAATTCGCCCTTGGCCCAGTCGCCCATGACCTGCATGCCCGCTTCGCCATTGATCACCATGGCCGACGCCAGGTTCCAGTCGCGGCCCGAGAAATTGTCATCGACATAGCTGCGCAGCTTGATCAGGTGATCGAACGCCGCCGCCATCTTCTCGCCGCCAAGCGCTTCGGGGTCGAGGTCGATAAAGGCCGCCTTGTAGAAATCGGTGCCCTGGGCCAGCACGAGGCTGTCGAAAATCGTCGCATCCTGCCAGGGCTGGCCACCATGGGCCAGAGGCGTGATGCCGTTTTCCTTCATCTTGTCGAGAACCGCGATCAGTTCATCCCAATTGGTCGGCTCACCCAGACCGGTCTTGTCCAGCGCCGCTTTCGAGATCCAGACCCAGTTGGTCGAATGCACATTGACCGGTGCCGCGATCCAGTGGCCGTCATATTTGGAAAACGCCTGGAGCGCCGCCGGGATCACCTTGTCCCAGCCCTCGGGGTCCGCGACCGCGTCGAGATTGCCGAGCACGCCCTGTTCGGCCCAGTCGGTGATGTCAAAGCCCAGCATCTGCACTGCGGTCGGCGGATCGCCTGCGGTCACACGCGCCGAAAGCGCGGTCATCGCCGCCTCGCCGCCGCCACCGGCAACCGGCATGTCGACCCAGCCGATGCCCTGCGTGGCAAGATCCTCTTTCAGCACGTTCAGCGCCGCCGCCTCACCGCCGGCGGTCCACCAGTGCAGCACTTCCACATCTTCTGCCGCCGCCATTGAGGCGAGGCCGAAGGTCAGTGCCAGCGCCGAGACCATCCCCTTTGTCATCTTCCTCATCGCATCCTCCCAGATGTTAAGCCCCTTGCGGGAACAGATTATTGAAACGTTACAATATGGCCGTCCGTCAATAGTTTCTTTCTGCCCCTGCTTATTGCTGCAATGCAGAAAAATAAGCGTGTTTTTTGCTATGACGCGGAAATAGCGCGAAGTTTCTCAGGTTCAGTTCTTCAGTTGTATCGTTGCATTTTTTTGTCATACTCCGGGCTCACGCCACAGCAACACGCAGCGGCGTGCCCGCCCCAGCCCCGCCCCGGAGTGAAGCCCCTGACCGACCGCCCGTCCATTCCTGCTGATCCGCTGCCGCGCCGCGCCGGTGCCCGGGCAAAAGCGCGCCCGACCCTGCGCACCATTGCGGCCGAGACCGGGCTGGCCGTCACCACCGTGTCGCGGGCGCTGGCGCTGGATCCGCAGATCAAAGCCTCGACGCGTGATCTGGTCCGTGCAGCGGCAGACCGGCTTGGCTATGTGCCTGACCGCGCGGCGCAAAGACTGCGCACCGGGCGCACGCGGGTAGTGCAGCTGGTGCTCAATCTCGACCATGAATTCCTCGGTTTCACCCATGAACTGATCGGCGGCCTGTCTGACGCGCTGGCCGGCACCGGCTATTCCGTGACGATCTTCCCCGATATCCTCGGCAGTGACCGGCTTTCCTCGGTTCGCCGTATCGTCGAGGCGCGGCTGGGCGATGGCGTCATTTTCAACCGGACCGAACCCTTTGACCCGAGGGTGCGCTACCTGCTGGAACAGGGCTTTCCCTTTGTCAGCCATGGCCGCACCGAGTTTTCCACCCCCCATCCCTGGGTCGATTACGACAACGAGGCCTTTGCCCGCATTGCGGTCGAGCGGCTGATCACCCGCGGCCGCAAGCGCCTGATGATCGTGCTGCCGCCGGCGAATTTCTCTTTCGCGCAGCATCTTCGCTGGGGGGCTGTGGCAGCGGCAAAGGCGGCGGGCATCAGCTGCGAGATTCCCGAAGCGATCAGCCTCGACACTTCTGCGGCCGAGACCATGGCCTGGCTGCGCCAGCGCCTGTCGCAGCCAGACCGCCCCGATGGCATTATCGGCGTGGGTGAGGTCTCGGCCATGGCCGCCCTGGCCGCGATCAGCGATTGCGGGCTGGTGCCCGGGCGCGAGATCGATGTCGTGGCCAAGCGCGCCTCGGCGATTTTCGATCTGATGCGTCCCCGGATCGACACGATGGTCGAAGACCTCCGCCTTGCGGGGCGCAGCATGGGCGAGATGCTGCTTCGCGCGATGGCGGGCGAGGAGCCGTCACGCCTTCAGGTCCTGCATCAGCCGCTGGTCGATTTCTGACTGCATAAGCGCACCCGGTTCACCCGCGTGCGGCAGATGGCATGACCACCGATTTCGGTTCGGGATATTCCTCAGGCCGTAGCGGTCGTTTTCGTGGCCCCGGTTTTGGCATGTCCGCCTTTGGCGTGGCGGCTGGCGAAGATGCCATGAGCGGGGGAGTAGCGCTCGAACTGTTTCGCGGGTCGTCACTGGCAGCGATTGCGGCAGAGCCCGGGGCCTCGCAATGCGCCCTGATTTTAGCCGCGACCTGCGCGGATCGTCTGTCTGGCGAGATCGGGCGCGGCGGTGCGGCGTTATGTACGATTTCTGTAATTAGCTCCTGGCTATGTGACGGCTCCAGGGTATCGCGCATCCGAAAAGTGATATTTCTTGCAGGGCCGGTTCCGACAACTGTCGCGCGAAATGCTGCGTTTCCGGCCTGCCCGGCGCCATGCCAATGCGGGTTTCCGGCAGGGCAATCATGGCGCCCGGCATTGGTACGCGGATCTCACAGGCGGCCTTCTGCTCCAGCCCGCCGCCAAAGGCATGCCCCTTCATCACGGCAATCGTCGGTCGCGCCAGTCGCACCAGCCGGTCGAAAAGCCGATGCCCAATTCACACCTAATGCCGGGCGAAATCCCCGAGGCTGAGCCCGCCCCAGCCGGTAATATTGGCGCCCGAGCAGAAGCGTTTTCGGTGTTGCGGTGACCAGCGCGAGGGGCGCCTCGCTTGTCCCGATGGCGTTGAGATGGGTGGCAAACTGCGCCAGCATATCGGCGCTGAAACAGATCGCCTTGCCGGAATGTCGAGCCGGATCCGGACTATCGGCCGATTGAGGGTCAGAGACACCGCGCTCTTGGCTGCCATCCCTTCGGCCTGGTGCCTGGGAGCAAAAACGGCATGCGTTTCGTGTTTTCCGCAACTTGGACCCGCCCTCTGCTCGTGGGGGATGTCGCGGGCGGGGTCTGTCTCTGACATTGCCACCTCGGGGAAGGACAGGACCGACATGTCGGCCCCCCGCCCTGGAAATTGATGATTTGCTGCGATGAAGGGCCATAGCCAAGGGCATATGAGGCGGAGCCGGTCAGGGGCATGCCGCCCACCGCACCTTGTGCATTCGCCCGGGGTACTGCCTGAGGCTGACCTTCTTCCAGCAGGATACGCGGCACCATGGCGGAAATGTCGAAACCGAGATTGGGGGTATGGCCACCCTTCAGATCCATCGCGGCGCGCGATGACTTTTTCGATGCCGTGTTCGGCTCGGGTAAAGCTCTCTCAGGAGCGCAGGGTCTGGCCGGAAATCGCCGCGACGGAATCGGTTTCCGTGGTCAGGCGCAGATGCGCATCCAGCACAACCAGATCGACCAGTTACCCCGGCACGCAGATATCATACGGGCGCATGGGCACGGCAGTGGCTCTCCGCGAAACCTGGGCGATCACCAGCCCGCCATTATTGCGGGTTGTGATCGCCTGTTGCCGACCGCCAGGATAGGCCCCCCGAATTCAAAGCTAAGGTTGCTATTTGTGTCGAAGTTTGTGGTGCGTAGCCACGAAAATCGAGATAAATGTTTGAAAAGTGCAACCAGATCTCGTCGCCAAAATCGGCGCGGCGGACAATCGGCCTGCTTGCGGCACGCGCATCCTTCGCGGATCGGCTGACAAAGGTGCCCAGCGCCACTTTGATCAGCCTGTCCCGCGCGCGCCAGTCGATCCAATGGACGCGAGACTTATCGCCAGCCGCGCTCAGGTGCAGCATATGTGCCCGGGCGGATGGCGCTCCTGCCCATGCGCGCACCTGGGGCACGCAGCACGGAATTCAGGCAACCGTGCGCCGGGAAGGCGCGATGGTTGCCCGAACGGCGCAGATTGTGGTTGGTGGCGAAAGTGACCCCGGCCGCGCGGGCCGCCCGGGCCATCTCTGCCGCATCAGCGACCGCCAGGGCATTGTCGCGATGTCTTTCATTTGTGGCCGAGAGACAGACCGCATCGGTCCGGGGATCAGCGAGCGCTGTGGCGAGGTCGGTATCGGCATGGGGGATTCCGTGGCGCACGGGACAATCGCAGCCGCGCCCGGCCGTGGTACTGACCATGCGCCGGATCTCGCCCCCGGACTTGCGGCATTGTTACAAAAACTTCACGCAGTCGATCCGCATCGCCGGGATATAAGGCGGGCATATGCCCCTGGGGATTGATGTGACTGAAGCTGCAACGCCCATGCCCGTCCTCTCGCCGGATACCAGCTGCGAGGACGCCCTTGGCCAGCTGATCATCGGCTGCTGCGCCGCGCTCGACCGCCAACTGGCGGTTTTTCTGGAAACCGAAGACGAAAGCGGCCCGCATAAGGCCCGTGTCGCGCTGCGCCGGCTGACGACGGCGCTGGATGCTTTCGCGCCGATCCTCAGGCGCAAACAGGCGGGGAAGGTGCGGTCAGCAGCAAAACGGCTGTTTCGTGCGCTTGGCGAAGTGCGCGATGCCGATGTCTTCCTGGCCTCGCATCCCGGGAACAGCGAAGCGCTCGGGCGCCGCACGCTGGAGATCCGCCGCAAGACCCGGAAGATGTTGCGCGACAGCAAGGCGGTCGGTTTCGCGCCTGGGCTTTTGAAGCTTTACGGCTCGCAAGAGCTGTTCAAACAGAACCGCCGCAGTCAGATCGTGCGGGCCGCGCCGGTGCGCCTGCTCGCCGCGCTGGTGATGGGGGATGCCTGGCGCGCCGCGCGCAGCCATGGCGATGACCCCGCGAAGATGGAAGAGGTCGCGCGGCATGATTTTCGCAAGGATCTTAAGACCCTGCGCTATCTGGGCGAGTTTTTTCAGGATTTCTGGCCGGCGGAAGGCTGGCAGCTGTTCCTTGCCCGGATGCAGGAATTGCAGGACGAGCTGGGCCTCCTGAATGACCTCGCCAATGCGCGGCAAAAGGGGCGCGAGGGCGAGCGCACAGAGGTCACGGCAGCGCTGAAACGCGCAACCGGGCTTTGGGCCGCGCTCAGCACGATGCCGCCGTTCTGGGTGCCGGTTGCGCCCCCGGCTGCGGCGGATCCGGAACCCGATCTCTGACCCGGGGTCAGGCGTTCAGGAAGACGCGGACCGTTTCTTCGAATTCACGCGGCTTTTCGGCATGGAGCCAATGGCCGGCGCCGGGCAGCTTTGCGAAACGCGCATGCGGAAACAGCGCGCGGATCGTTTCGCGATGTTCGGGGCGAACGTAATGGCTCTCGGCGCCGGTCAGGAACAGGGTCGGGCCGTCGAAATGGCCCTCCGTCCCCGGCCAGCCGATGATCTTTGGCATATCGCGTTCGAGGACATCGAGGTTGAGCCGCCATACCGGCCCGCCTGCCGCCTTGAGATCCAGAGATTGCAGGAAAAACGCCCGCAAGGCCGGGTCACCGACAAGCGCCTGGAGCCGCCGGTCGGCCTCGCCGCGTGAGGTAAGGCCGGTCAGATCCAGCCCTCGCATTGCGTGGATATGCGGGCTTTGATCGTGAGTATAAACGACCGGCGCAATATCGGCGACGATCAGGCGGCGGATCAGTGCGCCCTGCGTCAGCGCCAGCTGCATCGCCGCCTTGCCGCCCATCGAATGGCCCAGAAGATCGACCTTGCCGCCAAGGCTTTCAATCACTTCGGCAAGATCCCCTGCCATGGACGGGTAATCCTGGACCCCGGCGCGCGGGCTTTCGCCGTGGTTGCGCATGTCCACCGCCACCACATCGCGCCGGTCGGCCAGCCGGCGTGCAATCGCGCCCCAGTTGCGCGCCGAGCCAAACAGGCCATGCACAATCAGGAGCGGCACAGAGCCATCCGGGGCGGAAGCGGGGTGATGGACTGTTGCAAGCATGAACGTTTCCATATCGAAACGAATTGTCCCGAACCAGAGCTGTTGCGAAAACCGCCGGTAAAACGGATAGTTTCCGCAGATTGTGAGGACAGATCATGAGCGCGGTCACCATCCGCCAGATGGCCGGCAGGGTCGAAGAGCTGCTCGTCGAGCGGGTCGGCGCGCGTGGGCGCGATTTCGATCAGAAGCTGCGTCATGCCGGGCGCAGATTGCCGCGCCGCGTTCGCAAATCGGCAGCGGCGCTTGCCCAGGCGGCGGATATGACCCAAAACCCAAGGCTGCATGCGCAGATTGATGAGGGCTCTGTCGCCCGCGATTACGATATCTGTCTGCGCTACCTCTCACCGCTGGCGCGGGGAGAGGGGCGCCGGGGGCGCGGCAGTGTGCTTACCTCGATTGCCTTCTCGCTGATTGTGGTTGCAGCGGGGTTTGTGGGCTTTCTGTTGTGGCGCGGGCTGATCTGATCGCATCCCGGTTTGTGGCGCGGGGCAGCGGACGCCAGGGCGGGTAAAGCGCCTCGCGGCTGACCAGCGAGACCGTCACAAAGGCCACATAGAGCAACAGATACCAGGACCCGATCTTGGCAAAGCTGACGAGATGCTCCGGCCGCTGCCCGGCATAAAGCCAGGTGCCGGTCAGGGTACCGATATTCTCGGCAATCCAAAGCGCCAGTGATGACAGGAAGGCGGCAACCGGCAGCGGCATCCACCAGTCCCGGTCCGAGATGCGGAACCAGATCCGGGTGCGGCCGAACAAAAGCACCGTGGCGGCAAACAGGATGACACGGATATCGGGCAGGACGTGATGGCTGAAGAAATTCACATAGATCGCGCCCGCCAGTATCCAGGTCATCCAGAACCGTGGATAGGGGGCAAAGCGCATCTCAAAAATGCGGATCACCCGGACCATATAGCTGCCCACCGCCGCATACATGAAACCCGAGAACAGCGGCACGCCCATCAGCTTCAGCAGCCCCGCCTCGGGATAGGCCCATGACCCGGCGCCGACCTTGAACCATTCCATCGCGGTGCCGGTCAGGTGGAAGAGGAGGATAACACGCGCCTCGTCCCAGGTCTCGAGCCTGGTCCAGAGAAACAGGGCCTGGGTGGCAATCGCGAAGAGAAACAGGAAATCGTATCGCGCCAGCGCCCAGTCGGGGTGCCAGACCGCGCGGCTGACCAGGATTGCCACCAGCAACAACCCGCCAAACAGGCAGGCCCAACCCTGTTTCAGAACGAACATCACCAGCTCTGCGAGGCCATAGGGCAGGGCAGCGCGCACCCTTGTGCCCATACGGCGTTCAAGGCTGCGGGTGGTGCGGGGCTGCGGCGACATGATACCTGATACGAAAGGGCAGAACCGCCGCAGGATCCGCTGGCATAAGACCCTCTGCAAGGGGGGATTTCTGCCGCGCGGGCTGGCGCAGAACAGAAAAAGGCCGGGTGGAGCCCGGCCTTTTATCAGTGAAAGAAGCGGCTGATCAGAGCTTGCCGGCGTTCCAGAACAGGGTCTCGCCCGAACTGTCGTCGACGCCGTCATTATCGGTGACGATCCAGGCATTGCCCTCGTGATCGAATGCCAGACCCTCGACCTTGTCGACCACATAGCCATTGGTCAGCGATTTCAGCTCGGGGATCAGGTCGCGAACCTCTTCCTTGGCGATGACGGGCAGGGTCTCGCCCAGTTTCACCGGCTTCAGATCGGCCAGTTTCACGCGGAAGATCTTTTTCACCACCGCCGCATCGCCGATCAGATTGTCGCGTTCGATGACATAGGCATGATCGCCATGGACGGTCAGTTCCGACAGCCCCATCCAGCCCTCGCCCTTCGGCTCCAGCGGATATGCGACGGCGCTCCACTCTTTTGCGTCAAGGTCATAGGCCAGCAGCTTTACCTGACCCTTCGGATCATCGCCCCATTCGCGCTGCATCGCGACCCAGAGCACATTGCCGACTTTCGCGATCCCTTCGGCGCCGAAGCGGGTCTGATGCGCCAGCAATTCAACCGGCAGCGAGATCTCTTCCCTGATCTCGCCTTTCGCATTCACGCGCAGGATCGCATGAGGCACCAGTTTCTCGGCATTGCCCTCATTCGTCAGCCAGAACCCGCCTTCGCCATCCGAGGTCAGCCCTTCGATATCGAGCTTCTGCGCCGGCTGGCCGCCGCGCGTCACCACGGTCTGGGCGATGATCTTCGCGGGCTTTGAGGTGATGTCGATTTCGTAAATCGAGGGCATCGCGCTGTAGACACTGTCGGAGGCGGCAAAGAGACGGCCTTCGACGCCCTCAACCGAGGCCAGCGCACCAAGCGCACCCCAGCCGATCAGCGTCTCCGCCCCGGCAGAGGTCAGCATCGGATAGGCGGGCGCGGCATCGCTCAGCTCATAGATCATCACATGCGCCCGCGCGGCACCGTCTTCGCCCAGATCGGCCTCATTCGCGGTGACCAGCAGGTTGCGCGAAGGGATCGCCATGACGCCTTCGGGCGAGATGCCCGAGGGCAAAAGCTGGGTCAGTTTCGGGGCTGCAAGATCGGTTACATCATAGACCGCCGCGACCGACCCGCGTTCGGACAGCACGAAAAGATAGGGCGTGTCGCCGAAGCGGGCAAACTCCATGCCCTCCGGCTCGATCCCTTTGGCTTTCGAACGTTTCTCGGGGTAATGGCCGATCCCGATGATCGCATGTTCAAGGCTGTTGCCGGAATCCCAGACGATCGTGCCGTCCTTTTTCCAGATCGTGAATCCGCGCGAGCCGCCCTTCCAGTCGCCTTCGTTGGCGGTGGCGAAATGGTCATTGTCGATCCATTGCACGCCATCGGGTTCGCGCGGGATCGGGTCGGTTGTGGTGGTGAAATCCAGCTTGCCGTCGGTTTTTGTATCGACATTCTCCAGCACGACCTCGCCGGCAGAGAAATGCGAAGCGATCTGGCCGTCCGCGCCGATCACCACGATATGGTTGTTTTCCTGCAGCGTGACGACGATCTCACCGGCTGCATTGATATCGACGAATTCCGGTTCCGGATCTTCGCCGCCAACGTTCGCCAGGCCGGTCATGTCGATCTTTTGCAGATTCGCGCAATCGGGGGCGCCATCTTTCAGCGGCAGCTTCACCACATAGCCCGCCGGCATCTGCGGCAGCCCGCCATCGCCCAGGTCTTCGTCGCGCTCATTTTCGATCGCGACGGCGATAAAGCTTTCATCAGGGGCCACGGCGACCGAATCCGGCTGGCCGCCCAGATCGCAGGACCCGGTCTCGGTTGCCGTCGCAATATCGATGATCGCAAGACGGCCCGAAGGATTGGCATAGCTTTCCGAGGTATTGACGCCCACCACGGCCTTGTCGCCGATGATATAGGCTGTGGTCGGCTCGCCATGCAGGTCGATATTGCCAAGCGGTTTCGGGGCTTTGGCATCGGTGATGTCGATCAGGCCAACGCCGCCCAGCGGGCTGTCGGTATAGATCAGCGTGTTGCCGTCTTTCGAGACCGAGATGATCTCGGCCGAGGATTCGCGCGATTTGTCCTCGCCATCGGCCATATTGGCGATCACCGGGAAAGACGCGATGCGGTTGAAGCTCTGGGAGAGCGCCGGGCTGGCCAGCAGGGCGAAAACAGAAACTGCGGAAAGAAGGCGGGGGGACATGGCAGCACCTCAGGTCGTTGCGCCCTGTTCCCTAACCGTCGATTGCAACAGCGGGGTGAAGGTGGTTGTCGCCTTTCCTCAGAGCCATTTCTTCCAGCGGAAGAACAGCCAGGGCGCCACGGCCGAGACCACCATCATCACCAACGCCGCAGGATAGCCCCATTTCACCGCAAGTTCCGGCATATGTTCGAAATTCATGCCGTAGATGCTGGCGATCAGCGTCGGCGGCAGGAAGACGAACGCCACAACCGAGAAGACCTTGATGATGTCGGACTGGCGGATATTGATCACGCCCAGCGTCGCATCCAGCTGAAACCGCACTTTCTCTGCCTGAACCGCCGCCACTTCACGCAAGGACCGCACGTCATGGATCAGGCTTTTCAGCTGGTCGCGGTCGATGCCCTTAAGCGCCTCTTTCGCGGCCACAGCGCCGGGCACCGAAAGATAGCCCAGCACCCGCTGGATCGTCGAAAGGCTTTCATTGATCTTGCCGTTGCGGTCTTCGGCGGCGCCAATCCGGGTCACCACGCCCGACAGCGCATCGCTGGCTGCGTTGCGGCTGTCAAAGATCGTCTTTGACAGATCATCCAGCTGGCGGGCCTCGTTTTCCAGGATATCGGCAAGCCGGTCGACCATCGCCTCCATCAGCCCGAGCAGGGTCGCGATCCCGGTCGAACAGGGGGTGTCATGGCGCGCCGCCCAATCGGCGAAAAACGCGAAAGAACCGGGGCGGTGATAATGCACCGTCACCAGACGGGCGGGCTGCACCATGAAGGTCACCGGCCCGATCATGAGCTGCTTCATATCGGGCGAGGCGAGCACCTGGGCGGTCAGATACAGCACGCCATCCTCGACATAGATCCGCGACGATGGCTCGATTTCCTGCATATCCTCGCGGGTCGGGATGCCAAAGCCGAGCGCGTTCTCGATCAGGTCTTCCTCGGCATGGGTCGGCGCCTCGATGTCGATCCAGACCATATCGCGCAGGGCTGCAGTGGCGGCAGAGCTGTCCCCCGCCAGAACCGGCGTCTCGGGGCTGAGCCGGCCAAAGGTCGAAGGAATAAAGTTTTCCGGCGGGACGGAAGCCAGCCGCATGCCCTGGCTCTGGTAGCCTCTGATCATATCCGGACGTCCCTGTTTACTGCCAGCGCCCTGCGCCGGGATCAGCGGCGAGACTAGCGCCGCATCGTGGCAGAGAAAAGCCCGGGCCCGCCTTGCGGGTCCGGACTGTTGCTTCGGCTGTTTTGCGGGCCTGTGCGGGTCAGGCGGCCCTGGTTGCGCCCGGCTGGCCGTAAAAGGCCGTACCCTTTTCTGCCATCTCGCGCAGCAGGGCCGGGGCCTCGAAGCGGCGTCCGAATTGCGCAGTCAGCTCGCGGCAGATCTGCACGGCACGCGCCGCCCCGATAATGTCGAGCCAGCCGAATGGCCCGCCTGACCAGGGGGCAAACCCCCAGCCCAGGATCGCGCCGACATCGCCTTCGCGGATATCGGTCAGCACGCCTTCTTCCAGCGCCCGGACAGCCTCCAGCACCTGGGCCATCAACAGCCGGTGCTGCACATCGGCAAGCGAAAGCTGCACCTTGTCGGCGGGGTATTTCCTGGCCAGCCCTTCCCAGAGCCCCAGGCGTTCGCCTTTTTCGCTGTAATCGTAAAATCCGGCATTGGTCTTGCGGCCCAGCCGCCCCTGATCGGCCAGCCAGAAGATCACCCTGTCGACTGCCTCATCGGGGTAATCGGCGCCCATCGCGGCTTTGGTTGCTTTGGCGATCTTCACCCCAAGCTCGATCGAGGTCTCATCGACAAGCTGCAACGGCCCGAGCGGCATCCCCAGAAGTTTCGCGGCATTTTCGACCAGCGCCGGTTCGATGCCCTCGGCGACCATGCGGATGCCTTCGTTGATGTAAGGAATGATGCAGCGATTGGCGTAGAAGAAGCGCGCATCATTGACCACAATCGGCGTCTTGCGGAACTGGCGCACGAAATCGAGCGCTTTCGCCACCGCGCGGTCACCGGTTTTCTTGCCGCGAATGATCTCGACCAGCATCATCTTGTCGACAGGCGAGAAGAAATGAATGCCGATATAGTTTTCGGGCCGCGCGCTGGCGGCGGCCAGCCCGGTGATCGGCAGGGTCGAGGTATTGGTGGCGAGTATCACATCCGCACCCGCCGCCTCCTCGGCCAGTTTCGTGACACCGGCCTTGACTTTGGCGTCCTCGAATACCGCCTCGACGATCAGATCAACGCCGCGCAGCGCTGCGTAATCGGTGGTGGTGGTGATGCGCGACAGTACCTCGTCTTTTTGCGCGGGGCTGACCCTGCCGCGTTTGATCCCCTTGTCGAGCAGGCTCTCCGAATGCGCGCGGCCCCGATCTGCGGCCTCTTGCGTCGCGTCGATCAGCACAACCTCGATCCCTGCATTTGCGGCGACATAGGCGATGCCCGCGCCCATCATGCCCGCGCCCAGCACGCCCAGCCGTTTTACCGTCTGATCGGCGACTTTGGGCCGGTTCGCGCCCTTCTCAAGCGCCTCTTTATTGATGAACAAAGACCGGATCATCGCCGAGGAGGACGGGTTCATCAGCACAGAGGTAAACTGCCGCGCCTCGATCTTCAGGGCCTGGTCAAAGGGCACCAGCGATCCTTCATAGACCGCCGATAACAGCGCCTTCGCCGCCGGAAACACGCCTTGCGTCTTGCCATTCACCATGGCCGAGGCGCCGACAAAGGTCATGAACCCTGCCGGATGATAGGGCGCGCCGCCGGGGAATTTATACCCTTTGTCATCCCAGGGCTTCACCAGATCTGCGTCTTTCGCGGCCAGAACCCAGGCCTTTGCGGCCCCGATCAGATCATCCGCCGGCACGACCTCATCAATCAGCCCTGCCGCTTTCGCGCCTTTCGGATCCGAGAGCCTGCCTTCCAGCAGGATGGGTGCAGCCATCATCGCGCCAAGCTTCCGCGACACCCGCGTGGTGCCGCCGCCGCCGGGGAAAATGCCGACCTTGATCTCGGGCAGACCGATTTTCGCCTTCGGGTTATCAGCGGCAAAGATGCGATGGGTGGCCAGCGGCAGCTCCAGCCCGATGCCGAGCGCGGTGCCGGGCAGCGCCGCCACGATGGGTTTGGCCCCCTTCTTCGTCTTGAAATCCATGCCCGCGAGTTCGATCCTGCGCAGCACAGTATGCATCTGCATCACGCCGTCAAAGATCGCCCGGGCCCCCCCCGCCCGCATCCCCGCCAGCACATTCAGATCCATGCCGCCGGCGAAATCCTTCTTGCCCGAGGTGATCACCACCCCCTTCACGGCCGCGTCGGTCAGCGCCCGGTCGATCAGCGCATCAAGTTCGGCAAAGCCTGCCATCGACATGACATTCATCGATTTGCCGGGGGTATCCCAGGTGATGGTCGCCACGCCGTCCGCGTCGAGATCCCAGATGAAATCAGCCATTTTCCTCTCCCTCGGGCTGCCAGGGGCGCCCGTCCTTATGGGTGTAAACACAGGCGCCATCGGTGACAGTCAGCACCATGTCGACATCTGAACAGGTCACCACCTCTTCGCGCGCCTTCGCGCCGATGACGACGAACACCACCGGCGTATCGCCCCGGTTGATGAAGTGATGCCCGTCCGGCGCGCCAGCGGGAAAACCGGCGCAATCGCCCACGCGCATGATCTCTTCACCGTCATCGGTGATCATCACGCATTCGCCCGCCACCATCATGACGAACTCATCTTCCGTCCGGTGCCAGTGGCGTAAGCTCGACAGCGCCCCGGGTTTCAGCGTCACCAGATTGACGCCGAATTGCGTCAGCCCGGCGGCCTGCCCGAGCCGCAGGCTGGAGCGTCCCTCCATCATTTCAGCATAGGGCGGTGGGTAGAGGGAGCCGGTCCTGATCGGAACCTTTGTCAGATCGAGCTTTTTCATCAGACCCTCTCGATGATGGTGGCGGCGCCCATGCCGGATGCGATGCACAAAGTGGCAAGGCCGAGGGTCAGGTCGCGCCGCTCCATTTCATCCAGCAGGGTGCCGATGATGATCGCGCCCGAAGCGCCCAGCGGGTGCCCCATCGCGATTGCACCGCCATTAACGTTCACGCGATCGGGCGAGACGTTAAACGCCTGCATGAACCGCAAAACCACCGCGGCAAAGGCCTCATTGACCTCGAACAGGTCGATATCGCCGATTTTCAGGCCGGATTCTCTCAGGATTTTTTCCGTCACCGGCACAGGGCCGGTCAGCATGATCGTCGGGTCGGTGCCGATCTTCGCCGTCGCCCGGATCCGCGCGCGCGGCTTCAGCCCCTGTGCCCGGCCGAATTCGGCATTGCCGATCAGCACCGCCGCCGCGCCATCGACAATCCCCGATGAATTTCCGGCATGGTGGATATGGGTCACCCGCTCCAGTTCAGGGTATTTCATCAGGGCGACCCTGTCGAAGCCGGGCATCACCTCGCCGATGTCTCTGAAACTGGCTTTCAGCGCGCCCAGGGCCTCGGCGGTGGTGCCGGGGCGCATATATTCGTCATGATCGAGGATGGTGAGGCCGTTGATGTCACGGACCGGCACGATGGATTTCGCGAAACGCTGATCCGCCCAGGCCGCCGCCGCCCGGGCCTGGCTTTCTGCCGCCAGCTGGTCGGCCTGTTGCCGCGAAAAGCCGAATTTCGTCGCGATGATATCCGCCGAAATCCCCTGCGGCACGAAATGGGTTTTGAATGTCAGCGCCGGGTCCACCGCAATCGCGGCCCCGTCCGAGCCCATGGCGACCCGGCTCATCATTTCGACCCCGCCGGCGATATAGGCCTGTCCCGCACCTGCCTTCACCTGGTTGGCGGCAAGGTTCACCGCCTCCATGCCGCTGGCACAGAACCGGTTGATCGAGAGGCCGGGGATGGCCTCGTCCAGATCCGAGAGCAGCACCGCAGAGCGCGCCAGGCAGCCGCCCTGTTCCCCCACTTGCGTGACATTGCCCCAGATCACATCCTCGACCGCATGGCCTTGCAGCCCGTTACGGCTCTGCACCGCGTTCAGCATCTGCGCCGAAAGCGCGACCGAGGTGACCTCATGCAGCGCGCCATCCGGGCGCCCGCGCCCGCGCGGGCTGCGCAAGGCGTCATAGATATAAGCGTCAGTCATCGTCTTTCCTCCATCCGTCTCAGGCCGGACCTCTCACGGGCCGTCACAATCGCAGGGCGGGTCGCAGTCCGGTGTCGATTTCCGACCATGACAGCCACTTGCCCCGTCGGGGCCGGAAGGGGCAGGGATCGCTTTCGCAGCCATTCCGGCCTCGGTCTGATGTCGTTTTCCTGTTCATCTTCTTGTCTTTGGTGGATTTGCGCAATGATACCGCTGCGTCACGACAGTTCGTAAAACGCATGCGGAGGAGCGGCAGCGCGGACAAGAGTGCCCTGATTGCCGGCCCTCTGTGCGCGTATCTTCGGAGGCTTAAGGCCTGGGAAGAAGAGAAAGGGCCGGAGGTTGTGCCTTTCGGGACGAAGCAGAGGAAGGTGAAGCGGGGCGTGTAGCCCTGAAGAAGGTGCTGCTCTTCTTCGGTCTTCATCCTCCCTTCTTCCCCATATTTATACCCGTTACCCCCCGGTCCTATATCTCCATGCACCAGGCCAGAGAGTGGCTTATTTAGGATAACATGCTGATACAGAAATATTTTAGTTGAGAGATGTGGGGAATATGCGCGATCAAACTGATCTGTCCAGCTTACACCCTCTGCCTTACCTCTGTTATTTCTTTTCTCCCTTACATGAACCAGATTTTGCAGAGGGCAACCTGTGCTTGCAATGAAACGTCAGGGGCACCGGTTGGCACCGGTCGGCGCACCCTGGGATTTGCAAGACTCGTCTGATCGGATATGAATGGGGTGGGCAGCCGTCGCCGAATGAATACCTGGGGGCAGCAATACTGCAGGGCGGAATTTTGCCATATTACAGCGAAAGAGAATGGTTTTATTTGACGTAACAGGGGGTTGATAGAGTTACGTATAATGAGATGATTTCACTGCAGAACCGCTACAAGCTTTGCAAAAGGAAAGTGCCGACATGGTGCAGGTGACTGTTCCCCCTTCGGAAGTGGCATATGAAGTGGTTGATGTATCGGATCTGGGGGCAATGCTCCTGGCGCGATCCCCGAAAGTTCTGGGAGCGACGATAGAAATCGCTGTCCCCGGCACAGGACCTCAGCGGTTGCCGGTACGGGTTCTTGCGGCGCCGCGTGGGGATCTGACTGGCGTAGCGCTGGTGGTGGCGTTCCATGGCGGGGTCAACCGGGAAAAGATGAAGATTCCGGCATTTGACGGTCGCTTCATCCTGTCGGCTCCGGATCGGCGCGAGACGATTTTATTGTCGATTGCCGACCCGTCACTTGCGATGGCGGATGATCTCGCGGCCTGTTTTTTTGCCGGAAATCACCTTGGTGACACGCCCGCGCAGATTACTGCCGTGATACGGTCGGTCGCAGAAAGCATCAAACCCGAGCGGATCATCTTTGTCGGAGGATCCGCCGGCGGCCATCCAGCGCTTTTGCAGGCGAGCCGCTTCGAGGACAGCATCGCAGTCCTGTGTAACCCTTTGACCAACATATCAATCTATTATCAACCTACCGTTCGTCGCTATTATGAGATCTGCTGGCCCGACCTTTCCATCGAGGAGATCGAAAGCCGGATCATGACCGATGCCTCAATTGTTCTTGGGCCCAGGATGGCCGGAAAAGTGCTTTGGTTGCAAAATGCGACCGATCATCACATCACCAATCAGACCCTGCCAGCGCTGGCGAGGCTGAACAATCCGCAAAAGCTCATGTTCCTCAGCACCTTTCTGCCCGGCCTTGTCGGTCACAGCTTTGATCCGGCCCTCTGGGCGCTTTGGGTCAGGGCGGCGGTAGAAGCTCCGGACGCCAGTCTGGTCGGGATCGCAGGCTATTTTACGACGATGCAGGAACGGATTGCCGCGCCCGCTGCGGGCAGGGGTGGCAAGACAAAGCCGGCTGATCCGCGCCAGATTAATATCGCAGACCGCATTGCCGCCTGGGTAAAGGAGATCAGGGCATGAGCCACCCTTACTCGGATCTGCCGGAACGAGCCTATTGGCGCGCAGCCGTTGGGGGGCGTCATTACGCCGACCTTAAGGACCTGGCCGAGCCGATCCCTGTGCCCGAGGGTGCGCAGATTGCCACGGCAGGCAGTTGTTTTGCCCAACATATCGGACGCCATCTGCGCCTGCGCGGTCAGGGCTATCTGGACATGGAGCCCGCGCCTGATTTCCTGACTGAAGCAGAGGCCCGACAGAATGGGTATGGTCTGTTCACCTGCCGCTATGGCAATGTCTATACGGCCCGGCAGCTCTTGCAGCTGACGCAGGAGGCAATGGGCCTGCGGCAGCCGCTGGATATTGTCTGGCCATTGGGTCAGCGCCATGTCGATGCGCTGCGCCCTTCGGTTGATCCGGTCGGCCATGCGCAGGCGGCGGATGTGCTGGCGTTGCGGGCCATGCATCTGCGGGCGGTGCTCGATATGCTCAAAACGCTGGATGTGATGGTCTTCACGCTGGGCCTGACCGAGGCCTGGCGCGACCGCCGCGATGGCACGGTTTATCCGACTGCGCCCGGAACCGTGGCAGGAGTCTATGATCCGCAAATCCACGAATTCGTCAATTTCAGCTATGCAGATGTGCTCGCGGATCTGACCGAGTTCCGCAAGCTTTTGCACAGCATCAACCCGCGGGGGCAGATGATCCTGACGGTGTCGCCGGTGCCGCTGGCGGCGACGGCATCGGGCGGGCACGTACTTGTCGCGACCGGCCAGTCGAAGGCGACTTTGCGTGCTGTCGCGGGGGACCTTGCCCGCAGTCATGAGGATATCTTTTACTTTCCCTCCTACGAGATCATTTCCTCTCATCCAGCACGGGGGATGTTCTTCGAACCGGACCTGAGGAATGTAAACGATTTCGGTGTCAGTCTGGTCATGCAGCATTTCTTCGGCGCTTTGGGCGCGCAGCCGGGTGTGGTCAATGACACGTCAGCGCCAGACACTCCGATTTGCGACGAGAGCCGCCTTGACGTTTCTGCTCTTTGATGGCGCGCTGCACCCGGAGGTCATCTGGTAATCCTCCCCGTTTTAACGGGGCCCAGAAGTAGACTTCAGGCAGCCATCTTCAGTTGTCTCGAGCGGGTGTGATGCCGCCGATGCCCATGTTGGGGCGCTCATTGTTGTAAGTCCATAGCCAGTCGGTTGCGATCTCCTGCGCCTCCTCGATGGTTTCAAAGATGTATAGGTCCAGCCATTCATTGCGGACTGTCCTGTTGTAACGCTCGACATATATCGAGCCCGAACGCCATGCGTTCGAGTGAGGGCGAGATGGTTCTGCTGGGGCTGCCCGGGCTGGATGTGGTTCAGGGCGATGCCCTGCTTCTCGGCCCAGATCATCAGCGTGGAGCTGATGTATTCAGGGCCATTGTCGACCCTGATGGCTAGGGGCTTTCCGCGCCACTCGATGATCTGATTGAGGGACCGGACCACCCGCTCAGCCGGGAGCGAGAAGTCGACCTCAATGCCCAGCCCCTCACGGTTGAAGTCGTCCAGCACTTTCAGAAGCCGGAACTGGCGGCCGTCGGCCAAGCGGTCAGCCATGAAGTCCATTGACCAGACGGTATTCGGGGCCTTTGGGACACTGAGCGCATCGGGTTTGTCGCGCTTGATCCTCCGGCGGGGCTTGATCCGCAGGTTCAGTTCCAGCGCGCAATAGATCCGATGGATGCGCTTGTGATTCCACGGGTGCCCCTGGACGTTGCGCATATGCAGGAAACATAGCCCAAAGCCCCAGGTCCGGTGGGCCTTTGTCAGCCCTTCAAGAAGGTCTGCGATGAACTCGTTCTCGGCATCGCGCTTCGGGCTGTAGCGAAAGCAGGTCTCGCTGACGCCAAATGCCCGACAGGCCAGCGCGATGCTCACCCCCTTCGTCGCCACAGCCTTCTCGGCCAGCTCCCGGCGTTGAGCTGGCCGCGTCATTTTTTTCCAAGCGCTTCCTTGAGCAGTTCGGCCTGCATGCTCAGGTCGGCAAACATGCGCTTCAGCCGCCGGTTCTCGTCTTCAAGCGCCTTCATCTGGCTCATCATCGACGCATCCATGCCGCCATACTTCGAGCGCCATTTGTAAAAGCTCGCTGTGCTGATCCCGTTGTTCGCTACAATCGATCCCCCGGATCGATTGTGAACGCTCCAACCCCGGCAAAGTTCAGGCACGGCCACGCCGCTCTCGGCCTGACGAAGCACAGCCATGATCTGCGGCTCGGTGAAACGGCTCTTTCTCATTCGAATCTCCTCAGCTCACGCTACGAGAAAATTCTACTTATGCAGCCCCTTAACCATGGGGAGGATTACCCGTCGATCTCGATGACAAGCTCACCTGATGCGCGGAGTTGTTGAGCCCAAGCGCGACGGAAGAAGGTTTTGCCGTGTCCAAATCCCGCCTCGATCGAGATAACCTTTGAGTCGTCAATGGATTTGATCAGGCTCGTGACGGTATCCCCAATAGCCGCAAAGCCGAGACCATCGTCTTTCCAGGGGGCTGCCGCACCTTCAAGGTCTTTCATCTGCTTCGCTCCTGCCAGTCAGAAGGCAACGTTAGGTGTCGCCGGGATTTTCGCAAGCAGAGGACAAGCAGATATCTTCTCGCGGAGACCTCTCTGGGGCTCTCACGACCCGGCGTGGTCTTCCATAGCACCCGGAAGTGGTTCGTGACCCAGTGCGAACGGGCGGGCGTCCCGGAGCATTTCACCGCGTCTATCGTCGGCCACCAGTCGGCAAGGTCGGAGAACCGCATGACCTACGGCATCTATTCCGCCGGGATCAGCGACGAGCAGAAGCGGGAGATCGTGGAACGGGTGGGCCTGCTGCCATGCCATTGATACCTGACATTGATGCTTTCGAGGAACGGGCCGCGATCATGCAATATGATGGCGGCCTTTCTCGTTCCTTGGCCGAAGATCGGGCGGCTCAGGCGCAGGGCTTTCGGGATGCTGAGCATTTCCGCGAGATTCTGGCAGACTATGTCGTGACGCGCAGGCTGGGGGGCGGAAATGACTGAAACAGCGCAGCAATGGCCGGATTGACGCGGCGGTGGCCTCTGCAATGGCAGTATCCCGCGCCGTGACCGCCCATAACAAGAAATCCCGCTATGACGACCCGGACGTTCTGGGCCTGACCACGATTTAATGAGGTAATGAGTATGTCCGACGCCGATATGATGGGGCTGATTATCAAGCTGGAAGCGCAGACGCGCAACTTGCAACGCGACTTTGCCCGCGCCAATGCCATTCAGGCGCGGGCATCGCGCCAAATGGAACAGAAGGCAAAGCAATCTGCCGATCAGATCGCCAAGACCTATGAGGGCATGGGTTCGCGCATCGGTGCGGTGTTCAAGACAAGGATGGCCGGGATTGCCGGAACTGTCGCGGGCATCGGCGTTGCGGGTGGCGCAGCGGCTATCCAGCGGCAGGTGGGTGCCCTGGCTGATCTTGGTAACGAGGCCAAACGCGCCGGGATTGGTGTTGAAGCCTTTCAGGAATGGAAGTTCGTCGCGGAACAGAACCGCATCGGAATTGATGCCCTGACCGATGGGTTCAAGGAACTGCATATCCGGGCGGGCGAGTTCTTCCTTGATGGCACCGGGGCCGGTGCCGAGGCGTTCAAGAAATTGGGCTATTCCGCCGAGGAGCTGAAAGAGAAGCTGAAAGACCCCTCTGACCTGATGGTGGAAATCCTCGGGCGCCTTGGGAAGCTGGATCAGGCCAGCCAGTCCTTCCTTCTGGAAGAAATCTTTGGCGGTGCCGGTGGCGAACAGTTTTCTGCCCTTCTCGGGCAGGGTGAAGCCGCCTTGCGCCAGACCATGCAGCGCGCCCGCGAAACCGGCAGCGTCATGGACGAACAGCTTATCCGCAAGGCGCAAGACCTTGACCGGCGCTGGAACGAACTGACCACGACTGTCGGGAACTGGTTCAAGGGTTTTGCTGTCGGTGCTGCCGATACCGTGGCCGGGCTTGTCGGTATCAGGTCCGAGGTTGACGCCCTTTTGCAAGATGAAGGCCGCGCCCGCACGATCCTTGGCAACGAGGTTTACAACCGGATTCAGGAATCCAAACGGCTGAGCGAGGATCAGAAGCGCGCAATCGGTGATCTGGCCGGGGCGATGCAAAGCACGATCCCGGTGGCGCGGCAGATGGCATCCGTCTTTACCGGGATTGCCGCCACTATGCGCGAGAGCAACCCGCAACTGGCTTCCGATCTGGATGCGCCCGCTGGCAATATGGAAGCCTTGGTGTTCCAGTTTGAAAACGGGATGATTGAGGCCGACGAATTTCAGGCCAAGATGGGTGATCTGATCGCAGACGCCCGCACCTCCACCGCTGAACTGACCAAGATTGATGATGTTGGCTTTGCCACGGTGATTGGTGGCCTTGAAAAGCTGGCCGAAATGCTTGGCTTTGTAGCGCAGAAAGGGCGCGAGGCGCGGGCTTCACTGCCTGCGGGCGTCACCACCGGAACGCCTATCCAAGGCGGCGCGGATGCGAACATGCCGCCGACCTTTGATAGCTACATGCCGACCAGCCCGAGGCCCGGCGCACGTCCTGAGAACTGGCAGGCCGATATGGATGGCGATGGCATCCCCGATGCCCTGCAAGACGACAAGGGCGCGAAGGGTGGCAAAGGCGGCGGCGGGCGTTCGCAGGGTGAGTTTGCCCGTGCTGTCGAAAGCCTGAACCGGGAACGCGCTGCGCTGGAAGCTGAAGCTGTCGCGCTGATCGCGGCCAAAGAGGCAGGCACCGAATACGGTGATGCTCTGGAATACGCCCGGACCCGTGCGGAACTTCTGAACGCGGCGCAGCAGGCCGGAAAGCAGATCACGCCCGAACTGACCGCCGAGATTGACCGGCTGGCGCAGGCGCAGGTTCAGGCCGGGAACGCCGCCGACAAGGCAGCCAAAGACCTTGAACAGGTTCAGGAACGCGGGAAGCGTGGTGCCGAGGCGCTGACCGATGTCTTTATGTCGGTGCTGGATGGCAGCATGTCCGCCGAGGAAGCGTTAGGTCAGCTTCTCTTGCAGATGGCGAAAGTTCAGGCACAGAAGGCGCTTATGGGCATGTTTGAGGGAACCGGCGTGGCTGATTTTGTCGGTGGCCTTCTCGGGTTCGCAGATGGCGGCTTCACCGGGGCCGGTGGCAAATATGAACCAGCTGGCGTGGTCCATAAGGGCGAGTATGTGTTTTCCGCCGAGACGGTGAAACGCCTCGGGGCTGACAACCTTGATAGACTCCACCAGAGCGCCCATAAAGGCTATGCCAGCGGCGGGCTGGTGGGGGTGATGGCGGAAAGATTGCAAGGGCCTCTGGTGAGTCTCTGCGCGAGTCTGCGGGGGCATTGACACCGGCTATCACCATCAACAGCCCGATCACGGTAAACGGCAGCGCCGGAACGCCCGAGCAGAACGCCGATCTGGCGAAGCAGGTGGCGCGGGAAACCGAAGCCGGGATGCGGGCGCTGATCCAGACTGAGCTGGTTCGGCAGATGCGCCCGGGTGGGATGCTGCGCGGCTGATCTGACCGGGGAAGGGAAGCGGGCGCAGCCCGCGACCACCCGGGGATAGCATGGAATAAAACTGCACGTTACGTATATTATATGTATCTTGTTAAGTTCAGATAACACTTAAAACGTATACTCTATACGGGCAGTTTTATTCCATCCTCTCCCCGGTCCGAGACAGGGTTGCGCGCCCTGAAAACAGAACTGCGTAACGGGCACAATTATTCCATTCTCGCTTCCGGCGCGGGATTCGGTAACGTGCATTTTTATTCCATATACACGTTTACAAGTATGACTGTTCGACCTAGATTCTTTGCAGTCCCTGTCCTGTGAGGTTTCCATGTCCTTCATGCTTCAACTGCCCGATGAACGCGGCGAACAGCTTCGGTTGATCGCTGCGGCGAAAAATACGACCATTCCCGAACTGATCGGTGCCCTTGTCCGGGCCGAGATCGAGGCGGGCACCATCCCGGCCAATGTGCCAGGCATCGACGTTGCCACCACCGGCCCGGAAATCACCATCCGCGCCGCCAATGGTTTTGAGGCGACCATTCCGACCAGCGAAGGCCCGACCCTTGCCGACCTGTTGAAACAGTCCGGTCCTGCCGATCTGGAACGCAAGAAGCGCTGGATTGAGGGGCTGGCGAAGCTGACCGGCGTCAAGGTGAAGCGGATGGGCGCTGGCATGAAGCTGGTTTCACCGATCACCGGCAAAGAATACCCACTGGCCTTCGGTGTGGCGGCTGATCTGGGCGGCCAGATCGAGCGCACCGTCCAATAAGAACAGGGGCCGCCGCGCCAACGGTGAACCCCTGTAAAGCCTTCTTATCGCTAGGAAGATCATATGCGGAATCCCGCTGAATCACAAGATGAAGATGATGATGGCCCTATCTGGGAACCCGTCAAGCTGACCCCCTATGACCGCCGCCGGATCGAGTTGCGCGACCTTGAAGCGAAGCGCGATGCTATCCAGTCGAAAGCGGAATTAACCGGCGACGACCAGCGGCAGTTGGCGTTACTCGCCCCGCTGATCGACAAGGCGCAGGCCCGCTTTGACCGCGAGGGCAAGCGGGCGCTTGATGATACGTTCCGCAAGCGGCGCGGCATTGATGAATGGCGGGCTGGTGCAGGCCGAGACGAATACAACGCCGCCCGGCGCAGCCGCGAGACGCCGAACGCCGATCTGTCTGACCTCACGCCGGATCAGAAGAAGCGCCGGAAGCTGGATCAGGTTGCGGATAATCGCTGGATGAAGCGCTGCCGGGATAATGGCTGGCCCGAGCCGCGTATTCAGGCTGAGCTTATGGTCCGCGTCCGCCAGCGCGAGGAAGATCGAGCCGAGAAAGTGACTGAGGATGCGACCGAAGCAGCGATGCGCGACAACCCGACTTTCGGCATGTTCTGACCTGAACCTTAGCCAATTAGCTAAACAGCTATCCCGCCAGAAGTAAGTAAGCACTTACTAACGCATTGATAACAAACACATATGTTCGCTTTCCGGCTTGACCCGGAATCGTGCGCTGTCCTAGATTCATGCTATCGAGCAAATCAGGAGCGCCGACCGATGCCAACTTTCATCCCCGATCAGACCTTTGACCGCCTCATGGCCGATCTTTCCGGCGCGTTCATGGCTGCCGCGACCAGCGCCGGCACCGACCTTCACGACAAGCTGATTGAGGCGCTGGCCTGCGCCGATCTGCTGCTGGAGTCCTGCCGGGCCGATTACATGGATGAAGTCGCGGTGAAGCGGGCGGCGTGAAGTTGCTCTTATTTTAGTTGTAAAAATGCAACAAAAGACCCCAGAATACAGGAAGAAACACGCCTGAAAGCCGAGCCAAATCAAAGGCTTGTGCGATTTATATGAAAATAATCCGTAAGCATGGAAATATCCATGATATACGGATCTTCCGACAACCTGCCGGACACTAGAAATCAGACTTCGAGCCCTGATTAACCTCTAGTGTTAAACACAAATGCGCATTGACGCAAGCACTAAGGATTTAAAATGAACGAGACGACCCCGGCGGCAATGCCTGTGACGATCACTATGGAGCATTTCCATGAAATGCTGGAGGCCTATATCCACTTCGCGGGCAAGGGCGATACAACCCACCTTCTTCTTGATGCAGCGCGCCACGTCGCTTTTGTGAATGAGCCGCTCCACCCGCTTGCTCGTCACAACGTCAAACAAGTTCTGGAAGCAATCCCTGCGTATGACGCGCTGATGCGCGAAGGTTCTACCTATGCCAACGCCGCCCGGTTGATCCGCGAGAAGCTGACACCTGTCGTTGATGGGGAGGCAGCATAATGGCTTTTTCTCTCGCCGCCATTGAAGAAAGCAGCGCGAACTGGCTGGACCGCCAGCGTGAGGCCATCGCAGCTCTTAACTCTGCACGGGCGCAGATGGACCTTGCCAAGGCAAAGCATGGGGCTGCAAGGGTGAAGCTGAAAGCGGCGCGGCTTGCCAACCGCGAAGCCCAGATGCCGGTTTATCACCCCGACGACCAGCACAAGCTGAAACAGTTGAAAGCTCTGCTGGCGCTTCGGGATGCGGAACTGAAAGCAATCCGCTGCGATGCCAAGGTTCGCCGCGCCGTGACCCGTCACGATGCAGCGCGGCTGCACTGGCAGCGCGTGGAGAAGGGCGAAGGCTTCTCGCTGGCTGCCTGACCTGCACCACGACCACCAAAGCGGGCGCACCACCAGCGCCCGCTTTTCTTGCCCGCCTCATGAGAACTTCACCGGCTGCGCGGGTAAAACCAGATAGAGGGCTGACGCGCCTTGGCTGCGAAGGGGCTGCCGAAAGCGTTGCGGTTAGTCGGTGAGTGCGCAGGTTCAGAACACCTAACAACCCCGACAAGGCACGGTGGCGCGACTCCTGCCACGCGGTGCCGGGTAACCCTTACTTAGCAAATGGGATGGGCGGGGCCGCAAGCCTCGCCCTTTCTGCATGTCGAACGAGTCGCTAAAGTGCTGAATGCACCATGTGGAACACCCACATGACTGTAACACATGACGCGAGAGGCGTCTTGCTAAGTCTTTGATTTTATGGGAATAAAACGATTGGCTGGGGCGCCAGGATTCGAACCTGGGAATGGCGGTACCAAAAACCGCTGCCTTACCACTTGGCGACGCCCCAACCGTGAGCGGGTGTTTAGCGAAGGCTCTTGCAGGCTGCAAGAGGGGATATGAAGGAAATTTGGCAGGAGTTTGTATGGCGGGGATCTGGGATGTCATCGTGCTTGGCGCCGGGGCGGCGGGGATGCTTGCGGCTGTTGAGGCGGGACGGCGCGGGCGGCGGGTGCTTGTGATCGAACATAGCGCGAATCCGGGCGAGAAGATCCGCATTTCGGGTGGCGGGCGCTGCAATTTCACCAATACCGGCATCGGGGTCGGGAATTACCTCGGGGCCAATCCACGTTTCGCGCTTTCGGCGCTCAAGCGGTTCAGCCAGTGGGATGTGGTGTCGCGATTCGATCAGGCCGGGATCGCCTGGCATGAAAAGACACTTGGGCAGCTTTTCTGCGACGGATCGGCGAAACAGGTCGTGGCCTGGCTGGTCGGGGAAATGCGCGAGGCCGGGGTCGAGCTCTGGCTTGCGACGGAACCCGGAGAGGTGAGCCGGTCGGGCGATGGCTTTCGCGTGGCCACGCCGCGCGGGGTGCAGGAGACGCGGTCGCTTGTGCTGGCCACCGGGGGCAAATCGATC
This sequence comes from Rhodobacter sp. 24-YEA-8, assembly GCF_900105075.1. Classification (NCBI taxonomy): domain Bacteria; kingdom Pseudomonadati; phylum Pseudomonadota; class Alphaproteobacteria; order Rhodobacterales; genus Rhodobacter; species Rhodobacter sp. 24-YEA-8. The sequence goes on from NZ_FNSK01000001.1 coordinate 151,689, forward strand.
CCGAAAATGGGAGCCAGCCCCTGGGGATACCGGGTGGCGGAAAGCCTCGGGCTCAGGGTGACGGATACGCGTCCGGCCCTGGTGCCGCTGACATTTGCGGAACAGGAACTGGCCTGGATCTCGCCGCTGGCCGGGGTCTCGGCGCCGGTGCAGATCAGCTGCCGGGGCGGGCGATTCGATGAGGCAATGCTCTTTACCCATCGCGGGCTGTCGGGGCCGGCTGTCTTGCAGATCTCGAGCTATTGGCGCGAGGGCGACCGGATCTCGGTCGATCTTCTGCCGGGGCGGGCGCGGGACGCAGGCTTTGCCGCATTGCTGAAGGCCGCGAAACGCAAGGGCGGGAGGGGCACGCTGACCCAGGCGCTGAGCCCGGTGCTGCCGGAGCGGCTGGCAAAACATCTGGGCCAGGCAGAGCCGGGGCCTCTGGCGGAAATGGCGGATGCAAAGCTCGACCAGCTGGCGGCGGGGTTGCATGACTGGCAACTGGTGCCGGTGGGCTCAGAAGGGTATCGCACGGCGGAGGTCACGCTGGGCGGTGTCGATACCGACGGGTTGGACGCAAAGACCATGGAGGCGAAGGCGGTGCCGGGCCTTTATGTGGTGGGCGAGCTGGTGGATATCACCGGCTGGCTTGGCGGGTATAATTTCCAATGGGCCTGGTCTTCGGGCTGGGCGGCGGGGCAGGTGGCCTGAGGGGCACCGGCAGCCAGAGCAGATTGAAAAAGGGCGACCCGAAGGCCGCCCTTTTTTCTGTTGTTGAAAGGTCAGGACCAGTGAAGGATCAGGACGAGACCTGTTCGCGCAGGATCGCCACCGTCATCGAGATCATCAGATAGATGCCGATCAGAATCAGCAGCGTCACAAGGGTATTCTCGAAGACGCGCGGATAGGTCGGCACATCGGGCGGCACTGGTGCCACCGAGATCGACAGATAGCGGGTCTGGCTGTTCGCGGCGATCCGTGCGGTTTCCTTGGCCTGCAGCGACTGCGCCAGCAACATCTGCCGCGTCTCGACCTCGGCCTGGGCAAGCCGCAGCTGGCCCTGGATCTGCGCCAGAGAGCTCTCGCCGCCCTGGCCTTCGGTCAGCCGGGTGCGCAATGTCGCGATCTCGGCCTCTAGCGTGATGATCCGACGCTTGACCGGCTCCAGCCGGGCGGCGTTGGGGTTCGGGTTCGCCTCCATCTGCGCCAGCGACAGGCGTTCCTGGATCAGCTGATTGTCCAGCGTGCCGATCTGCGTGGTCAGCAGCGTCAGCTCGGTCTCGGAATTGAGAACCTTGAACTGTTCCTGCAGCGTGATGACTTTCTGCTGCGCTTCGAGCAGCTTGACCTCGGCATCCGTATAACCTTCGTCCGAAGACTGCATCGCGTCTTCGCGCAGGCGGTGGGTGAGCTGGTCGACCTGTTCCTCGGCATAGGAAATCAGTTGCTTCGACCATTCGACCGATAGCTGCGGATCCGGGGCAATCGCTTCCATCCGGATGATGCCCTCGGACGGGTCATAGGAAATCAGGATGTGGGATTTATAAAGCTTATATGCATCTTCCAGCGAGGCCTCGGGCGGCAGACGCAGAATCGGGTCGATCGCCGCGCCCATAAAAGCCTCGCGGAACCCGACATCGCCTTCCAGCCGCATCATCGCCTCGCGCGATTGCAGATAGCCCTGCACCGCGATGGAATCCTGCGAGGTTGCCAGCGACGTGCCCTGCAACATGCCGCCAAGCGCCCCTCCGGCCTGCGGGCTTTCCGCCTTATGCACCGCGAATTCCGATTTGGTGCCATATTGCCGCGTCGCGACCGACGAGAAATACCAGCCCGCGATCAGCGTCGGCAGCAGGACGAAAATGAACATCCGCACGAAGAGAAGCGCCAGCTTGCGGCGCCGGCGTTTGGCGATGTCCTGTTGCATGCGCAGGATCTCGGCGGCGTGATTCACCTCGATCCGCTGTTCGGTCGAGGGCACCTGGATCGGCTTGATGGTCTGGGGCAGTTGCACGCCGTCGCCGGGCAGGGGCGAGAGCGCCCGCCCGGTTCCGCCGCCCGCCTTGCCGCCGCCACCTTCGCCGGCCGCAGCAACCGCGGTGCCGGGTTCGGCCGCGACCATATCCAGCATCGAGCCGCGCTCAAACGGGTTGATCCCGGCGGCGCGCAGCAGGCGCACCGCATCGTGATCCGAGGTCGCGGGCAAGTTGTGGCTTTGCGCAAGGCGGCGGGCGGTGCGCAGCTGGCGCCCGGTCAGCCCTTCCTTGCGGATCGCTGCCAGCTCATGCGCTATCGGATGATTCGCCTCCGTCCCGGCGGAGGGCTCTGGTTCCTGAGGGCTGCCAGCGTTCCCGGCCCTGGCCCCGGATGCGACCGGGCCACCTGCCGTTTCGAATTTCTGATCGCCGAATCCGTCTTCGGGATTGTCGAACAGCATCTCGCCCGGCGTCGCTGTGGCAACGAGCACGGGCGCGGGACGCGGGGCCGGTGGCGCAGGCGTCTCCTGGCGGCGAATGTTGAACCGCGCGGCCTTAAGCATAGTCATAGAGGCGTTTCGCTTCTTCGAGAGTGTCGAACATATAAAGCTGCCCATTGCGCAGCACCGCCGCCTGGCGGCAGAATTTTTCCAGCGTTTGCGCCGAATGCGACACGATGACAACCGTCGCGTTCTTCAGTCTTTCGCGCAGGATGCCACCGGCTTTGCGGTTGAATTCCACATCCCCGGTCGAGGGCATGCCCTCGTCGATCAGGTAGATGTCGAATTCCAGCGCCAGCAGGAGCGAGAAGTTGAAGCGCGATTTCATCCCCGAGGAATAGGTCGCATAGGGCATGCGGAAATAATCGCCAAGATCACAGACCCAGCGGCAAAAGCTTTCGACATAATCGGGGTCGAGCCCGTAGAGCCGGGCAATGTAGCGGCTGTTTTCCAGCGCCGACATCTTGCCCGAGACCCCGCCCATGAAGCCCAGCGGAAACGAGACGCGGCTGGTTTTGGTGATGCGGCCATCATCGGGTTTCTCCAGCCCGGCCATCATCTGGATCAGGGTGGTCTTGCCGGTGCCATTCGGGGCGAGGATCCCCAGAGAGCGGCCCTGTTCGACCCGGAAAGAGGCGCGGTCAAGGATCACCTTGCGCCTTGTGCCGGTCCAGAAGGATTTGGAAACACTGTCGAACTCGATCATATTGTAACCTGCTCCGGGCTATTGGCCCTTTGTCCTTCCGTCTTACGGCCTCTGACGCCCGGGGGGCGGCAGAGCTATCCACAGACCAGGTGGATAATCCGGCATTTGTGTTAACGCGTTCTGATCAGTGTCGCTGCACATTCTGGCTGCATTATGTCTGCAGCGACAGTCCTGTGACACAGAATTGTGAGCCCCGCGATTTTACGGGGGACGGACGGGTCACGGCGTCGGGGCAGAGGGGGCCGGACCCCGGCGCAGGAGGCCCCGCGCGACGAGCACGGCAATCGGGCCGGCAAGCAGGCTGATCGCCATGCCCATCCGCGCCGCCTCCCGCATGGCGCCGCCGGGCAGACTGGCCTCGATCGCAACGGCGGGTACGGTGAAGCCGATTGAAAGCAGCATGACCGACAACACCAGGTCCCGCACCCGGAGCCCGCGCGGCAGGCGCGAGCCGAAGATCGCCGCCAGCGCAAGAACCACCAGCGCCATCCCCAGCGGTCTTCCGAGCCAGAGCGCGCCAAGCATCACCAGCGTGGTCGGCGCAAAGGCGGCGAGATCGACGCCCCCCCGGATCAGGCCAAAGAGGAAGAGAATGAGAATGACCGGCCATACGAGAAGCCGGATAAGCCGGTTCAGCGGGTCATGCAGGAAACTTTCGGCCTCGGCGAAAAGGCCAAAGCTGCGGTCGGCATGGGCGATGGCCGGCAGGAGCGGCAAAAGCCCGAGCGTCGCCGGCAGGCCTGCGGCAGCGACCCCGAACCAGCAGAAGGCGCCCGCAATCACATAGGGCCAGAGCGCCGCCGCCGCGCGCCGCTCGCGCTCGGAGGCGCCCGCGCCGGGGCTGCGGCCGAAGAAACGGTACACCACCAGTGCCGAAGCCAGCGTAACCAGGAGCCACATCAGGCGCGGCGAGAAGGCAAGATTGCTGAGCCCAAGGATCACCAGCGCGAGGATATCGGTGGCAATCGCCAGAAGCATCACCAGATGCAGCGCCGGACGCCGGCCAAAAACCATGCGGCCAAAAAGGCAGACCAGCAGCGTATCGCTGCCCAGGGGCGCCTGCCATCCGCCACCGCTCACTGCTTCTTCTGCGGTTTCGATCAGCGCAGACAGGATCAGCCAGCCCGCGCCGGCTCCGATCAGCCCGCCCGCGGTCATGCCCAGCGGCAGGATCGCGCGCCGCCCCGACAAAGAGCCACGCTCCAGCGTCATCGCTTCCCAGAGTTCTTTGCCGATCAGGAAGAAGAACAGCGCCATCAGAATATCGGCGACGATCATGAAAGGCGTCAGGCTGACCGAACCGGCCCAGACCCAGCCGGGCAGCACCAGATCTGCAATCCGCCATTCGATGAAATCGTAATAGCTGCCCGGATCCAGGTTGACCCAGAATGTCGCCAGCCCGGCACCGGCAAGAAGGGCCAGGGCAAAGATGCGGATATGGGGCGAGATTCTATACATGGCGGCAGGACTTCAGGCAGCTGACCCTACCGGATTAGCCATGCCCGTCCCGGCCCGCAACCGTGGCGCCCCCGATCCCCCCGGCCTGTTGCATGCTTGCCCTCTTACAGGCAGAGCCTGCGCCCGGTGCTGTGCTGCGGGTTTACCCCGGCCCGGCTGGCAAAAGAAAAACACACTGCCTATCTTCATCCGATGGATCTGACCGATGAAATCCGGGCCTGCCGCCTTTGTGAGGCACGGTTCCAGGCGACCGCCACCGCGCATGAACCGCGACCGGTCGTCTGGTTCCGGCCTGCGCCGGCCGGGCAGGGGGCGCGGCTGCTGATTGCGGGCCAGGCGCCGGGCGCGCGGGTGCATCTTTCGGGGCGCCCTTTTACCGATCCGAGCGGCGACAGGCTGCGCGCCTGGACCGGGCTGGAGGAGGCGCAGTTCTACGATCTTTCGCGCATCGCCATTGTGCCGATGGGCTTCTGCTTTCCGGGATATGATGCGAAAGGGGCCGATCTGCCACCACCTGCAATTTGTGCCCGGACCTGGCGGGCGCGCGCGATTGCCGGTCTTCCCGATCTGCGGCTTACCCTGCTGGTCGGGGGTGCTGCGATCCGCTGGCATCTCGGCGCGCGTGATGTCACCGCCACTGTCCGCGCCTGGCGCGATTTCGGGGCGCGCGGGATCTTTCCCTTGCCCCATCCCTCCTGGCGCAATACGGGATGGCTGAAACGCAACCCCTGGTTCGGGGACGAGCTGTTGCCGGAGCTGCGCGCCCGGATCCGCAGCGTGATGGAGATGCCATGAGCGAGTCCACGCTTCCCAGTCTGCTTGACGAGGCCCATGCGGCGCTCAGCGCCGATTCCGGCAATGAGGCGGCGCTTCTGCGCTTCTATGACCGGCTCGCGGATGGCGAGCTGTACCTTTTGCTGGAGCGTGAGGCGGCAGGAGAGACACTGGACCCGAAGGTGTTCGAACTGGAATCCGGCCCCGTCGTTCTGGTCTTCGACCGCGAGGAGCGGCTGGCGGATTTCACCGGCGGTATTGCGCCCTGGGCGGCACTGCCGGGGCGGGTGATCGCGGGGCTGTTGCGCGGCCAGGGGATCGGGCTGGGCGTCAATCTGAGTGTCGCGCCATCCGAGATGCTTTTGCCTCCCGAAGCCATGGACTGGCTGTCCGAGGCGCTGGCCCCCGCCCCGGAGGAAACGCTTGGCCGCCCGGCACGGTTCTTTGCCCCGGCTGTTCCGGCGGGGCTGAGCCTGGCGCTCCAGGACAAATTTGCCTCGGCACGCGGGCTGGCCCGGGCCGCGCTTCTGACCGGCGTAGAATATGATGACGGGCGGCGTGGCCATCTTCTGGCCTTCATCGGCGCGACACCCGAGGCAGAGCCGGCACTGGCCCGGGCGGTGCAGGAGGCGCTGGTTTTCTCGGGCCTCGACGCGGCGGCGCTGGATGTTGCCTTTTTCGGGCCGGATGACAGGGCGCTGACCGCCCTTGCGGCTGAGGCGCAGCGGTTCGACCTTCCCGAACCCGAAGTTCCGGTCGCGCAAGAGCGCCCGGTCCCCGCCGGGCCCGGCATGAACCCGGAAAAACCGCCTTATCTGCGCTGACTTATGGGGTATTTTGGAACCCCATAAATCAATACATTGATTTTATTGTATTTTATATGAAATCGTCCGCTTGACCACATCCGTTTCATCAGCGATAAGCCCCCATCCGAATTCGCGGGGGGATTCCCCGCCTCTATCCTTGATGGAACCACCGATGAAAACCTTCACCGCTACCCCGGCGGATATCGAGAAGAAGTGGATCCTGATCGACGCAGAGGGCGTCGTTCTGGGTCGCCTCGCCACGATCGTCGCCAATATCCTGCGCGGCAAGAACAAGCCGACCTTCACGCCCCACATGGACATGGGTGACAATGTCATCGTGATCAATGCGGACAAGGTCCAGCTGACCGGCAACAAGCGCGAAGACAAGCGCTACTACTGGCACACCGGCCACCCGGGCGGCATCAAGTCGCGCACCGTGCGCGAAGTGCTGGAAGGCAACCACCCCGAGCGCGTCGTGATCAAAGCTGTCGAGCGTATGATCACCCGCAACAGCCTGGGCCGTCAGCAAATGTCGAACCTGCGCGTCTATGCCGGCGCAGAGCATGCCCATGAAGCTCAGCAGCCGACCGTCCTCGACGTCAAGCCGCTGAACCCGAAGAACACCCGGAGCGCGTGATTTAAATGGCCGATATCAAGTCTCTCGACGATCTGAAGGCCGCTGTGGGCACCGCTGCTCCGGCCGCCGCTGCCGAGGCTGCTGTGCGCGCCCCGGTTCGTGACAAGCTGAACCGCTCCTATGCGACCGGCAAGCGTAAGGATGCGGTTGCCCGCGTCTGGATCAAACCGGGTTCGGGCAAGTTCCTGATCCGCAACAACAAGGGCGAGTATATCGATTACACCGCCTATTTCGCGCGCCCGGTGCTGCAGATGATCCTGCGTCAGCCCTTCCAGGTCGCGAATGTCGAAGGTCAGTATGACGTGATGGCGACTGTCGCCGGCGGCGGCCTTTCGGGCCAGGCCGGTGCCGTGAAGCACGGCATCTCGAAAGCGCTGCAGCTGTTCGAGCCGTCGCTCCGTGGCGCCCTGAAAGCAGCAGGCTTCCTGACCCGCGACAGCCGCGTTGTGGAACGCAAGAAATACGGCAAGGCCAAAGCCCGCCGCTCGTTCCAGTTCTCGAAGCGCTGATCCGTTTCACAATATACGAAAGGCGCGGGGGGAAACCTCCGCGCCTTTTGCGTTCAGCCGCCGCTCCTGGCTGGCTGCAGAAGCCTCCGGCGGGGATATTTAAGGACAGATGAAAAGCCTTTGCTGATTTCATCTGTCCTCAAATATCCCGGGGTGAGCGGCGAAGCCGCGAGGGGCAGAGCCCCTCCCTTTGCGCCGCTATTCAACGGGGGGCGGGCAAAGCAGGCCGGGTCCAGCGCGCCTCATTGGCCTCTATGGCCGCAATGCGGTCGGCGGTTTTCGGGTGGCTGCGCAGCCAGACCGGAACGTCGCCTCCGCCTCCGCCGGTCAGGGTCTCGAGCTTGCGGAACAGGCTGATCTGCGGCCCGGAGCCGTAACCTGCGCGGATCATCAGGGCGGTGGCCCAGGCATCAGCTTCGAATTCATCGCGCCGCGACAGCCTGGCCATCAGCGTGCGTGACAGCATATTGGCGATCATGCCGCCAATGCCGGGAAGAAATCGGTTAAGGACGCCTGCGAGCAGGATGCCGACCGCATTCTGACCGGTGAAATCGATCATGCGCCGCCGCGTATGGCCATGTGCCACATGGCCAAGCTCATGCGCGATCACCGAAGCCAGTTCTTCGGGCGTCACATGGCCCTGTTGCTTTTTCGTCAGAAACCCCCGCGTCAGGAAAATGCGGCCATCATGTGCGGCAAGTCCGTTCACGGGTTCGATGTCGAGGAGGTTCACTTTGACCTCTGGCAGGTCGAGGGCCCGGGCAAGCCGCGCCGCAACCGCCTGGATCTCCGGATCATCCAGCGGGCGGGATTGCTGATCCAGCATCCGTTTCGAGCGCCAGACCGAAAAGCGCATCATCAGGAAGCCATAAGCGATCAGCAGAAGAAAGGGCATGAGGCGCAGGATCATGCGCTGAATATAGGGCAGTGCGGCGGTTTGAACAGGCCTCAGACGTCAAGTGCCTGCACGATCCGCTCCTGGAAATACTGCACGCCCCGTTCGTGGCGACCTGAAAGCGGGCCGGAAGTATAGGCGCCGGCGGCGTAATTGCGATGGGTTTCCACACAGACCTGATAATCTTCGCGCACCACCGCAAGCGTGCCCTGTACCGATTTCTGCCGCGCCTCCTCGGCCGCGGGCGCAGTATCCGCAAAGAAGAAATGGTAATGCTGATCGGTATGCCCGACCGAGGTGGGGTTGATCCGGCTGACATTCATGCCACCATCAAACAGCGACAGCGTCCAGTTCGGCCACATCCAGAGCCATTTGCCCCGGTAGAACAGCCCGTCTTTCGGCGGCGCGGTCATCTTCACATAGCCTTTATGGGCGGTGGTGGCGAAGGCCTCGAAATCTATCGCCGCGAAGAAACCCGGATGCGTGCCGGGGATATGGTAGCCTTCGACGAAATTGTCGGTATAGACCTTCCAGTTCGCGTCGAAACTGACGGTTGCAGTGTCAGTGGCCTGGTAACTCTCCATCGGCTCATCTGCCAGCTCTTCGGGCAGATCGCCCAGCTGGTCCTGCAGGCTTTCCACCGGATCAATCGCGGCAAAGAGCAGCCCGCGCCATTGCGCAAGCGAGACCGGCTCCAGTGGCCAGTCCTCGGGGATGATAGCGGGGTCTTTGCCATACCAGGGCGCCTGAACCAGCCGGCCTGTGTCGGCAAAGGACCATTTGTGATAGGGGCAGACGATCAGCCCGCATTTGCCGGCTCCGTCCGCCAGGAGCTTTGCTCCGCGATGGCGGCAGACGTTTCTGAACCCCCTCAGCACCCCGTCCCGCCCGCGGATCGCAAAGACCGGTATGCCGGCAATGTCGATCGCGAGATATTGCCCGCTCTGAGCTAAGTCCGAGGCCGGACCCATCAGCTGCCAGGAGCGGTTGAAGATCCTGGCGCGCTCCTCCTGAAACACCTCGGGCCGGATATAGAGACCAGGATCGAGGTTCAGATATTGCTGGCCTGGAAGGACGTCATCATGGCGGGTATCGGCTGGCATCTGCTTGCCTCCATTCGTGCCATTACGGGCATTTGTACGAATGTGCCAGATTAATCCCGCGCCTGGCAAGAGGCGCGCTCAGCGCAGCGCTTTCACGCCGCGTGTGATGCCGTCCAGGGTCATAGGCACCATGCGGCCCTCGAAAATGGCATCAATCATCCGGGTGGACTGGCTGTAACTCCATTGTCCTTCGGGCACCGGGTTGATCCAGAGGTGATGCGGCCATTGTTCGGTCGCGCGGGTCAGCCAGGTCTGTCCGGATTCGCGGTTCCAATGTTCATTGGCACCGCCTGGATGGCTGATCTCATAGGGTGACATGGCGGCATCGCCGACAAAGATCGCGCGCCAGTCAGGCCCGTGGCTGCGCAGAATATCCCAGGTGGGCGTCTGGTCCGTCCAGCGGCGCTGATTGTCTTTCCAGACGCCCTCATAAAGGCAGTTGTGGAAATACCAGGTCTCGAGATGGCGGAATTCGGATTTTGCGGCTGAGAACAGCTCTTCCAGCACCTTCACATGCGGGTCCATTGAACCGCCGATATCCAGAAACAGAAGAACCTTGACCGCATTGCGGCGCTCAGGCCGCGTCTGTACATCCAGCCAGCCCTGTTTCGCCGTGGCGCGGATGGTGCCGGCAAGGTCTAGTTCTTCCACCGCGCCGTCCCGCGCCCAGCGGCGCAGCGCGCGCAAGGCCAGCTTGATATTGCGCGACCCGATTTCGGCCTTGTCATCAAGATTGCGGAATTCGCGCTTATCCCAGACCTTGACCGCACGGCGATGGCGGCTCTCATTCTGGCCGATACGGATGCCTTCGGGATTGTAGCCATAGGCGCCGAAAGGCGAGGTGCCGGCGGTGCCGATCCATTTATTACCGCCCTGGTGACGGCCCTTCTGTTCTTCCAGCCGCTGGCGCAGTGTTTCCATCAGCTTGTCAAAACCGCCAAGCGCCTGGATTTCTGCCTTTTCCGTATCCGAGAGGAATTTCTCGGCCAGCTTTTCCAGCCAGTCGCCGGGCAGGTCCAGCACTTCGATCACCGCCTCATCCGTGATCTGGTCGAGGCCGCCAAAGGCCTGGGCAAAGGCGCGGTCATAGCGGTCGAGATGACGCTCATCCTTGATCAGGGTGATCCGACCGAGATGGTAAAAGGCGTCGATATCATTGGTGGCAAGCCCGGCTTCCAGCGCCTCGAGAAAGGCGAGGAATTCGCGCGGGCTGACCGGCACGCCTTCGCGGCGCAGCGATTCGAAAAAGGGCAGGAACATCGCGCCGCCCTCCGGTGTCAGCTGTAGAGACGCAGAAGGATGACCTGCGCAAAAAGGCCGGTCACCCCCAGCAAAAGCCCGATCCCAAAGGCATATTGCGCCATATCTGCCGCTTTACCGCCCAGCTGGCGGGCGCGGACCGCGCCGATCACTGCCCCCAGAAGGAAGCCCCCGATTGCCAGCATTGTATTCGCCCCCGTCCTGCCTGTCTGGGCCGGTCGGGGGCTGTGTCAGCCCGGCGATCAGCCGCGGAAGAGGCCGCGCAGCCCGAGCGCGCTGATTTCACGCGTCCGCGCCCGGATATTGGCCTCAGAGCCGAAGCCATAGCGCGCAAGCGGCTGGCTGTCCACTCGCAGCCGGTCGGCCTCGGCCTTGCGGCCCAGCATGTCGAGCGCCTCGGCGCGGATCAGCTGGGTCGTGGCCAGCAGCCCGTGGTTCTGTGACTGACGGATCACCGGAATGGCGCGTTCGGTGAAGCGCAGTGCCTGGTCGGGCTGACCATTGGCCAGCGACAGCGCGGCCAGCTGCATGTCGACATGCGCGACATAGACGGCCCCGGCCGGCTGGGTCCGCCAGATTGCGGCGGCTTTGGTGAATTCCGACACGGCCGCGACGCGATCCGATCCGACCAGAAGCCGCGCATTGGCGAAATAGGCAAAGGCGAGGCGGCTGTCTTTCCAGCCCTGGGCATGGGCCATCGCAATCGCCTTTTCGGCGGCGGTTTTGCGGCGCGCCTGGCCATAGCCCGGGTCCAGCGCAACAGCGATAAACTCCTTCCAGGCCGGGGGCGTGATCGACGTATCCTGGGTCAGCGGCCCGCCGGTTCCGAAGATTGCCGGCATCTGGGCGGCAACCTCGGCCTTCGACATGCCGGAGCGCAGCTTCGGCGAATACCAGGCGCGCAGGATCTTCATGTCGAAATCGGTCAGCACGGCCTGGAAATTATCGTCGTTAAAGACCGAATCGGTCAGCCGGTACATGTCGTTCAGGGGGCCCATGGCCTGGGCCAGTTCCTCATGCAGGCAGTCGCGGACTTCTTGCGGGCTGGCATCCGAGGGCGCGAAGATCCCGACGGTCCTGCGCTCGGTCACACGGGTCCAGTCGACGCGGTAGGTGCCGCGATTGGCCTGGTACTCCGCGAGGCTGGAAACGTTGGGGACCACGAAACAGGCGGCATTCGGAGCGGCGCGGCTGAGTTCGCGGCGGGTGCTGAATTCGATGGTGACAGAAGCCGGTTCCGAGGCGCTCACACGGCGCACATCGATGCCGGCCTCGCTGCGGAACCGCTGCAGCAGGCGGTCGAGATCGGCGCCGGCGGTGGCGGGAACATTGCCCGTGAGGGCCACGGTGACCGGCCCTTCAAAGCGGCTGAAATACGGAAGCTCGCGCCCGCTTTCCAGCCGGAAGCCAAGCCCGAGGAAGGCGGCTGTCATATCGGCGGGGCTGTGACGCACCGAGGCAACCGGCGCCAGACCCGCAACGGGGTCTACGAAAGCCGGAGCCGAAAGGACACTGGCTTCGGTGGCCGGAACCAGCCGTCCCTTGGTTACGTCGGCATTTGGCGCGGGTGCGCAGGCGGTAAGGGCCGCCAGGGAGGCGGCAAGCAGCGGAATGTGTCGCATTGAGTGGCAGCTCGATCTTTGCGTGCGGGGGTTTGCCCCCGGCAGTTGCATTGGCCTCCGGCCAGGCCAGCACGCGATGCCCCCGCATCACATGCTGGCCCGAGCCGATGGTGGTCCGTGACGAGCGCATCCGACGGCGCGGTAACGGGGGGGCGAGCAGACATATGGGTGCCCCCCGGAACCGCGTCGTTCACAGCCGTCCCGGGGACCTTCCGGGCAGCGACGCGCGAAATCTCTGACGGCAGGGCGATCCGGGCAGGGATGCGCTGGCGGTCAGAGAATGCTGGTGAAGTGGGATGAAATGCGGCAGGGCCCGCCGGTTGCGACCGGTTGAGCCAGGCATTGTCCGGGCCGCCGGAAAGTCCGGTCGCGGTCAGAACGATGTCCATTGTTGCCGACATAAGGGTTGAGACTCCATCACCAAAGCTTCTGTGTTTCTATTCAACACAATCCCTTTGTCGTGATCGGGGCCTGTATGTGTCAATTGCGCGGAATCTGCGTGTTCAGCGGGTCACCAGCCATCGCGGTCACTTTTGCTTCAGGAACCAGATATGGCCTGAATTAATCACGTAATATTTCAATATGTTTCAGAAATTGCGATACCGTGATGTGATTGTGGCAAGATCGTGTCCTAATCGGGGCAAAGTTGCCCGAATCGTCCGTCCCGCAGGATGCAACACAGGGGCAGGATTCGGGCAAAAGCAATTCGGGGTTGATCCCCTGTCGCGCGATCCGGGGCTCAACGATTCCCCCGAGACATGAAGGCCAGCCGCTCGAAAAGCTGCACATCCTGTTCGTTCTTCAAAAGCGCACCATGCAGTTTCGGAAGCAGATGCCGGGGGTCGCGTGCGAGGTCTTCGGGCGCGAGGTCTTCCGCGAGGATCAGCTTCAGCCAGTCCAGCACCTCCGAGGTGGAGGGCTTTTTCTTCAGCCCCGATGTCTCGCGGATGGCAAAAAACTCGGTCAGGGCGGCGGTGAGCAGGTTTTCCTTAATATCGGGGAAATGGACACGGATGATCGCGGCCAGGGTCTCGGCATCGGGAAAGCGGATATAGTGAAAGAAGCAGCGGCGCAGAAAGGCGTCGGGCAGCTCTTTCTCGTTGTTCGAGGTGATGATCACCACCGGGCGCTGCCGGGCCTTCACCGTCGCGCCGGTTTCATAGACATGGAACTCCATCCGGTCGAGTTCCTGCAGCAGGTCATTGGGGAATTCGATATCGGCCTTGTCGATCTCATCGATCAGCAACACGACCCGCTCGGGCGCGTCGAAAGCCTGCCAGAGTTTCCCGCGCCGGATGTAATTCTGCACGTCATGGACCCGCGCATCGCCGAGCTGGCTGTCTCTGAGCCGGCTGACCGCGTCATATTCATAAAGCCCCTGCTGGGCGCGGGTGGTCGATTTCACATGCCATTCGATCAGCTCCATTCCGAGGCTGGCCGAGACCTGACGCGCGAGCTCGGTCTTGCCGGTCCCGGGCTCTCCCTTGACCAGCAGCGGGCGGCCCAGAACCACCGCCGCATTCACCGCCACCGCGAGGTCAGGGGCCGCGATATATCCTGTGGTTGACTGGAATTTCATGTGTTCACACGCCCTTGCCGGATTGGGTGCCCAATGGGCCTCGCGGACCCTATCGGGGCGGCGAATTTATCGCAACTGCTAGTGACATTGCTGCCCACATGGGCTAAATGCCGCGCCAACGGGAGTGCGCATATGACAGAAGCCCACCTGTCGGCGCCCGCCGGCGACAAGGAGAGATCTGCGATGAAGGCCGAAGTTTTCCTGCCCGACGATTACCGCCCCGCCGAGGGCGAGCCCTTTATGAATGATCGTCAGCTGGAATATTTCCGTCGCAAGCTGATCATCTGGAAGCAGGAACTTCTTGGCCAGTCCGCCGAGACCCTGGGCAACCTGACCGAAAGCGGTCGCAATGTGCCTGATCTCGCTGACCGGGCCTCGGAAGAGACCGACCGCGCGCTGGAACTGCGCACCCGTGACCGGCAGCGCAAGCTGATCTCGAAGATCGACTCGGCTCTGCGGCGGATCGAGAACAATGAATATGGCTATTGCGAAATGACCGGCGAGCCGATCAGCCTCAAGCGGCTGGATGCGCGGCCGATCGCGACCATGACGCTCGAGGCACAGGAAAAGCATGAGCGCCGTGAAAAGGTACATCGCGACGACTGAGAGCTGTCAAAGGCCCGTTCCGGGACTGCTGCAACTGCGGCAAGGCTTGCAACCCGGCCGCTGACACAGGAAAAGAAAGCCGGGCTTTTGCCCGGCTTTGTCATTGCCGGCGGGCTGACCGGTTTCTCAGGATCAGGACAGAATGGCGCTCAAAGACCAGGCGGTGACCATACTCGGGGCGGGGGTTGCGGGTCTTGCGCTGGCGCGTGCACTGGCGCTGAAAGGCGCGCGGGTGATCGTGATGGAACAGGCCGATGCCATCCGCGAGGTCGGCGCCGGTCTGCAGATAAGCCCGAATGGCGCGCGGGTTTTGCAGGCGCTTGGCCTTGGCCCGGCGCTGGAGGCTGCGTCGAGCCGCGCCGAGGCGGTCGAGCTGTGCGATGGCTATGACGGCAGCCTGGTGACGCGGCTCGATGTGGCGCGGCTCCGCCCTGATCAGGGCTGGCATTTCCTGCACCGCGCCGATCTGATCTCGCTTCTGCTCGATGGCGCCAAAGCCGCCGGCGCAGAGTTGCGGCTGTTGCAAAAGGTGCGACGCGTCGATCTCAGCGGGGCGCAGCCCGTGGTTGAGACCTGCACCGGTGCGCTGGAGCCCGCCTCGATCCTGATTGGGGCCGATGGGCTGCAATCCCATACCCGTGCCGCGCTGAATGGTGAGGCGAAGCCGGTTTTCACCAGGCAGGTCGCCTGGCGCTGTCTTGTGCCCTGCGATCCTGCCGAGCCGAAGGTCGCCGAGGTCCATATGGGGCCCGGGCGGCATCTCGTCAGCTATCCGCTGCGCGGCGGCACGATGCGCAATATCGTCGCCGTCGAAGAGCGCGAGCGCTGGACCGAAGAGGGCTGGTCGATCCGCGATGATACGATGGAACTGCGGCTGGCCTTTGCAGATTTCAGCCCGCGGGTGAAGGGCTGGCTTGATCAGGCCGGGGATGTCTGGCTCTGGGGGCTCTTCCGCCATCCGGTCGCGAAGACCTGGGTCAGGGTTCTGCCCGAAGGTGCGGTGGCGCTCCTTGGCGATGCAGCGCATCCGACTTTGCCCTTCCTTGCCCAGGGCGCGAATATGGCGCTGGAGGATGTCTGGACGCTGGCGGCGATCCTGGAGCGCCACGGCACGGCCGGTCTGGTTGCCTATCAGGTGGCGCGGGCGCGGCGCACACAGCGCATCGTGACGGCGGCCAGTCGCAATGCGCGCGCTTATCACCTTTCGGGCCCGTTGCGGGCGGTGGCGCATCTGGGGCTGCGGCTTGGGGGCCGCATCGCGCCAGGCGCCGCGCTGTCGCGGTTCAACTGGCTTTACGATTACGATGTGACGAAGATCGGCTGAGATCGCTTACGCGGACAGACGCACCCAGACCGGCACATGGTCTGACGGCTTGTCGCCGGCACGCACATCCTTGTCGATGCCGGTTTCTTCCAGCAGATCTGCCGCCTGGGGCGTCATCAGCACATGGTCGATGCGGATCCCGTTGCCGCGCTCCCAGGAATTGGCCTGATAATCCCAGAACGTATAGACACCCGGGCGCGGGTCGCGGGTACGGATCGCCTCGGTCAGGCCGAGGTTCAGCAGCCTGCGGAACGCCGCGCGCGATTGCGGCAGGAAAAGCGCATCTTCCAGCCAGGCCTCGGGCTTTGCGGCATCCTCGGCCTGTGGGATCACATTGTAATCGCCTAAGAAAAGCGTCGGTTCTTCCAGCGCCAGCAGGGCGCGCGCGCGGGCCTCAAGCCGTTCCATCCAGGCGAGTTTATACTCATATTTCGGCCCCGGCGCCGGGTTGCCGTTCGGCAGATAAAGCCCGCAGACCCGGATCACATGCGGGCCCTCAACCGTTGCCTCGATCCAGCGCGCCTGTTCGTCGCTGTCATCCCCCGGCAGACCCCGTGTCACATCGGAAAGCGGGTATTTCGACAGGATCGCCACCCCGTTGAAGCTTTTCTGGCCATGGGTTTCGACCTGATAGCCCATCTCCTCGAACAACTCGCGCGGGAATCCCTCATCGACGGATTTGATCTCTTGCAGGCAGACCACATCCGGTTCTGCCTCGCGCAGCCAGCGCGGCAGCGCTTCGATCCGGGCCTTGATGCCGTTGATGTTGAAGGTGGCGATCTTCATGGCATTCTCCCGCGAGGATGGCGGCGCGAGGAGAGGCCCCCGCGCCGGAAAGGGTTACGAGCGCAGCGCGCCGCCGGTCGCTTTGGTGACCTTTTCGATGACCTTTGCCGAGACCGCTTCGATATCTGCATCGGTCAGCGTGGCGGCGGTGGGTTGCAGCCGCACGGTCAGCCCGAGCGATTTTTTGCCCGCGCCCATTTGTGCCTCGGCCTTGTCACCGGTGAAGTGGTCAAAGACGCGGACAGATTCGATCAGCGCCTTATCGGCACCCTGCGCGGCGTTGACGGCCACCAGTGCTTCGGTCTTTGCATCGACCACGAAGGCGAAATCGCGCTCGACCGCCTGAAGATCGCTGATCACCAGCGCCGGGCGGGTCGGTGTCTTCACCTTGGGCGCCGGGATATTGGCGATCTGCACGGTAAAGCCGACCGCAGGGCCCTTGACCCCCATCGCGGCCAGAACGCGCGGATGGATCTCGCCGTAAGTCGCAAGCGTATTCGGTCCAAGACCAATCACGCCCGATCGGCCGGGATGCCACCAGGCATCGACCTTGCGGGTGATCTGCACCTTGGCGGGCGCGCCAAGCGTGGCCAGTACCGCCTCGACATCGGCTTTCGCATCGAACAGATCAACCGGGCGGCGCGAGGCCCAAGGATCGCGCGGGGCCGAGGCACCGACCAGAAGCCCCGAGGCCAGCAGAACCTGTTCGCCCGGCTCACCGCCGGAGAAAACCGGGCCAACCTCGAAAAGCGCCATATCCTGGAAGCCGCGCGCCTGATTGCGCGCCGCAGCCGCCAGCAACCCCGGCAGCAGATCGGGGCGCAGATGGCTCATCTCGGACGAGATCGGATTGTCGACCTTTACCGCATCCGTGCCACCGCCGAACAAAGCCGCCGAAGCGCCGTCGATAAAGCTGTAGGTCACGCATTCATTATAGCCGAGACCGGCAATCTGGCGCCGCGCGGCTTTCTCGCGGATTTGCATCGGCGTGAGGATCGGCTTCGGCACGCCCGGGAGCGCGCGGGTCAAAGGCGCGCCGACCAGTTTCGTCAGGCTCGCGATCCGCGCGACTTCCTCGACCAGATCCGCCTCGCCCTGGACGTCGGGGCGCCAGGAGGGGGGGGCGGCCATCAGCCCGTCCATCGTGAAGCCAAGGGCTTCCAGCGTGCGGACCTGTTCGGCCTCGGGGATCTCCATGCCGACAAGGCTGATCAGCCGTGCCGGATCCAGCCGGTAAGCGCGGGCGGTGTCGATGGCGGCGCCATCGGTCACGACATGGCTGGCTTCGCCGCCGCACAGATCCAGCACCATCTGCGTCGCCAGTTCCAGCCCCGGCAGGGTGAAAGCCGGGTCAACGCCGCGCTCGAACCGATAACGCGCATCCGAGTTGATCTTGAGCGCGCGCCCGGTGGCGGCGACGGTGATCGCATCCCAGAAGGCGGATTCCAGAAAGACCGTGGTGGTCGCATCGGTGCAGCCCGAGTCTTCGCCGCCCATGATCCCGGCAAGGCTTTCCGGCCCGCGCGCATCTGCGATGACCATATCACCGGCGCGCAGGGTATAGGTCTTGCCGTCCAGCGCCAGCAGGGTCTCGCCGGCATCCGCCGGGCGGATATGCAGCTCGCTTCCCTCCATCCGGTCGACGTCAAAGACATGCAGCGGGCGGTTCAGTGCGAAGGTGAAATAGTTGGTGATATCGACCAGCGCCGAAATGGGGCGCAGCCCGATGGCCTTCAGGCGGTTTTGCAGCCAGGCGGGCGAGGGTCCGTTCGTCACCCCCCGGATCACGCGACCCGCGAAATGTGGCGCGGCTTTGGTCTTCAGCGCAGGTTCGATCCGCACTGTCACCGGGCTGTCGAACGTGCCGGCAACAGCAGCGATTTCCAAGGGTTTCAGCTGGCCAAGCCCCCGCGCGGCCAGATCGCGCGCCACACCCCGGATGCCAAGCGCGTCGGGGCGGTTCGGGGTGATCTTGATCTCGATCACCGGGTCATTGACGCCCTTATAGTCGATATAGCGCGCACCCAGCGGCGCATCCGAGGGCAGTTCGATAATGCCGTCATGATCGTCCGACAGTTCCAGCTCGCGTTCGGAACACAGCATCCCGTTTGAATCGACGCCGCGGATATTGCCGGGTTTCAGATCGACCCCGGTGCCGGGCACATGGGTGCCCACCGGCGCGAAAACGCCCACCAGCCCGGTTTTCGCATTGGGTGCGCCGCAAACGACCTGGACCTCGACCGGTTCTGACCCCGGCCCGCCCGGATAGGTCGCCACGCGGCAGACCCGCAGCCGGTCGGCATTGGGGTGCTGCACCGCCTCGATCACGCGGCAGATACGGAAGGCTCCGAGCCGTGCCGCCGGGTCTTCGATCTCCTCGACCTCAAGCCCCAGATCGGTCAGCGCATCAGCGATTTCCGTGACGGAAGCGCCGGTTTCCAGATGGTCTTTGAGCCAGGAGAGGGTGAATTTCATCGTCAGGTTCCGCTGAGGCGAGGCTATAGGGCAGCCGGTGGTGTCGCAGGTGGGCAGTCGCTTGTATCCGCAAAGGGCATTAGCGCAACGGCGCTCAAAGGGAAAGGCGGCAGCGGCATTTGCCCTTTATCGGGCGGCATGGATGGCCCAGCCGGCAAGCCGGGCGCCCCGACAGAATGCTTGCCCGAAAGGGCCGGGCAATTTAACCATCACCGGATCGTTACGCGCCCGAAAACGTGCCGGAATCCATGAAAGACAGTATAACAGGCGGCGGGCCGGGCAGTGTGAAGGAAAAGTGCTTTGTATGACGCGCCTCTGATTTCAACGTCGACGTTTTCCCTGATTAAGCAATTTGCGGCCCCGACCAGATCCGGGGCCAGACCTGAGGCCAGATCCGGGGGCAAAGGCCCGCGCCTTTTCGTCTGGCTTGCCTGTGCCGCGCTGCTCTCGGCCTGTGTCGCGCCCGGTGGCACGGGCGGCGGCGGGACCGGCAAAGGCGGCGCGATGAGCTTTATCGGCGGAGAGATCCGGATCGAGCCACCCGCCGGCTACTGCATCCATCCCGGCGCCAGCAGCGATTCGTCCGATGGCGCGGTGGTGCTGATCGGTGAATGTGCGGCCAAAGGGGCTGTGATCCCCGCCGTGATCAGTGTCACCATCGGCGGCGAGGGATCGGCCGCGATCCTGCAATCGGGCGCCAAAGCGCTGTCGGATTATTTCATGTCGCGCCCCGGTCGCGCCGCCCTTGCACGGGATGGCAACCCGGCCTCGGTCGTCGTGCGCCAGACCGCGCTGTCGGGAGGGGCGCTGGTCATGCGGATGTTTGACCGCCAGGTGGGGGAATACTGGCGCGCGGTGCTGGGGCTGCGGGGGCGTCTGGTCTCGGTCTCGGTCATGGCGCCCGAGACGAGCAGCCTGTCCCCGGAACAAAGCCGCATGTTGCTGGAAAAATCCATCACCTCGATCCGTGCCGCCAATGGCTCGACGGTGAAAAGGCCAGCGGTTGCGGCACCCTGAGAGGCGCGCCGGGGATCAGGCCCGCAGCGGGGCGATGTTTTCTGCTGCAACACCCGACCCGGCCTGCTAACCAGGGCATGGGCCAGGCATGGGCCAGGGACTGTTCCGGCGGGCGGGTTACAATGCGGCATCCGGCCCCGGAAATTTCGGCCAGACAGACGGAACGGAAAGCAATGGCAGGGCGACTGAGAGAGAAACTTGACCGGCTCATCTTCCGCCGGGCGCTGGCGCGCTGGTCGGAAAACGCCGGCGAAGCCTCAACCACTCCGCTTGACCGTCTGCGCAGCCTGCGCGGCTATGCCCGCCAGACCCGACGCGAGATCGACCGCGTGCTGTTCGAGGCCGATTACCGCCTGAACCTGCCGCTGATCGGCGCAGGGGCCTTCCGCCGCCTGCCGGGCACTGACTGGGCCTGGCGCCCGGATCTGTGGAAAGGCCCGATCCCTGTCCCCGGCATGACGGCGGTCGACGGCAAATCGCTGATCTGCGAGGGTGCCACGCTGTTCCATGACTGCCGTCGTTCGGAACTGACCGTCCGCCAGCTGCGCAATACCCGGGAAGAGGATATGGCGCCTTTCGGTTTGCGCATGGATGTATTCCGCTTTGACGGCAGCTTCCTGTCGCTGGTGCTTGATCTGCCCGATGCGGCGGCCCAGGGGTTGCGGCTGCGTCACCTGATCCGGCTTGACGCTGTCATCGGGGTGGAAAAGCCGCTCGAAATCTTTGCGCGGCTCAATATCCGCCATGGGCCAAATGTCGAACAGGTGGTGCGCGAGCTGCCGCTGAACGGCGAAGAGGCCTTTGTCGAATTCGACCTCGCCTATACGAGGGTCAATGAGAAACGGATCGAAAAGCTCTGGATCGACCTGATCTTCGAAAGGCCCGAAATGAACCAGGTGACGCTGCGCGATCTGACGATCAGCCGGCGCCCCAGGGCTGAACTGTAAGGAACTGACCATGCCGGACGCTGTCACCCTGACCCGCACCCGCATCCGCGCCGGAGCCTGGGAGGGAATCCTCTCGGGTGCTGGCGACATGGCCCCGGCCCTTGAGGTCACGCTGGATGGCGCCCTGCAACCCGGCGTCACCGTCACCCCGATCCCCGCCCGCCCCGGTGATTACGCGGTGAAAGTGCCGGTCCGGTCCGAGGTGCTGTCAGAAGGCGTCCAGACCTTCCTGATCCGGCGCAAAGGGGACCCGGCCGAACCGGTACTGGCCCATTTCACCATCATCACCGGCGTCGCGATGGAAGACGATCTGCGCGCCGAATTCGATCTCCTGCGCGCCGAGCTCGACATGCTCAAACGCGCCTTCCGCCGCCATTGCGTGGAAACCGCCGGCCAGAGCTGACTTCCGGCAGATCGCCTGAAACCGGAATATGGCGAGGGTGGAGACGCGCCCTGGCCTTCTGACGTAAATTCTCCCTGGCGGGAGGCGTTTGGTCCCCTGAAAAGGGGGGCGAAACAGTCACATCCGCCCGGTATTTCTGAGCCGGACATGCCAGGACAAAGCCTCTTCCAGAATATGCGGCGTATGGCCGCCAAAGCTCAGCGCCCGCTCATAGTAATCCGCAAGGCCCGCACGCCAGTCGGGATGGGCACAATTGGCGATGATCCGCACCGCCCGTTCGCGCGGGGCCAGCCCGCGCAGATCCGCAAGCCCCTGTTCTGTCACCAGAATATCCACGTCATGTTCGGTGTGGTCGACATGGCTGACCATCGGCACCACCGAGGAAATCGCGCCCGCTTTCGCAATCGACTTGGTCACAAAGACCGAAAGCATGGAATTACGCGCGAAATCCCCCGATCCCCCGATCCCGTTCATCATATTCGTTCCCATCACATGGGTCGAATTCACATTGCCGTAAATGTCGAATTCCAGCGCGGTATTGATCGCGATCAGTCCCAGCCGGCGCACCACTTCGGGATGGTTCGAGATCTCCTGCGGGCGCAGGATCAGCTTTGGCTTATAACGGTCGAACTGCGCCATCACCCGCGCATTGCATTCAGCTGACAGCGTGATCGACGAGCCCGAGGCGAAACTCAGCTTGCCCGCATCCATCAGATCGAAAGTGCTGTCCTGCAACACTTCGGAATACATCCGCATGTCTTCAAACGGGCTGTCGATCAGCCCATGCAACACCGCATTCGCAATCGTCCCGATCCCGGCCTGCAAGGGCGCGAGCCGTTTCGTCAGCCGCCCCGCCGCCATTTCGCCCTCGAAAAACCGGATCAGATGGCCGGCAATCGCCCGCGTCTCATCGTCAGGCGCCGAAATCGCCGCCGCCGAATCCTGCTTCTCGGTGATCACAATTGCTGCGATCTTCTCGGGTGGAATGGCGATCCAGGGTGTGCCGATCCGGCTGTCCACCGTCACCACCGGAATCGGCATCCGGTTCGGCGCATAGGTCGGGATAAAGACATCATGCAGCCCTTCGAAGCCCAGCGGCTGTGAAAGGTTGATCTCGACAATCACCTTATCCGCCAGAATGGCGAAGGACGCGGAATTGCCGATCGAGGTCGTGGGAATGATGCCGCCATCCGAAGTGATCGCCACCGCCTCGATCACCGCCACATCAACGCCCGGGATCTGGCCGCGCCTCAGTTGTTCAACGGTTTCGGACAGATGCTGGTCGATGAACATGACCTCGCCTTGATTGATCGCCCGGCGCAGGCCCGGATCCGACTGGAAGGGCATACGCCGCGCCGTCACTTTCGCCTCTGCCAGGATCTTGTCGAGGTCATGGCCGAGGCTCGCCCCGGTCAGCAGCGTGATCTTCAGCGGGTCGGTCTTTGCCAGTTCCGCCAGCGCCAATGGCACCGCCATAGCCTCACCCGCGCGGGTAAAGCCCGACATGCCGACCACCATCCCGTCCCGGATCAGGCTTGCAGCCTCAGCGGCTGAGACCACCTTGTCGCGCAACGCCCCGTGACGGATCCGGTCCTCATACATGGCAGTGCTCCTGTAGCATCATGGCTGGCTGACCCCTGCTAGGGGCTGCGCACCTGTCACGCAACTTTTGTATGCAAAAGTATGCGAAGACCTGGTATGCGTAAAATGCATATGTATGCCAATAAATGCATACCTCAGGCGATCAGAGCCGCCGCTTTGCCGCCGCTCACTGTCAGGGCATCCCCGGGGGCAATCCCCAGCAACAGCCCGCGCTGGCCGGCATTGATCCAGACCTTTTCCGCTGTCGAGACCGTCACTTCCAACGCAACCGGCACCGCTTTGCGCTGTCCGAAAGGCGATATGCCACCGGTATGATAGCCGGTCAGCTTCTCGGCCTTTGCCGGCAGCATCATCGCCGCCTGTTTGGCCCCGAAAGCCGCCGCCACCTTCTTCATCGACAGGCTTGCATCCGACGGGATCACACAGCAGGCAGGCCTGCCGTCAACCTGGACCATCAGGCATTTCAGCGCCAGATGCGGGTCAAGGCCAAGTGCTTCAGCCGCCGCCATGCCGATCTTTTCCGCTCCCGGATCATAGTTATACGGGTGGAGCGTGAATGCCACACCGGCGCGCGTCAGCTGATCGGTGCCCCGTGTCGCTGCCATCAGTCCCAGGTCTTGAAAAAAGTGCCTGCGGGCGAGAGGGTAAAGATCTCGCAGCCGGTGGCGGTCACCCCGATCGAATGTTCATATTGCGCCGAAAGCGATTTGTCGCGCGTCACGGCAGTCCAGTCATCGGCCAGAGTTTTGGTCTCGGGGCGGCCCAGATTGACCATCGGTTCGATGGTAAAGAACATGCCCTCTTCGAGGATGATCTTATCGGCGCTGCGGGTGTGGTAATGCAGCACATTTGGCGGCGCATGGAACACCAGCCCCAGCCCGTGGCCGCAGAAATCGCGCACCACCGACATGCGCTGCGCCTCGACATGGGTCTGGATCGCGCGGCCGATATCGCCAAAGCTCGCGCCGGGCTTCACCTCGGCAATGCCGCGCATCAGGCTTTCATGGGTGACCTCGATCAGCCGCTCGGCCTTGCGGGGCATTTTGCCGGCCGCATACATCCGGCTGCTGTCGCCATACCAGCCATCGACAATCACCGTCACGTCGATATTGGTGATATCGCCTTCGGCCAGCACCTTCGGCCCCGGGATTCCGTGACAGACGACATGGTTGATCGAAATGCACGAAGCGTGCTGATAGCCCTTATAGCCGATGGTCGCTGAAATCAGCCCGCGCCGACTGATCTCCTCGCGGATGAAATCGTCGATGGACGCCGTGGTCACCCCCGGCTGCACCAGAGGCGCAACCATGTCGAGGATCTCGGCCACCTGCCGGCCCGCCGCACGCATCCCCGCAAAATCCGCCTCTTCATAGATGCGAATACCGTCTTTCGTGATCCGTCCGCGCGTGTCCATCGCCCCTCGCTTTCTGTTGCCCTAAATAGGCAAGCAGCCAGAAAAACACCAGAGCAAGCCCGGCGCCTTTCATCTGTCCGTAAATATCCTCCGGGAGGAAGACCATTGGCTCGCCATCGGTTCAGGGATCGATGGTCTCCCGGGGGTGGAAAACCCCCACCGCCGCGCTATACCTTTATGCGCAACGCATCTGATGAGGCGACCATGGCTAATCCCAAAGCCGCAATGCTGGTGATCGGGGACGAGATCCTCTCCGGCCGTACCCGCGATTCCAATCTCTGGCATCTGGCGGGCGAACTGACCCGCGCCGGCATCGACCTGACCGAGGCCCGTGTGGTCGGCGACGCGCATGCCTCCATCGTCGCAGCGGTCCGGGCGCTCTCAAAGACGCATGACTATGTCTTTACCTCGGGCGGCATCGGTCCGACCCATGACGATATCACCGCCGATGCGGTGGCCGAGGCCATGGGGGCCGCGATCTCGCACCGCGCGGATGCGATGGCGCTGCTCAGGGCGCATTACGACCGCCAGAGCCTTCCCTTCAACGAGGCCCGCCAGCGCATGGCCCGCATCCCGGATGGCGCGACGCTGATCGACAATCCGATCTCGGTCGCGCCCGGTTTCATCCTCGGCAATGTCCATGTGATGGCAGGGGTGCCGAATATCTTCGAATCCATGCTGGCATCGGTCATTCCGCGCCTCACAGGCGGGGCGCCGCTTTTGTCGCAAAACCTGCGCGTCATGCGTGGCGAGGGCGAGATTGCCGGCGAGTTCGGGCGCCTTGCGGAAGATTATCCCGATCTCAGCATGGGCTCTTACCCGTTCCAGCAGAACGGCGCCTTCGGCACCAATCTGGTGATCCGTGGCACCGATCCGGGGCGACTTGATCAGGCGATGATGCGTCTTGTGGGGATGTTCGGATGAACTGGCCGGGAAAACTCATAGCCGAGGTGATGGAGGCCACCTGGCCGCCCTTTGCCACCCGTGATCTGGGGCCTTTCCGCCTGCGCGACGGGGCAGGGGGCGGCAAACGCGTCTCGGCGGCCACCGTGCATGGGTCCTGGGACGAGGCGGCGCTCATCGCTGCCGAGGCCGCGATAGCCGAGCCGCTTTTCACGATTTACGAGGGTGACGCAGCCCTTGATGCCGCGCTTGAGGCACGGGGCTATGAGGTGATTGATCCGGTGGTGATCTATGCTGCCCCGGTCGCGGATCTGCAAATGGATCTGCCGCCGCTGGCCGCTTTCCCGCATTGGCCGCCGCTGGAGACCGCGCGCGAAATCTGGGAACAGGGCGGGATCGGCCCGGCCCGGATCCGGGTGATGGAGCGTGTGACCGGCGCGAAGACCGCGATTCTCGCGCGTCACAGCGACCGCCCGGCCGGCGCCTGTTTCGTGGCGCTTTCCGGGCATCATGCGATGATCCATGCGATCGAGATCGCGCCCCATATGCGCCGCCAGGGCGCAGGCGCCAGTCTTCTGGCTGCGGCGGCAAACTGGGCCGCAGATGCGGGAGGCCATTCGCTCAGCCTGGCGGTAACAGAGCAGAACACCGCCGCCCGCGCGCTTTATGATCGCGCCGGCATGACGATTGTGGGAAAATACCATTACCGGATCCGGAAGGCCTGACATCAGGCGCTCCGGTCCGGCCTGACAGAGGTCGTTACAGGGGTTTCCGTTCGCCGTGACCTTCCGCTTGCCCCTGCCGGCCCTTGTGCTGGTTCTTGTTCCTGCGCTGCCCTTCGCCGTGCCGCAGCCTTTGCGCGCGGCAGAGCCGTTCCTGCCGCTGTTCTCTTTCCCTGTGGCAGGCGCCACTGCGCTGCCTGCTGTCTATGACAGCTATGATCTGCCAGTTGCGCCCTGGCGGAATGACGAGCTGACGGTGGAGACCTTCGAGGGTCAGGTCGACCGCCGCGCCTGGCAGCTGGAAAGCGCGGGCGCCTCGCCCCTGGAATTGCTGGCACCGTTGCGCGACCAGCTTCTGGCCCTGGGCTACGAGGTTGTGCTGGATTGCGAGGCGCGCAGATGCGGCGGCTTTGATTTCCGCTTCGCGACCGAGGTGCTGCCAGAGCCGGGGATGCATGTCGATCTCAACGAATTCCGCTTTCTCTCTGCCCGGCGGGGCGGTGATGCTGTGGGGCTGATGGTCAGCCGTTCGGCCAGCGCGGGATTTGTGCAGATGATATCAGTCGGACCCGAGGCGCTGCCGGCGCCAATTCCGGGTATCGGGGGCCCGGGCAATTCGGAGCCTGGTATGTCGGGCACGGGTCCCGGCCGGACGGATGCTGTGGCAGTTCCCCTGAGCAAACCCGTGACGCCTGCCGCCCCCGGGGCTGAGACGGACGGGCAGTCGCAGCTGGATGCCGGTCTGCCCTTTGCGCTGGACGATCTGGTATTCGAGACCGGCTCCGCCGCGCTCAGCGATCGCGACTATGCCTCGCTCACGCTGGTTGCAGCCTGGTTGCAGGCCGATCCGGCCCGGCGTCTCATCCTGGTCGGGCATACCGATCTCTCGGGCGCGCTTGGTGCCAATGTCGCGCTGTCGAAGCGGCGGGCCGAGGCGGTGCGTCAGGCCCTGATCACTGATTTCGGCATTCCGGCGGCCCGGATGACCGCCGAAGGGGCCGGCCCGCTTGCGCCGCGCGCCAGCAATGCGAATGATGAGGGACGCCAGAAAAACAGAAGGGTCGAGGCCATTCCGGCCCCGACCTGAGTCTGGCTTCCCGATAAGGCGCATAGCGGGAAAGCGAAATTTCACGGGCCGGGGCAGTCAGCCGCCCCGGGGTTACCTTTGCGTTGTCACCACTTATCCGGCCCTTTGTCGATAAAGCGGCGCGCGAGGAAGTCGATGAAGGCGCGCACTTTCGGCTGGGTGAAGCGGCCCGGCGGGTAGACGGCATAGATGCCCAGAACTTCGGTCGGCAGGCCGGGAATGGCCTCTTCGACCTGACCCTGACGCATTGCATCCGCATAAAGGAACGAGGGCAGATAGGCGATCCCCAGCCCCGCCAGCGCGGCATTCAGCAGGCTCTGCCCGTCATTCACCGTCAGCCAGCCATTCGAGCGCACCTGGCGGCGTTCCCCCGAGGGCGCGGTGAGTTTCCACACATTGCCATTGGCCTGGTTGGAATAATGCAAAAGCTTGTGTTCGTTCAGATCGTCGATTTTCATCGGGCGACCATAGCGCTGGAAGTAGCTCGGCGAGGCGATCATGCGCTTGGTGGTCTCGGTCAGTTTGCGGGCGCGCAGGGAGCTGTCTTCCAGCTCACCCACCCGGATCGCCATGTCGAAACCTTCAGAGATCAGCTCTACATACCGGTTGTTGAGCACCATATTCACGGTGATATCGGGGTATTCCAGCAGGAAATCCCCCAGGATAGGCGAAAGCAGGTTCACCCCGAAATCGGTCGCAACCGAAATCCTGAGCAGCCCCGAAGGTGCCGATTGCATCGAGGTCACCAGCGCATCCGCTTCGCCCGCGTCATTCAGCACGCGGCGGGCGCGGTCGTAATAGGCAAGGCCAATCTCGGTCGGTGAGACGCGTCTGGTGGTCCGGTTCAGCAGCCGCGCACCAAGCCGTGCCTCAAGCGAGGAGACATGTTTCGAGACGGCGGATTTCGAGATCCCCATCTTCTTGGCCGCATCTGTGAATCCGCCCTGATCCACAACGGTGGCAAAAGCTTCCATCTCGGTCAGTCGATCCATCGGGTTCCTCGGCAGCAGAATTGAGGGCAGAAAACTGGGGTAGCGACGCAGCCATCGTGCCCGGAGGTCCGGGCTGCGCGGTCAGCGCATCTTTGCCCGGGAAAGCCCCTCCAGATCCTGGGCCTGCCCTCTCTTTGCCCCCCAATTCGGGCGGGATCGGGGCAGAGACGCGTCCTATCCGGGGAATTTGCGGGGATCGTTGATGGCACGGAAACGGCGGCCCCGGCTCGGATCGCCGGATTGCCTGACCTCATCTGAGAGGCAGGGTCTTGCGCAAAGCGTGGGCGGGCCCTGGCGGGAAAAGGGGCGCAAAGCCGCTCCAGGCGGGGAAAACCCGCGTGCAGGGGCGGTTTCAGCGGGCGATCCCCGCCGTTTGGCGGCGGCTCTTTACCCTGCCGCGATCCTGCCCAGATTGGACGACGGGGCCGGTGATGCCGCGCCCCGTCGGACTGAAACGGAAATACCGAAAGGATGACCAGATGAAACGCCCGATGAAACGCATGGCTCTTCTCGCAATGTCCCTTGGCCTTTTTGCAGGTGCGGCGGTCGCCCAGACCGCGCTGCCCATGATCGAGGACCTGGATGCCAGCGGCGACTGGTCGCATGCCGAGCTGCAATCTGTCTGGCCCGATCTGACCGCTGAGGGCTTCGCTGCCATCGATACCGATGCCAATGGCGCGGTCTCGCCGGAGGAATTGCAGGCCGCAGTTGATGCAGGCCTCGTGCAGCTGCCGGCACAGTAAGGCGGCAGATACACAGCAGACAGGGGGGTGGCGTCCGTGCCGCCCCCCAAAACTCGCCTTTTCCCTTTCCGGCGCGTGAAAGCGTAGTCGCCAGCCGCAGGGCCCGAACAATGGCACGCTGATCAGCGGCGCGTGTCGCGTCCGGCCCGGTGGCCCCATCCGCCTCCCCCGACCAGGTATCGCGACTCCACCAGATATCTTGCCACATCAGACCCGGCATCCCAGGTCCCTGACCTCGCAATATGAGCGCCGCACTTCGCTCCCCGTCAGCCGATCTGCGTCGCGCAGCACATGCAGGCCAATCGCGGAACGAAGGCCAGGATTGTGCGGCACCACCCTGATGGCAAGGATCACCGCTTCAGTCTCTGCAAGGTTCGTGGACATGAACCGGAAGATGTCGCGCCGCGAGAGGCCGGGCGGGTCAGGCAGGGGGCGAAACCATGCGATCCGCCCGTGGGGCTCTTTCTTTTACGGCACCCGTTTCGCGCTGTGCCGCTGGCCGCCGACCTCACCCCGTTGCTATGTCACCTCCGCCAGCGAAATTCGCTCTGGCAGAGAGGGGGGGCGAAGCGCCGGTTATGGAAACAGCCGTCTGAGCCCATTTCCGCGACCCCGGTGAAGCCCGCCCCTCCGGCAAGGGTGGCGGCGGTGGCAATCATTTCGGTGCCGCCCTGCGTCTACCCGCGCGCGCGCAGGCAGGTTCACGCTGCTGTGAAGCAGGCCGGGATCACCCCGCTATCGCCGTGCCCGGTCACATGCTTAACTCCGCCCATCCATGTCCAGCACCGGAGCCAGACCATGAGACCCGTCACCGCCGCGCTTTCCGCCTCAATCCTGCTTGCTACCGCTGCCTTTGCTGCCGAACCGAGCCAGCCCGAAGCCATTGAACGCGCAAAGCTGATGAAAGAAATCGGCCTGACCACGAAGATCCTTGGCGAGATGGCCAGCGGTAAAGCGCCCTATGATGCCGTAGCCGCCGACGCCGCCAAAACCGTCCTGATCGCCGCAGCAGGCCGGATCGACACGGTTTTCGCAACCGCAGGCGCAGAGGACCCGGCCTCCGAGGCTCTCCCTTCGATCTGGACCAGCTGGGAAGATTTCACCGGGAAATCCGCCGGTTTCGGGCAGGCGGCCGGAGCGCTGGACACCAGCTCGGCGGAGACGATCAAGACCGGTATGGCCACGATCGGCGCCAGCTGCAAAGCCTGTCATTCGGTCTTTCGCGAATAATCCGCTTTGGCCTCTTGCCCTGAAAAAACCGCGTCGCATCGCTCTGGAGCGGCTTCTCTGGTTTAGCAGACCGCTGAACAACTCCGCTATGCGGACCTGTTTCCCTTGAGCAGGGCACGATGACGCCGGCTGTCCTGGTCAGGCCGAAAGGCTCCCTGATCCTCTTCCGGCACTGCCGTGATCTTGCATAACCGGGCTGCCGGTCAGGTCTGCCGTCGATGGCGGAGGGCCGGGAGCTTCGGACCGGTCAGGGGAGGAGGTACATGGCGGATCGCCCGGATCGTCGCCTGCGTCGGAGGTCGCCCGTGCCTTCGCGCGGGTACCATCGACCGGCAAGGGATCGTCTGACAGAAGTGGTGCCGCTTCACGATGTGACAGAATCGTGGCCATGACCCGACGGGACATGGCCGTGACCAGCTGCCGGTCCAGGTTTTTCGTACGCACAGTTGGGACTTGGACGGTGTTGCCGACGCGACCCAGCGAAACAGCAGGTTGCAATCCATCTGCTCCATGAGTTGCCGCCCGGAGCGGATCGGTCGTTTGGAAGGGCGACCTCTCCTGCGCAGAGCAGGTCGAATTCAGCTTCCGGCCAGTGCAGCGAATGCTGTACCGGGATGCGCTCCCCGGGGCGATGTCGCTGAGCAACGATCCCGTCGCCGCGTCCGATCCACGCATCGCCACCTCTGTCTGTGCAGGGGTGGCGATGGACCATGGTATTCGAGGGGCGGCGAGGAAAGGGTTTTCAGCTTCCTTTTAAGGCGCGGCGTCAGGCGCAGTGCATGGCGGTGATCTTTCCCGCCGCGTCCAGTTGGACATTCAGCCGCGTCGAGATGTAATCCATCGTCACCGCCTGGCCCGGCGAAATCACCCGCATCGGATCGCGGCGCCCCGCAAGGCTCGCGAGCACGGCCTGATCCTGACCGATCAGATGGCCGACGGCACGGGCGCCGCAAGTGTCATTGGCAGGCTCGGGCAGGCTTGGAGCGATATCCGCCGGGGGCGCAGGGACGCAGGCGCTCAGGGCAAGTCCCGCACAAAGCGGCAGCAGAGTCAGACGTAACAGGGTCATTGCTTTCTTCCTTCTCTCTGGCAAAGGGGAATGGTGTCAGCCGCAGGTGAGGCTGGTGATGTGATCCTGCGCATTCAGCGCGACATTCAGGCGCGCGGGGTTGAAATCTTCGGTGACCATATCACCGGGGCGGATCAGGCGCAGCGGGCCATCCACCTCGTCCCCGGGCAGCGAGGTTGCCGGGCCGCCGGTCAGATGCGCCATGCGATCCGCGCCGCAAAGCGCCGGATCCGCGACCTTGCGCGGGGCCGGGCTGCTTCCGCCTCCGCCGCCTCCGGCACAGCCCGCAAGGCCAAAGCCCGCGAGCATCATCAGTCCAAATCCAAAGGCGCGGCTTCGCATCATCTTCCTCCCGGCAGTGTCGGTGGATCTAATCATATTCCGCCGGGGTTATGATCCCCTGATCGACGACATACGCAGTGATCCGCTGAGGCTTGCCATCGCCGTGACCGACGATGCCGCGTGGCGGGATGATCCCTGAAGGCAGGCCATTTTTCGCGCCGATCCCTTGCGAGGCGGCAGGTATCTGGGCGGCAGTCACGCCGGGCAGGCTCCGCGCAACAGAGAGGCTGCGGCAAAGCGGGAAACCAGAGAAAACATGTCTCTTCCTGCGTTGCTTTCCGTGCCCGTCTGCCCCAGGTTACGCGCGATTGTTAAGGGAGAAACATCAGCCATGCGTACCCGTGCCGCCGTCGCTCTTGCTGCAGGCAAACCGCTTGAAATCATGGAAGTGAACCTGGAAGGCCCGAAGCGGGGCGAGGTTCTGGTGGAGATCAAGGCCACGGGGCTTTGCCATACCGACGAATTCACCCGTTCCGGCGCGGATCCGGAGGGGATCTTCCCCTGTATCCTCGGCCATGAGGGGGCCGGGATCGTGATCGAGGTCGGCGAGGGCGTGACGACGCTGAAGCCCGGCGATCATGTGATCCCGCTTTACACGCCGGAATGCCGGGAATGCTATTCCTGCCTGTCGGGCAAGACCAATCTCTGCACCGCGATCCGCAATACGCAAGGCCAGGGGCTGATGCCCGACGGCACCACGCGCTTCTCGCTGCTCGATGGCACGCCGGTCTATCATTACATGGGCTGCTCGACCTTTGCGAACCATACGGTGATGCCGGAGATCGCGCTGGCCAAGGTCCGCGATGACGCGCCGTTCGACAAGATCTGCTATATCGGCTGCGGCGTGACCACCGGCATCGGCGCGGTGATCAATACCGCAGGCGTCGAGATCGGCTCGACCGCGGCGGTGTTTGGCCTTGGCGGCATCGGGCTGAACGTGATCCAGGGCCTCAGGATGGCGGGCGCAGATATGATCATCGGCGTCGATCTGAATGACGATAAAGAGGAAATGGCGCGCAAATTCGGCATGACGCATTTCGTGAATCCCTCGAAGATCGAAGGCAGCGTGGTGCAGGAGATCGTCAATCTGACGAAGCGCGGCGCGGATCATCTTGGCGGTGTCGATTATTCGTTCGATGCGACCGGCAATGTTAAAGTGATGCGCGACGCGCTGGAATGCTCGCATCGCGGCTGGGGTGTTTCCGTGATCATCGGCGTGGCGCCGGCGGGGGCCGAGATCTCGACACGGCCGTTCCAGCTGGTGACGGGACGGGTCTGGAAAGGCACCGCATTCGGCGGCGCGAAAGGCCGCCGCGATGTGCCGAAATTCGTCGACTGGTACATGGATGGCAAGATCGAGATCGACCCGATGATCACCCATCAGCTGAAGCTGGAAGAGATCAACCATGGTTTCGATCTGATGCATGAGGGCAAGTCGATCCGGGCGGTCGTGGTCTATTAAGGACAACCGGCCAGAGACCGCCCGCCCTTTCGGGCGCGGTGGGCTAAGGCAGAAATATTCCAGGCAAAAGGAAAGGGGCGCGTTGCGCCCCTTTTCTGTGCCCGGACCCGAAAGGGGGCAGGATCAGGCGTCGGACGGGTTGCCGCCCAGATGCCTTTCGCCGCGCGCATTTGCCAGGCGCATCTGTTTTTCGCGCTCGCGGAAACGGGCGCGATCATCGGGGCTGTATTCCGAGACGCAGGCCGGGCAGCAAACGCCTTCTTCATAGGAGGGGTGCCGGCGATCTGCGGCCGAAACCGGGCGGCGGCAGGCGCCACAGCTGTGGTAATCGCCGGGAACAAGGCCATGGCCGACCGAGACGCGGCCATCAAAGACATAGCATTCGCCCTGCCAGAGCGAGGTTTCCTCGGGGGTCTCTTCAAGATATTTCAGGATGCCGCCTTTCAGGTGGAACACATCCTCCACCCCTTGCGAGATCAGGTAATTGGTGGATTTCTCGCAGCGGATGCCGCCGGTGCAGAACATCGCAATCCGCTTGTTGTGAAAACGGTCACGGTTCGCCTCCCACCAGGCGGGGAAGTCGCGGAAGCTTTTCGTGCCGGGGTCGATGGCGCCCTGGAACGTGCCGATGCCCACCTCGTAATCATTCCGGGTGTCGATCACGGCGACATCGGGGGCGGTGATCATCTCGTTCCATTCGGCGGGCGAGAGGTAATGGCCGACAGAGGCGCGCGGATCGACGCCTTCGACGCCCATGGTGACGATCTCGCGCTTCAGCTTCACCTTCATGCGGCCGAAGGGCATCTCCTCCGACTGCGCTTCTTTCCAGTCGAGATCCGCGCAGCCGGGCAGGGCGCGCAGATGCGCCAGCACGGCGTCGATGCCCGCACGCGGGCCGGCGATGGTGCCATTCACCCCTTCGGTTGCAAGCAAAAGCGAGCCCCTGACGCCTTCGCGCGCGCAAAGATCCAGCAGGGCCTCGCGCAGGGCTGCAGGGTCGGGGAAGCTTGTGAAGTGATAGAGGGCTGCGATGGTGATCATAGGCGCGAAATGGACCTCTGGAGGCGCGAAATCAAGCGGATTGGTTGACGCAGGCGCCCGCCCGCGTGAGGGTGACCAAAATCCGGAGGGCCTGAGATGCGCGAAACCGATGCGGCGCTGATCGTCATTGATGTTCAGAATGACTTCTGCCCCGGCGGCGCATTGGCGGTCGAAGGCGGTCATGAGATCATCGCCGGGATCAATGCGCTGATGCCGGAATTTGGCTGCGTGGTGCTGACCCAGGACTGGCATCCGGCGGATCACAGCTCTTTCGCCGACAACCATCCGGGTGCAGCGCCGTTTACGGTGACGGAGATGCCCTACGGTCCGCAGGTTCTCTGGCCGCGCCATTGCGTGATCGGATCGAACGGCGCGGCGTTTCATCCTGACCTCGCGACCGACCCGGCGCAGCTGATCCTCAGAAAGGGGTTTCGCGCCGGGATCGACAGCTATTCGGCCTTTTTCGAGAATGACCGGGAAACCGCGACCGGACTCGAACCCTGGCTCCGCGCGCGCGGGATCACGACTTTGGTGCTGGCGGGCCTCGCCACTGATTTCTGTGTGGCCTATTCGGCGCTGGATGCGGTGCGGCTCGGGTTCCGGGTCGAATTGCGCGAGGATCTCAGCCGCGCGATTGATCTGGACGGCTCGCTGGAAGAGGCGCGGGCGCAAATGACCGATGCGGGCGTCGTGATGGTGGATCCGCGCTGATATTTCCTGACAGGAATGCTGGACAGTGACGCGGGGGGTTGCTTTAACCGCTTCACTGCCCGGAGGAGGCTGAGACATGGTCGATATCGCAACGCGCGTGCACAATCACAACTGGAAGATTGACCCGATTGTCCGGTCTTTGCTGGACACCGATTTCTACAAGTTGTTGATGTGTCAGTCGATTTACCGGAATCGCCCGGATACGAATGTCACCTTCTCGCTGATCAACCGCACGAAGTCGGTGCGCCTTGCCGATCTGATCGACGAGGGCGAGCTGCGCGAGCAGCTTGATCATGTGCGTTCGCTGAGCCTGCGCCGCGGTGAAAGCACCTGGCTGCGCGGCAATACCTTTTACGGCAAGCGTCAGATGTTCCGCCCGGATTTCATGGAATGGTTCGAGGGGCTGAAACTGCCGCCCTATTACCTGGAAAAGCGCGACGGCCAGTATGAGCTGACCTTTGAGGGCAAATGGCCCGAAGTCATGCTCTGGGAGATCCCGGCGCTGGCGGTGATCATGGAGCTGCGCTCGCGCGCTGTGCTGAAGGATATGCACAAATTCGAGCTCCAGGTGCTTTACGCCCGCGCCATGACCCGGCTTTGGGAAAAGGTCGAACGGCTCCGGGCGATCCCGGGGCTGAAAATGGCCGATTTCGGCACACGCCGGCGGCACAGCTATCTCTGGCAGGACTGGTGCGTCCAAGCGCTGCAGGAGGGGCTGGGAGAGGCCTTTACCGGCACCTCGAATTGCCTGATCGCGATGAAGCGCGATATCGAGGCGATCGGCACCAACGCGCATGAGCTGCCGATGGTCTATGCGGCGCTGGCGAAGGATGATGCGGAACTGGCACAGGCGCCCTATCAGGTTCTGGCCGACTGGCATGACGAACATGACGGCAATCTCAGGATGATCCTGCCCGACACATTCGGGACCGAGGGTTTCCTGAAGCGCGCGCCTGACTGGCTGGCGGGCTGGACCGGCATCCGGATTGACAGCGGCGACCCGGCGGCGGCGGCAGAGCGTGCGATCCAGTGGTGGAAAGAGCGCGGCGAAGACCCGCGCGAAAAGCTGGTGATCTTCTCGGACGGGCTGGATGTGGCGATGATCGAAAAGCTGCATATGCAATTCCAGGGCCGGGTGAAGGTCTCCTTCGGCTGGGGCACCAATCTGACCAATGACTTCCGCGGCTTTGTGCCAAATGACGCGCTGGCGCCGTTCAGCCTTGTCTGCAAGGCGATTTCGGCCAATGGGCGCCCGACGGTGAAGCTGTCCGACAACCCGAACAAGGCGATGGGGCCTGCGGCGGAAATCGCGCGTTACAAGCGCGTCTTCGCGGTTGGCGACCAGCAGGCGCAAGAGGTTCTGGTCTGATCAGGCGCATCCCCGGGATCAGGGGCAGAGCGGGAGTATTTCTGTGACGGTCAGGCATTTCTATCTGGCGATGGCGGTCATCGGCACGTTGGTGCCCTGGCTGTTCTTCGGCTCGTTCTTTGCTCTGAACGGTCTCGATATCCCGCTCTTCCTGCAATCGCTTTTCGCGAACGGTGCTGCAGCGGGTTTTTCCATCGACGTGCTTTTGTCGATCCTCGTCTTCTGGGTCTGGTCCTGGCGGGATGCTGCGCGCAACAGGATCCGGCATTGGTGGCTGGTGCTGCCCGCAAGCTTCTTCGTGGGCCTGTCTCTGTCGCTGCCGCTTTACCTCTGGCTGCGCGAGCGGGAGTGACGCGGGGCGCGCGCGCGGTGACGGCGGGCAAGCCGATCTCGCGTCGCATATGGCCCGTCGGTCTGCCGCAGCAGCGGCCTCCGATACGCCGGACCGGAAACGGGCCAAGGTGCATTTTCCGCAGAGGCCCGTGATCGCACCAGGATATGTGCGCCCGTCACGCGGTCAGAGCGGCTTTTCGAACCAGACCCTGTGGAAGCCGTCTTCTTCGCCCCGGCGCGTCTCGATATAGCCAAGCTTCGGGTAAATTGCGATATTCTCTACCATTTTCTCGTTGGTATAGAGCGAAACGGCCCGGAGCCCCAGGCGGCGCGCTTCTGCTTCGCAATGATTAATCAGGGCCCTGCCGATGCCACGCCCTGCGGCGGCGGGCAGCACAGCGACATTTTCCAGCAGCATCACATCCCCTTGCGGGGCAAAGACGATGAAGCCCGTAAGATCGCTGCCATCTTCTGCGATCCAGACCTGATCGGCGGCGATCTGACCGCGGTAATCCGCCAGCAACGGCGCAGGCCGGCGCCCGATCAGCGGGATATATCTGGAATAGGCCTGTTCGGCACAGGCAAGAATGGCGGCTTCGTCGCAGGCCCTTGCCCGACGGATCATCGGCGCCTTCCGTTTATCGGCGCGGATATCAGTCATCGTCGCCCACTTTGCCCCGCATCGATTTGACCTCACCGCGCGCGGATTTGGACGCGAGCCTGCGCTGCTGGCTGCCCCAGGTGGCTTTGGTCGCGATGCGGCGCTTCGGGACGACCAGAGCCTGACGGATCAGCTCAATCAGCCGCTCGCGGGCGATCTCGCGGTTGCGGGCCTGGCTGCGGGTCTCGTCGACCTGGATGACCAGCGCGCCTTCCAGCGTCCATTTCCGCCCGGCGAGGCGTTTCAGCCTGGTTTTGACCGGGCCTGTCAGATGCGGCGAGCGTTCGGCCTCGAATCGCAGCTCGACTGCGGTCGAGACCTTGTTGACATTCTGCCCGCCGGGACCGGAGGCCCGCATGAAGCTCTCCGAGAGCTCCCAGTCGGCGATAGAGATGGTTTCGGTGACATGTAACATGGGAAAATGGGGCGCAAAGCAGAGAAAGGGCCGCCTGATCGGCGACCCTTTCCGAGTTCCAAGGAGATGGGCCAGTTAGGAATTGAAGGCCCAATCAGTCGTTCGTCTTGCTGAGGGGCTGCCCTCAGAAAACACCCCTCCTGACTGTCTTGACACCTCTCTCCAATATCACTCTAGACACTGGATCACCTCCTTTCGAAAAGTTTCCGATAAGGTGATGCTGGCACAGATTTGGTATCGATCAAGTAAATTTACGCAAATCTAGCGGTCACTTTGCTGATTATGATGCGGAAAGGCACCAGTGCGACCAGGGCAAGCGCAATTTTTACGCACCAGTCCCCAATCGCGAGAGAGACCCAGAACGGAGCAGCCGGTCCAAAGCCCAGTAGCGGGGAGGGCGCGGCGGCCCAGGAGACATCGACGCCTGGCTCGAGGAAGGTGAAGACGGCGGAAAAGGCGATGGAGAAGAAGATCACCGTGTCGATGCTGGATGAGATCAGCGACGAGATCAGCGGCGCCTGCCACCAGGGACGGTTGCGCAGCGCGGTAAAGATCGAGACATCGGTCATCTGCGCGACGAGATAGGCCAGTGCCGAGCCGATGGCGACGCGCAGCGTGACCAGGGGGCCGGACTCGCCTATGATCTGTGTGCCGATCAGCGAGCAGACGAGGCCGGTCAGAAACCCTGCCAGCACCACGATCCGCGCGGCGCGCGGGCCCTGAAAGCGGTTGACCAGATCTCCGACAAGAAAGGCGAAGGGGTAGGTAAAGGCACCCCAGGTCAGGAAATCCCCAAAGGGAAACTGCACGAGGATGTTTGAGGCCAGCACGATGGCGGCCATGGCAAGAATGCCAGGCAGAAGGCGGGTCATGGATTTGTTTTCCGTTTTGACAAGGTAGCGGAGACTTGGCCCCCACCTGCGCGGGGGACGGCGCTCATTACGCCTGTCCCGCCTGTCCGTCAATCGCGCGGATGCCTGCTGCGCGGGCATCGGGGGGCGCTGCCCCTCGCCTCCTTCGGAGCCCCCCGGGATATTTAGAGACAGATGAAAGAAGGGCTGCTTTTCATCTGTCCTTAAATATCCCCGCCGGAGGCCTTCCCGGGGCCGCATGCGGCTCCGGGAAGATCTGTTGCTTCAGTTCGAGTCGAGCACGGCCTGGCACTGGCGCGGCAGGTCGGCCATGGTGAACTGGCGCGGGTGTTTCTTCTTCGGCGGGTCTTCTTCGTCCGGGTCCTTCTTGCCGGGCTGTTGCTTCGGTGGGTTCAGATAATCGGTGACCCACCAGTTCAGCGTTTCGTCACAGCCATTGCCGCCTTTGGAGAGTTCGGCGACGCCGGGTGTCTGGGTCTCGCAGGCGGTGGCGCCCGCCGGGCATTTCAGCCGCACGTGGAAATGGGTGTCATGGCCTGCCACCGGGCGCAGCTTTTGCAGCCAGGCGGTGTCGGATTTCTTCGCGGTCTTGCAGATTTCCAGCTTGATCGCGGCGGCGACGAAGATCCGGTCGACCCGCGGATCCGAGGCCGCGACCTTCAGCAGGTTCTGCGCCGCTGGCCCCCAGGCGCGGGTGACCGATTTCTGATCGGCCGAACGCATCGGGATCGAGGACAGGCTCTCGCGCTCAGCGACCGAGAGGTCGAGCCGTTTCGGCGCGAGCCACCAGATATCGGCATCCAGCCCGATCTGATGGCTGGCATGCCCCGTGATCATCGGACCGCCCCTCGGCTGGCTGATATCGCCGATATAGAGACCTTTGCCCCAACCGATCTGGCTTGCGGCATAGGACAGGTCCATCAGGAATTCGACCATCACCGGCTGGCCCCAGTTGCGGTTTCTGGACAGGCGCATCGACTGCCAGTGCGGGCCGTTTTCCGGCATTTTCAGGAGCCCCGCCGCGCAGCCTTTCGCATAGGATCCGATCGGCATCGGATCCTGATTCGAAGGTGTCTTCCAGGCGCCGAGCAGATCCTTGGCCAGCTGCTGCGAGGCTGCCGGAAGCGGCGTGGTCAGGCCTGCACAAAGTGCCGCGAGCAGGGGGAGGGCACGCAGTTTCATCATGACTGTTCACCTTTGGCATTGACGAAGGCCAGCAGCACCAGCCCGAGCAGGAAAAGCGCGATCAGCGGCAGGCCGATCCCGATACGTTGCGAGCCCGAGATCATGCTGACCAGCGCGATGGCCGAGGGGGCGATGAAGCTCGCGACCTTGCCCGAAAGCGCGAAGAGGCCGAAGGCTTCGGTGGCGCGGTCGGGGGTGGTGTGGCGCAGCATCATGGTGCGCGATGCCGCCTGGACCACGCCGCCCGCGCCGCCGATCAGCGCGCCGCAGACCATGAAGATGCGGTCGGATTCATTGGATGCGGAATCCAGCGCGATGCCCCAGATCTGGTCGCGGGTCAGGCCCAGCAGCACAAGGCAAACCAGCGTCAGCACCAGAACCGCCACTGCGATCACCGGCTTGGGCCCGAAAGCGCGGTCGGCGCGGCCGCCTGCCCAGGAACAGGCCACGGCTGCCACTGCGCCGACGATGCCGAAAATGCCGATCTGCCCGACGCTCCAGCCCAGAACGCCCGAGGCATAGACCCCGCCAAAGGCATAAAGCGCGTTCAGCGCGTCGCGGTACAAAAGCGAGGAGCCGAGATAGGCGCTCAGGCTGCGGCGGAACCGCAGCGAGGCAATCAGATCCTTCAGTTCAGTCAGCGCGCGTCCCAGTTGCAGTGGCCGGCTGACGGTTTTCGGTTCTTTGACCCAAAGGAAGAAGGGAATCATGAAGACCATGAACCAGATGGCGGTGAAGGGGCCGACGATGCGGGTGCCGATCATTGTTTCACTGTCTTCGCCGAGGATCGGCCGGATGCCAAGATAGGTGCGCGGCCCGGCCTCGGCCGTTTCGATTGCGCTGAGTTCCGGCCCGGCGAGGCTGTCATCCTCGACCAGAGGCTGGCCGGCTTCGCCGATTGCGCCGGCATATTCGCCGCCTTCG
Organism: Rhodobacter sp. 24-YEA-8; assembly: GCF_900105075.1. Lineage (NCBI taxonomy): Bacteria > Pseudomonadati > Pseudomonadota > Alphaproteobacteria > Rhodobacterales > Rhodobacter > Rhodobacter sp. 24-YEA-8. The sequence continues at coordinate 192,131 of NZ_FNSK01000001.1, forward strand.
TCCTGTGGGGCGGTGATGAAAAGGCCCAACATCAGGACCAGTGCGATCAGCCCGCCCAGATAGCCAAAGGCAAAACCATAGCCCGAAATCGCGCCGAGATCCTCGTGATCCGACAAGGACGGCATCAGCGCATTGGTGAAGATGGTGGCGAATTCCATCCCGATAAAGCCCATGCCGAAGAACACGACCGCCCACCACAGGATGCCTATCTCGCCGCCCGGCGCCACCCACCACAGCGCCCAGGCGCCGATCACGTAGAAGGACGAGAAGATCCAGACCCAGATCAGCCGCCGTCCGGTGGAATCGGCAATGGCGCCAAGGATCGGCGCCAGAAGCGCGATGATGATCGAGGTTGCGGCGATGCCCCAGCCCCAGAAGCTCTGGGCGGCGGCTTTGGCGGCCTCTTCGTCGAGACCGGTGCCCATGTAATAGCCGCGCGCCACCTCGGCGAAATAGGGGCCGAAGATGAATGTCAGCAGGAGCGTGCTATAGGGCTGGCTGGCCCAGTCAAAGAAATACCAGCCCCAGATCCGTTTCTTTGCACTGACCATCACACGCCCTCTGTTTCGGTCATCAGTGAATCGCGAAACGGCCCCGGGCGCAAGCGCTCAGGCCGGCATCGGCGGCCAGGGGCGGGTGACATCGGCGTGTGACCAGGCCGTGATTCAGGCGGGAAGCGGCAGGCTTCAGGTCGGCAAGCCAGGCGCTTCGGCCATGGTTCAGCTCAGGCCAGGGGGCGATATCCGGGGGCAGGCAGAGATGGCCGGAGAGATGGGTGGCAAAGGGCGCGAGTGCCGGTTGTCGCCGTGCTCTGGCGATCACGAGGGCCATGCCCATCCGAGGGCCATGCCCATCCAGGGATAGATCGTGTTCTCCGTATGGCGCCCGGCTCTGAACTGTGCGTGATCGTGCGCGCCGCGGGGGGATCCGGACCTGAGGAAAAGGATGCCTCCACGCGCGCAGCAGCGCTCCGGCTGCATCCGTTAACCGGGGCTTCACCGCTGTCCTGTCACCATTGGGGAGAGGCAGACTTGCGGCACTGAAGGCCTGGGGCCCGACGGATCTGGCGCCAGACAGAGCGGGCGCATGACAGACTGGCGTCAGCCCGCTTTGACTTGCCCTGAGACCCGGCTCGCGCTACCTGTTCCAAAGCTGGCATGATGAGGAAAAGATGAAGTCCGTTTTCGATATCCTGATGCTTCTCCTCGGTGTGGCGCAATTTGTGGTGCTCGCCCATGTCATTCTCAGCTGGCTGATCAATTTTCAGGTACTGAATATCCGCCAGCCGCTGGTGGCCCAGATCTGGTACAGCCTGAACCGCCTGCTCGAGCCGGTTTACAACCGCGTCCGCAGCATTCTGCCATCGATGCAGGGCATTGATTTCGCGCCGCTGGTGGTCCTGCTGGTGATCATCGGGCTTCGGATGATCCTTCTCAACAACCAATACGCCTTCATGTGATGCGCGACAGCGCCCCCCTCTCTCCCGCCGCTCTGCTGGCGGAGATATTCGGATTCCAGGGCTTCCGCCCCGGTCAGGCCGAGATTGTAGAGGCGGTGACGGCCGGGCTGAACACGCTGGCGATCATGCCGACGGGTGGCGGGAAATCGCTGTGTTTCCAGCTGCCCGCTCTGTGCCGCGACGGCGTGACCGTGGTGATCTCGCCGCTGATCGCCCTGATGCGTGACCAGGTCCGGGGTTTGCGCGAGGCGGGGGTCGAGGCTGGCGCGCTGACCTCTGGCAATACCGACGAGGAAACCGAAGAGGTCTTTCAGGCGCTGGATGAGGGGCGGCTGAAGCTTCTCTATATGGCGCCGGAACGGCTGGCGGCGGGGGCGACCTCCGCGCTGCTCCGCCGGATCAATGTGACGCTGATCGCGGTCGATGAGGCGCATTGCGTCAGCCAGTGGGGCCATGATTTCCGCCCTGATTATCTGCGTATCGGGGAGCTGAGGCGTGCGCTGAATGTGCCGCTGGCCGCCTTCACCGCCACGGCAGATGAGGAAACCCGGGCCGAAATCGTGCAGCGCCTGTTCGATGGCGCGCAGCCCGAGACGTTTCTGCGCGGCTTTGACCGCCCGAATATCCATCTGTCCTTTGCCGCCAAAGACGGCCCGCGCGAACAGATCCTGCGTTATGCGGCCGCACGGCGCGGTCAGTCCGGCATTGTCTATTGCGGCACCCGCGCCAAGACCGAGACGCTTGCCCAGGCGCTTCGCGAGGCCGGTCATGCCGCGCTGCATTACCATGGCGGCATGGAGGCGGGTGACCGCCGCCATGTCGAGACCCGGTTCCAGCGCGATGACGGGCTGATCGTGGTGGCGACGGTGGCCTTCGGGATGGGGATCGACAAGCCCGATATCCGCTGGGTCGCCCATGCCGATCTGCCGAAATCCATCGAATCCTATTATCAGGAGATCGGTCGCGCCGGGCGCGATGGCGCGCCCGCCGAGGCGCTGACGCTTTATGGCGCCGATGATATCCGCTACCGCCGCACCCAGATCGACGAGGGCGCAGCGCCGCCCGAGCGCAAGGCCGCCGATCATGGCCGGCTGAATGCGCTTTTGGGTCTGGCCGAGGCGCTGGCCTGCCGCCGTCAGGTCCTGCTGGCCTATTTCGGCGAGGAAAGCGGGCCTTGCGGCAATTGTGATCTCTGCACCACGCCGCCGGCGGTGTTTGATGGAACAGAACCTGTCCGTAAGGCGCTTTCCGCCGTGCTCAGGACCGGCGAAAGCTATGGTGCGGGCCATCTGATCGACATTCTCACCGGCACATCGACGGAAAAGGTCCGCGCGCGCGGGCATCAGGATCTGCCGACCTTCGGTGTCGGGCGCGAGCTGTCGAAACCGGCCTGGAATTCGGTCTTCCTCCAGATGATGGGGCGCGATCTGCTAAGGCCGGATTTTGAACGCCACGGCGCGTTGAGAATGACCGATTCCGCCCGCCCGGTGCTGCGCGGAGATGTCGAAATCCAGCTCCGCCGCCCCGATATCCGCGCGCCTAAATCGGTGGTCAAGGCGCTGGTGGCCGAAGAAGACGCGCCGATCCTTTCGGCGCTGAAGGCCAAACGCCGGGCGCTGGCCGAGGCGGCAGGCGTGCCGGCCTATGTGATTTTCGCCGACCGCACCCTGATCGAGATGGCCGAGAAACGGCCCGAGACGCTGGATCAGATGGCGCAGATTTCCGGGGTTGGTGCGAAAAAACTGGAAAGCTACGGGCTGGCTTTCCTGCAGGTGATCGCGTCGGGGATGCAGGCGCCGCATCCGGCGCGGATGGCGCTGGCGGGGCAGGCGGCGGGCGCGGTCTATGACCTTCTGGCCGAGGCGCAGCTGCGGCTCGCGCGGGGCGAGGACGGGATCGGCAAACATCTTTCCTGCAATGCCACAACCTTGCGCCAGATTGCCGAACGCCGCCCGTCAAGCCTGACCGAACTGGAGCGGGTTCAGGGCATGGGACAGCAAAAGGCCGAGCGTTTCGGCCCGGCCTTTCTTGATATCCTGCATCGGGCTGCCGGCCAGCGCTGAGGCCTCACGACCGGTGCTGCGGCTCAGCCGGTCACCCGCCTGTCGCCGCCAAGCTGGCCGATCGCCACCTGCGCCATACCCTGGTTCATGACCGCCGCATCGGCGAGCATAAAGACCGCGCCGGCGCCGTTCCTGACCTGGATCAGCAGCCGCCGTTTTGCGGTCGAGAGGCTGAAGAAGCTGACCGGACCCCCCTCTGCCGTCAGCCGCGCATCTTGCAGCTGCTTCAGCATCACGCGGCAGAAATCGGCAAGCTGTGCCAGGGTTTCCGCATCGCCTGCAAGCAGGGTATGTCCTGCGCCATCTTCATGCAGCAGGCCCGCCTGCAAGATCCCGGGCCGGGCGGGCGGGGCTGTTTTGGCAACTGGTGCAACCGGTTCGGGGTCTGGCTGAACCTCAACCCGGGCCCCGACCTCCGTATCGGACCCGGCATCGGCAAGGATCGTTTCGTCAGCTTTCGTCACTTCCACGACAAATGGCGGGTCTTCCTCAGTTTCCGCCACGAACCTGGCCTCAAAACCGGGGGCGGTCCGGGTTTCCACCGGCTTCTCGCGTGGCTCGCGGTCATAGACGGTGCGGGCGGGTTGGCCGGCGAAGCCGCGCAGCAGCGCCGCAAGGGGCGCGCCGCCGGTTGCCTGCCATTCTGCTTCGGACCCGGCAGATGCCGCGATTTTGCGGCGGTCGCCAAAGAGAAAGAACCGATGCCCGAAAAGGGCAGCGGTCTCGCGCTCCATCCGCTCCATCAGCCGGCCACGATCCTTATCCGTGCGCAGCTTGTCGCCACGCGACACGATCAGGATGGAACGGTCGGGCCGGGTCTCGCCCAGGGTTTCGACAATTGCCTTTTCCGTCAGCCGCCAGGCCTGCGAGCCGATGGTGACCCAGATCATCACATCGGCCGATTGCACGAGGTCGATCTGATCCCCGGTCAGCTCTTCGGCCCTGGTCATCGGCAATTCGATCAGCTCGATTCCGGACAGATGCGGCTGATCGAGCCAGAGACGGATGAAGTCGGCCCCATGAAACAACTCTGGCGTGCCGGGGAGGGCGGCGCGGATCTCGCGGCCATCGCGCCCGGAGGCCTCGATCCCGGGGATCTCGCGCCACCCGGCGACCAGCACCGGACGCGCGCTTTGCCCGATATTGTCCGGCAGCATCTGGTCGCGCATCAGCGCATTCATCACGGTGGATTTTCCGGCGCTGACTTCACCGCAGATCACCACGCGCAAGGGCGAGCCACTGCCTGCGGCCGCGCGTTTTTCCTGCAAAAGGGCGGTCAGATCTGTCATTTTCATGCGGCAGCCCCAAGCTCCGGACGCTTCAGCCCGGTTTCCAGCGCGGCAAGCGCGGTCAGGCGGTGCTCCAGCGCCTCTATTTTGCTTTGCAGGCGCTGCAAGACGGCCTTCCGGCCTTCGGGGGTCAGCGCAATACGTTCCATATCTGTCTTGTCCTGTTGCAGCCGGATCGCGTTTTCCGACAGGATCGCGTCGAACATCCTGAGCATCACACGGATCCGCGATATGCCCGCACTGGCGCGCTCCAGCTGCGCCTCATTATAGGCCGCGAGAATTTTCTCGACCGAAGGCCGCAGCTCTTCGGTGGTCAGCATACGCAAAGCGCCCAGCGATTTGTCGACATTCAGCGAAGGTTTGCGCCAGAAGGCCCAGCTGCGGTCAAGGATCATGCCGACGCGCAGGTTACGTTTCGCGAAGGTCAGGGTCGAGGTGAAACTGTAGCAGGGCAGACCTTCCAGCGTTATCTCGGCGGTCGGATTCCCGGAGGTCCGGTCCTGGAATTTCGAACCAATTGCCTGGCGGCAGGCCTGGACACAGCTTTGCAGCGCGGCATCCGTGCCACTGCGCGAGCCGATATAGCATTGGCGCACTTCGGCCTCGAGCGCGGATTGAAGCGGCAGCAGGTCGAAATCCAGCGTTGTACTGGCATCGCCTTGCCGATCATCACCGAAAAGCCGGTCCTCGAACGCAGCTTTCTGGCGATCGACATAATCGCCGATCGCATCCATGAGGCGCGCTTCAAGCCCGGTCCAGGATTTCGACACCACCTGTTCGATCTGCGCATCCGCAGCGTCGACGAGGCCCTCTAGCCGGTTGCGCAGATCTCGGATGCCCGAGATTTCGCAACCCACATCACGGGCCGCAGCTCTGGCGATATCGCTGCGCAGGCTTTCCATCTGCACCCGCAAAGCGTCGCGTTCGCGGTTATCTATGAACCGGGCCGCATTCAGCTCGGCCCGGATATCACCGCGCAACTGGTTGAGCTGTTGGCTGCCCACACCGCTGTCCAGCGTGGCCGAGAGTGTGTCTTTCAGCCGGTTCAGCCCCGAGGCGAACATCAGCCGGTCTTTGCGGTCACGCGGCAGGCGGCCACAGGTTTCGCGGATATATTGCGCAAGCTCGTCGCTGTCGGCGGCCTCGCGGAGGTGATCGGCCTCTTCGTCGTCGCGCAGCACCAGATCGGCAAGCCAGGCCGATCCCGCAACGATACGAAAGTCGATCTCCGGGATCGCGGCGCGCAGCCGGCATTCGACATCGGCGATGACGCGCGGCACCTGGATGCTGTAATCATCGAGCTCGTCGATGCGATTTATGAAGATCACCACATCCTTGTCGTCCTGGCGCGCAAGGATCCGGATCAGCGCTACGTCAATATCGGTCAGCGGCTGATGCGCCGAAAGCACCATGATGAAGACATCGGATTTGTCGAGGCTGCGGCAGGTCAGCTCGTCACGCAGAAGGAATGGGTCATTCACCCCGGGGGTGTCCGTGATGATGGCCGGCACGTCGAATTCCGGCAAGCGTATGTAAATAATGGCGCTTTTTGTCAGCGCGGCATAGCGGCCAAGCGCTTCTCGGTCGAGCCCGTCATCGCTTCCCGGGCCCGCGCAGACATAGCGCTTCAGCAGATCTGCCGAAAGGTAGTCATGGTCATGTCTGCTGCCAAGCAACGCATGGTAATGGCGCCCGAGCCGGCGCTGCGCGCGTTCGCGCATCTCTTCGCTCTGGCGCCGCAGCAGGTCGCTGTCAAAGCCCGGCAACAGGTCTTCGGTCAGCTGGCGGATGGCAGAGCCGCTGTCGATGATGTCCTGCCAGTCGGCTTCGTCGAAGAATTCGAAACGCGCGCCCGAGGCCGGGTCCGAGGCGATATTGACGCGGATATTGGTGACCACCGATGTCCAGGGATTGATATCAGAGGGCAGGAAATCATGCTGATGCAAAAGGGCGTTGAGGAAGGTGGATTTCCCGGCCTTGACCTGACCGATCACCGCGATGCGGGCGGTCCAGTCTTCAAGCCGGTTGCGCAAGGGGGCAAAATTCGGCCTGGTTTTCGGATCGACCAGGTGGTCGGCCCTGTCGAGCCCGTCGCGCAAAAAGGCGAGCTCCTGCCGCAGTTGCGGAGCGATTTTCACGACGGCCTCCTTCCGGCCGGGATTCCGGCCACGCTGACAGGAAAAACGGCCAGCACCGGGCAAATATCTCGCCAGCGCTGACAGTCCGCTGCCCCGGCCGCGCGCCGGGACAAAGGGGGGGTACTGGCCCTTTCGGGCCGTTCTGGCCGCACTACTCGTTACCCCTGTCCGATTGCTTCGCGTCACAGCCGGACAGATATGCTTAATGGTGGCTGGGTTATGGCCGTCTGAGGGCCAAGTCTGGGCTTTGAACATCCCCCGGAGCGGCCCGGTCTTCTGGCGTTACGTGACGCCAGAAGACAGAAGACGCAGGAAGACCGGGCCTGCATCAGACCTTCAGCTTGCCTTCGACTTTTTTCACCGAGATGCGGGCGAGGCCCAGGTTCGCACTGCTGCGGTCCAGCGCAACGTAAACGAAGACGCTAGGGTTCGAGGCCAGCGGGCGGATCAGGTGCAGCTGGGTGCCAAGCGTGATCAGGATGTCTTCGATATGATCATCGAGGCCCAGTGCGGCCATCGCAGCGTTCTTTGCGCGCACCACTTCGGTGTTTGCGGCGCCAGCGGCTTCGAGGTCGAATTTGATGCCGCTCGACTCGCTTGCCAGCATCAGGCCGGTTTCGCTGTCAACGAGACAGGCGCCGATAAAGCCGGCGATTTTCTTCAGCTCAGAGATATTGGTCGACATTTTGAATGATATCCTTTTTTTGCACGATGGATCATTTTTGAATTCAACATTTGTTTGAATATTGACCTGATTGGATCCATTTTGAGAAAGTGCGGTAATGATTTTGGCGCAATTATGTCTATTTTTGAATTTTGGATTTTTGGAATTAATAAATATGTATATGAATCATGTAATTAGTTATTTTGTACCTTCTCGGGTTGATGAATTATGAGGTCTTTTGCCTCTGGTTGTTTTCGTGTCATTTGATAACAATTGCCGACTCTGTGGTTGTAAATATCGGAGAATTTATCGGCTTAATTCAATTGATGGTTGTGGGATTTCGGGCTGGCTCTGCAACAACGGTGGCCGGCATTTTTTTCGAAGTGAAGGGGTGGTCATCGCCTGATTGTATCGCTTCGATATGTAAATCAACCGTGCCGTGATTTAATCAATTAAGAGCTGATATGCGCTCCGGCTTGGTAAGCAGAAGGACGCGTTGAGCCAGACGGGCAGCGGATCCGGGAGCGGCCAGGGTCCGGAAAAGCGCGGCCCATTCAAGAGGGCAGCCTGGCTGCGGCGCCCGGACGCACGGGCGGGTCACGCCCTGGCGCGGTACTCGGCCGGAATCAGCCCCCGCAGCGCATTGCCGACCCAAAGCCGCACGACTCCCAGGTCTTCGGGTCGCAGGATCTCTTCGGGGCAGGCCAGCTCGCTGCGCAGGACACCCGGCAGCAGGCCAGAGCTCAGCGGTGGTGTGCGCAGCCCGGCGCCACGGTCGAAAAATACCGTGGTGATCGTGCCCTCGCTGACCTCGCCGCGCTCGTTCAGAAACAGCGCCTCGTCGATCCCGGCGGGCAATGCCGCCCGGGCCGCATCATGGATCGCGCGGCGCGAGGATTTCACCGAAAGCCAGGGGTCATCCGAAGCCAGCCGCAGGTCAGCGACGCTGACGCTCCAATACGGTTTCGCAGCGGGGAGGGGATGGGTTTCCCAGAGCAGCCGCCCGGCTGCATCCAGGGTCAGCCGCAGGCGGGCGGCGGTTGCCGGGCCCGCAGGCGCCGCAGGTTCCGGCCGCGCCCAGCCAAGCGCCAGCGCGCTGCGCTGCAGCCGCGCCAGATGCAGCGGCCAGCGCGGCGCGGTGGCCCCGGTCCAGAGCACCGTCTCGATCAGCGTCAGTCCCGGCTCACCGCCGCATTGACGAAGCGCGCTTTCCATAGCGCCTCCTCCCATTCGCCGGCCTCAGTCGAGCCATGCACCACGCCGCCGCCGACATTCATCCTGATTTCACTGTCATCCACGGTCAGCGTGCGGATCGCGACCGAGAAATCTGCGCTTCCATCGGGGGCCATCCAGCCAATCGCGCCACAATAGGCATCGCGCGCGAAGGGCTCGACCTCGCGGATGACCTCCATCGCGCGGATCTTCGGCGCGCCGGTGACCGACCCGCAGGGGAACAAGGCGCGGATCAGGTCAGGCAGGCTGGCAGGCTGCGCAAGCTGGCCCTGCACCTCGGACACCATCTGATGCACGGTCGCGTAATGTTCGACGGTGTAAAGTTCGGGCACTTTCACGCTGCCGATCTGCGAGATCCGGCTGATATCATTCCTCAGCAGGTCGACGATCATCAGATTCTCGGCCCGGTCCTTGGGGCTGGAGCGCAGCTCCTGTGCAAGGTCCGCGTCGCGGGCGGGGTCGGCGTCGCGGGGGCGGGTGCCTTTCATCGGGCGGGTGGTGATCCGGCCATCGGCATTAAGGCGGAAGAACAGTTCGGGGCTGCGCGAGACCAGCGCCGGCTCGCCCGCCAGATCGACAAAGGCGCCATGCCCGACCGGGCCAGAGCGCCGCAAACGGCCGTAAAGCCCCTCGGGCGTGCCCGAAAGCAGGCGCGAGACCAACGGAAAGGTCAGATTGGCCTGGTAGATATCGCCGGCCGCGATCAGCTCCAGCACCCGGGCAATCGCACGGTTGTAGTCTTCGCGCGAGATCACCGGCTCGGGCGCGGAAATACGGGTCGCCCCGGCTTCCTCCGCCATCCTCGCCAGAATCGGTGCGGGGTCACAGGGGCCGGCAAAGGACGCGAGATGCACCAGCGGCAGGCGGCGATCCCCGGGCATCAGTGGCAGGAGCCGATCCTCGAACGCATATCCCGCCTCATACGAGATATAGCCCGCAATCCAGGCCCCGGCCCGGCGCGCCTCTTCGGCCTCGCGCAAAACCGCCTCAACTTCATCGGGGTTGCGCGCGATTTTCACCGACAACGCATCATCAAACAGCGCCGGGCGCTCGCCCGGGCCGTGTTCGAAAAAAATCTGACGTCTGCTGCTTTGCATAATGGGCTCAGGAATAGGGGCTGGCGGAGGACTGCGCCAGCCGGAATAACGGGTGGGATCCTTTGCGGCGGGCGGAGGAGACCGGCGGGGTGAGCGCGCGTGCTCTGGCGCGGGTGTCGGTTTGCCCTTGCGCCCATGCCGCGCCCCTCTATAACCCCGGAAAATTTAGCGACAGCCAGCCCAAAAACCTGAGGTTCCCGACATGCCGAAGCGGACAGATATCCACTCGATCATGATTATCGGCGCTGGTCCTATCGTGATCGGCCAGGCCTGCGAATTCGACTATTCCGGTGCCCAGGCCTGCAAAGCGCTGCGCGAAGAGGGCTATCGGGTCATCCTTGTGAACTCGAACCCGGCGACGATCATGACCGATCCGGGTCTGGCGGATGCCACCTATATCGAGCCGATCACCCCCGAAGTCGTGGCGAAGATCATCGAGAAAGAGCGCCCCGATGCGATTCTGCCGACCATGGGCGGCCAGACCGGTCTGAACACCGCGCTGGCGCTGGCGGATCTGGGGGTGCTGGACAAGTTCAATGTAGAACTGATCGGCGCGAAACGCGAAGCCATTGAAATGGCAGAAGACCGCAAGCTGTTCCGCGAGGCGATGGACCGGCTGGGGATCGAGAACCCGAAGGCAACCATCGTCGCCGCGCCGAAGCTTCCCAATGGCAAATACGACATCGCGGCTGGTGTGGCGAAAGCCATGGGCGATCTGGAACATATCGGCCTGCCGGCGATCATCCGCCCCGCTTTCACGCTTGGTGGCACCGGCGGCGGCGTCGCCTATAACCGCGATGATTACGAGGCGATTGTGAAATCGGGCCTTGAGGCCTCGCCGATGGCGCAGGTTCTGGTCGATGAATCGCTGCTCGGCTGGAAGGAATACGAGATGGAGGTCGTCCGCGACAAAGCGGATAACGCCATCATCGTCTGCTCCATCGAAAATATCGACCCGATGGGTGTCCATACCGGCGATTCGATCACCGTGGCGCCCGCGCTGACGCTGACCGACAAAGAATACCAGATCATGCGCAACGGCTCGATTGCCGTCCTGCGCGAGATCGGGGTCGAGACCGGCGGGTCGAACGTGCAATGGGCGATCAACCCGGTTGATGGCCGTATGGTCGTGATCGAGATGAACCCGCGTGTGTCGCGGTCCTCGGCGCTGGCCTCGAAAGCGACCGGCTTCCCGATTGCGAAAATCGCCGCGAAACTGGCGGTGGGCTATACGCTTGACGAGCTGGATAACGACATCACCAAGGTGACGCCCGCATCCTTCGAGCCGACCATCGACTATGTGGTCACCAAGATCCCGCGTTTCGCGTTCGAGAAATTTCCGGGTTCCGAGCCGCTGCTGACCACCGCGATGAAATCGGTCGGCGAGGTGATGGCGATTGGCCGCACCATCCACGAATCGCTGCAAAAGGCGCTGGCTTCGCTGGAAACCGGCCTGACCGGGTTCGACGAGATCGAGATTGCCGGCGCACCGGATCGCGCCGCGATTTCCAAGGCGCTGAGCGTCGCCACCCCCGACCGCCTGCGCGTGATCGCCCAGGCGATGCGCGAGGGGCTGACCAATGACGAGATCCAGGCGATCACGTCTTTCGATCCCTGGTTCCTTGCGCGGATCCGCGAAATCATTGATCAGGAGCATGAAATCCGCACCCATGGGCTGCCGTCGACGGCCGAAGGGCTGCGCGCGCTCAAGATCATGGGCTTTACCGATGCGCGTCTGGCGCGGCTGACGGGCCAGGCAGAATCCTCGGTGCGTCGCGCGCGTCGCGGTCTCGGCGTTACCGCCGTTTTCAAGCGGATCGACACCTGTGCGGCGGAATTCGAGGCGCAGACGCCTTACATGTATTCCACCTATGAGATGCCCGCGATGGGCGATGTGGAATGTGAATCGCGGCCTTCGGCGGCGAAAAAGGTGGTTATCCTCGGTGGCGGTCCGAACCGGATCGGCCAGGGGATCGAGTTCGATTATTGCTGCTGCCATGCCTGTTTCGCGCTGACCGAGGCCGGCTATGAGACCATCATGGTCAACTGCAACCCGGAAACGGTATCTACGGATTACGACACCTCGGACCGGCTCTATTTCGAGCCGCTGACACTGGAACATGTGCTGGAGATTCTGCGGGTCGAGCAGGAGAATGGCACCCTGCACGGCGTGATCGTGCAATTCGGCGGCCAGACGCCCTTGAAACTGGCGAATGCGCTGGAAGAAGAGGGCATCCCGATCCTCGGCACCACGCCGGATGCGATTGACCTTGCCGAAGACCGTGAACGCTTCCAGGCATTGCTGAATGATCTCGGGCTGAAACAGCCGGTCAATGGCATCGCCCACAGCCGCGACGAGGCTTTCGACATCGCGGCCCGCGTTGGTTATCCGCTGGTGATCCGCCCGTCTTACGTGCTTGGTGGCCGCGCGATGGAGATCGTGCGCGACGATGCGCAGCTGGAGCGTTACATCGCGACCGCCGTGCAGGTCTCAGGCACCTCGCCCGTGCTGCTGGACAGCTATCTCTCGGGCGCGGTCGAGGTCGATGTTGATGCGCTCTCGGATGGCGAATCGGTCCATGTCGCCGGAATCATGGAACATATCGAAGAGGCTGGCGTCCATTCGGGCGATTCTGCCTGCTGCCTGCCGCCCCACCAGCTCTCCGCCGAGACCGTGGCCGAGCTGAAGAAACAAACCGTGCAGATGGCGCTGGCATTGCAGGTTGTCGGCCTGATGAACGTGCAGTTCGCCATCAAGGATGATGTGATCTACGTGCTTGAGGTCAACCCGCGCGCCTCGCGGACGGTGCCTTTCGTGGCCAAGGCCACCGATTCGGCGATTGCCTCGATCGCGGCGCGGCTGATGGCAGGCGAGAAGCTCTCGGCCTTCCCCGAGCGCGCACCTTACGCGGCGGATGTCGGCCCGGACAGCTCGCTGCCGCTGGCGGATGCGATGACGCTGGCCGACCCGATCACGCCCTGGTATTCGGTGAAAGAGGCAGTGCTGCCCTTCGCCCGCTTCCCCGGTGTTGACCCGCTCCTCGGGCCGGAAATGCGCTCGACCGGCGAGGTCATGGGCTGGGACCGGACCTTTGCCCTCGCCTTCCTCAAGGCGCAGATGGGCGCGGGAATGGTGTTGCCCGAGACGGGGCGCGTGTTCCTTTCGGTCAAGGATGCCGACAAGTCTGAGGCGCTGGCCTCGGCGGCGCGCGACCTGATCTCGATGGGCTTTTCCATCGTCGCCACGCGCGGCACGGCCTCCTGGCTGAAAGCTGAGGGGATCGAGGCGGAATCGGTCAGCAAGGTCTATGAAGGCCGCCCGAATATCGTCGACCGGCTGAAAAACGAAGACATCGCGCTGGTGATGAACACGACCGAGGGCACCCAGTCCATCGCCGACAGCCGCGACATCCGCCGCGTGGCGCTGATGGACCGCATCCCGTATTTCACCACGGCTGCGGCCTCGGTGGCCGCTGTCGCCGCGATGAAGGCGCGTGGCGAGGGCTACGGGGTCAGAACGCTTCAGGGCTGAGCCCGCCCGACTTTCACTCATCCGACAAAAGCCGCCCTCCGGGGCGGCTTTTTCGTCATGATTTCCAACAATCATGTGACCTGGCGGTTTCCCCCCATGTTTTTCTGACGATTCCGGCGGGGCTTCGCCACTCTTTCGGGGCGCATGGACCCATTCCGCATCCGGCCCGTTATCCCCGCGTCCACTGAACGTGAGGCTAACGAACCAAAGGAGTGAACCATGAAACGGATCCCCCCCTTCGCCGCCCCGCCGGTTATCGCGCTTGCCGCTTCGCTGATGCTCGGCACGGCGGCCCTGGCGCAGGATGCCACAACTGATCCGGCGCAGACGATGCCGGAAGCCGGAACCGTCGATGAGACCGGCGCCCCCGCAGATCCCATGATCGAAGGGCAACCCGAGGCCACCCCGGCAGCGCCTGACCCGGCGACCGCCGATGTGCCCCCTTTGCCCGATGCGACCGCAGCCCCCGCCGAACTGCCTGCAACTAACACTTTCACCGTGCCCGAAGGCTATAGCGTGGTCAGCGACTGGACGACCGTGACCGCCGATCAGCTTATGGGCGCCACGCTTTATGCGGCGGATGGCTCGAATATGGGGTCGGTTGCCGACCTTGTCCTCAGCACCGAAGGACCGGTTCAGGGCGTCGTCGCCGATGTCGGCGGCTTCCTTGGTATCGGCACCCATCGCGTCAATCTGGGTCATGACCAGGTCACCCTCTACCGCAACGAGAGCGGCACGGTGATCGCGGCGACCACGCTTGGCGCCGAGGCGCTGAAAGCGCTCCCCGCCTGGGAGCCTGCCCAGTAAGCGCCCCCACAACCCGATCACCTGTCGGGCGGGCTCAGGGCCTGACGGGTGTATGATCAGGATCATTTCTACGCCCAGGATCCTGGTCGGGACGGCCCGCACTCAGCTGCGGGCCGTTCTGTCTTGACTTTTGAGTGTGATAAGCTCATTTCTCTGCGGTCCGTCAGCCCGTGCCGCGTGAGCACTGAAAGGCCCGGACGACAGGTTCCCACCATCACGCAGGGGCGCCGATGGCGCGCACGGCATCCGGAATTCTCCGGGGGCGAGGGCCGCTGTCTTCCTTGACGTATGGAATGAACATGACGACTTTTGCAGATCTCGGCCTTTCGCCGAAACTCCTCGCCGCGCTGGAAAAAACCCAGCTGAAGGCGCCGACCCCCATTCAGGCCCAGGCCATCCCGCATATCATGGCTGGAAAGGATCTGATGGGCCTTGCCCAGACCGGTACCGGCAAGACCGCCGCTTTCGGCCTGCCGCTTCTGCACCGCATCCTTGACCTTGGTCATCCGCCGGGGCCTAAGAACATTCGCGCCCTGATCCTTGTGCCGACGCGGGAGCTGGCGACGCAGATCAAGGACAATATCACCATGTTCACCCAGGGAACTGCGGTGAAGGTGGTGATCGTGGTCGGCGGTGCGTCGATCAACAAACAGGCCCAGGCACTGGTGCGCGGCGCCGATGTGCTGGTCGCGACGCCTGGCCGGCTGATCGATCTGCTTGGGCGTGGTGATGTCAGCCTTGAAAAATGCGGCTATCTCGTCCTGGACGAGGCCGATCATATGCTTGACATGGGCTTTATCCATTCGCTGCGCCAGATCGCGAAACATATTCCGGTGCGGCGCCAGACGATGATGTTCTCGGCGACGATGCCTAAGGATATCAATGAGATCGCCGAAACCTATCTGCGTGACCCGGTCAAGGTACAGGTCGCACCGCCGGGCAAACCGGCCGAAAAGGTCACCCAGGGGGTGCATTTTATTCCCAATGGCGACAAGGCGAAGCTGCTTGAGGAATATCTGAAAAAGCACCCGGGCGAACAGGCGCTTGTCTTTTCGCGAACCAAGCACGGCGCCGATAAACTGGCCAAGGTGCTGGGCGGCTGGGGCTTCAGAGTGGGCGCGATTCATGGCAATCGCAGCCAGAACCAGCGCGACCGCATCCTGACCGAGTTCAAATCCGGCGCGGTCGATGTGCTGGTCGCAACCGATGTCGCGGCGCGCGGCATCGATATTCCGACCGTACGGCACGTCTATAACTACGATCTGCCGAATGTTGCTGATAACTATGTGCACCGGATCGGGCGGACGGCGCGGGCCGGGGCCAGCGGCTCTTCGATCAGCTTCTGCTCGCCTGCCGAGATGGGCGAGCTGGCCGATATCGAAAAGCTTCTGAAAAAGTCGCTGCCGATCCTGGGGGGCGCTGCCTGGGGCGCCGATGCCATCGCAGCCGCGCCGAAGCCGGGGCAGAATCGCGGGCAGAATCAGGCACGTGGCCAGAACCGCGGCGGGCAGAAAGCAGGGTCGAAACCGCTGCCGCCGAAAGCGTCGCGTCCGGGTGCCGGCAAGCCGCAGGGCGGACGGCCCGGTGCGGCGAAACCGTCCGCAGCACGTCCGCAGGGCGGGGCACAGGCCCCATCGCGCCGGCCCAAACCGCGCGGATAATCGCGCGGGCCCGGCCCGGGGCGCGCGCGCAAGTCAGGGCATGAGGCGGTTCAGCCCGCCTCATCCTCAAGGTTCAGCTTCATCTGCAACAGCACATGCTGGATCGCGATGGTCTCCCGCAGGAGCCGTTTCGATTCGTTGATGCTGATTTTCCCGTCGGCAATCGCCAGGTTGTATTCGCTCATCAACATTGCGAAGCGCTGCGCGAGGGCCACAACATCCTGGTTGATGCCCGAGGTTTCCGGCTCTTTGCGGTCACTGTCATAGGCGAGCGTAATGCCGCGCAGATCGGCCAGCGCCGAGGTGACATGCGGGAAACGCGCGGCGGCTTCAAGCTGGGCCACCACATCGACCGGCATGAAACGGTCCTCATGCTCGTCACTGTCGGAATAATAGCGCCCCAATGTGGCTTTGGATTTTCCGGTCAGCGCGCAGGCGGCCTCGATGCCCACATCCTTGACCAGGGTTTCAGTGTGTTTTTTCAGATATCTCGCCACAGACATGACCAACCTCATTCAGATCCGGGATGCGGCGCAGGGCGGTCTGGCGCGGCGATCCGGGGGCAGCAGCGCTAAATAATTCAATCTTTTCCTGTTAATCTCACTGCAAGCCTTTGTCACCGATAAAGGAGAAACCGGAGAGCGTGGGTCTTTGCGAGCGTCCGGAACGCCGCAGAGCTTCGACATTCTGCCGGTGCGGGTGGGGGCTGTCTGAGTTTTCCGGCTTCAGGCAGATGCGGGTGGCAGCCCGCAGGCCGGACGGGAGGTAACGCGTGAAGCAGGCCCTCGCCTGCGGGTAATTGGTGGCTGAATGGCCCTCCAGCTTCGCGCAGGCGCGGCCCCATATCCGAGGGCGGCCGATGGCAGGATCAGTGCGGGAGGCACATTCGGTGGCAACAGGTCCACCAGACCGCAAAGCGGGCGCAGTAACAGAGCAATCTTTCAGGCCCGGCGCGCTGCTGGCCCGGATCCGCCGGCGGGCTTGACAGGGCCCGGGCCAAAGGGGCAGGGCATGAGCATGGCCAAGCTCTATTTTCACTATTCGACGATGAATGCGGGCAAATCGACCCTGCTGTTGCAGGCGGCCTATAACTATCAGGAAGGCGGCATGTCGCCCTATCTGATCACCGCGCAGATGGATGGCCGGGCGGGCGTGGGCCGTATCGCAAGCCGCATCGGCATCGGGATGGATGCGGATGTTTTCGGACCGGAAGATGATCTCTTCGCGATGATCACGGCGCGGCAGGCGCGCGGCCAGGTCGATTGCGTCTTTATCGACGAGGCGCAGTTCCTGTCGCGGGCGCAGGTCTGGCGGCTCGCCCAGGCGGTGGATGATCTGGGCGTGCCGGTGATGTGCTATGGGCTCCGGGTCGATTTCCGGGGCGATCTTTTTCCCGGCTCGGCGGCATTGCTGGCCTGGGCAGATGAAATGCGCGAGGTGCGCACGATCTGCCATTGCGGCCGCAAGGCGACGATGGTGGTGCGCAAGGGGGCCCATGGCGAGGTGCTGATCGATGGTGACCAGGTGGTGATCGGCGGCAATGAGACCTATCAGAGCCTCTGCCGCCGCCACTGGCGCGAGGCGGTCAACGACCGCTGAGCGAAAAAATTCCTGAGAAGGAATTTTTCACCGAATTCCTCTGAAGGAATTCGATCACCGCTCCTGATCCCGCGCGCGCAGGGCGATGATCGTGCCGGCGAGAATGATCAGCACAATGCCGATCCAGGCGAGGGCTCCGAGGCGCTCGCCCCAGATCGCCCATCCCCAGAGCGCGGAAGTCGGCAGGACCATATATTCCACCACACTGACCCGGCCCGCATCTGCCAGAAGATAGGCTCTGGTGCAAAGCCCGACCCCGATCGCGGAAAAACTGGCATGGAGCAGCATCCAGGACAGGTATTCACCATCCGGCCAGACCGCGCCGCGCAACAGAAAACCATCGCTGCCTTCGGGTACTGCTTGCGGCCAGATCGCCAGCACTGTCAGCCCCGCCAGCCCAAGAAGGCCCAGGCTCACGAAGAACCCTGCCAGCAGCGTGCTGGCACTTTCTTCGGCGCACCAGCGCCGTGTGGCGATATTGGCCATGGCATAAACCGCGCCTGCCAGGGCCGGCACAAGGCCGATGAGCCCCGCCCCGGCCAGCGCGCGGGGGCCAAGCACCAGCACGACGCCCAGAAACCCCATAGCCACCGCCACCAGCCGCACCGGTCCGATCCGCTCGCCATAAACCAGGCGCGAAATCAGCAATACAAAGATCGGCGCGGTGAAAAGCCCCGCTGCCGCCACCGCAACCGGCATGAAGGCCAGAGCACCGAAGTAAATCATGATCGCAATGCCTTGCAGCAAAGCCCGCGCCGCCACTGCCTTTACATTGCGCGGTCGAAGCCGCAGGCCCAGAAAGGGCGCCACCAGCCCCATCATCAGCAAAGCAAGGCAGCTGCGCGTCGCATGGAACTGCCAGAGCCCGGTGGTCCCGGCCACCGCCTGCACATAATTATCGCTGAAGCCGACCATCGCGGCATAAATCAGGGTCAGCCCAACCGCCATCAGCGTGCGGTCGGGTGCCATCACAGAGACAGTCATCGGCTTCCTCATCCCATTCCCTTTCCTGTGAAGCCCGGCTGCGCAACCTCTGCGCGTCTGAATGCGACATTCACCGCCTGCCTGGTGCCTCCGGGGGCATCCGATACCTGCCCATTCCGATGCAGGGCGTTGTGGCGCAGGCGCGGGGCGGCTAAGGTCAGGAGATGAAAAGACGAACGGGCAGTTCTTTGGCACCAGGGTCAGGCACCGCGCTGAGCAAATTCCAGCGACTGGAATCGCTCGGCCTGTGGCGCGATACCGAAGATGGTCAGCGCCGCGAGGTAGTGGTGCTGATGGGGGAGGCGACGCTGGTGCTCAGCGATCCGCGCTCGGGAACGCCGCTCAGCCATTGGTCTCTGCCGGCCGTCAGGCGGGTCAATCCGGGCCAGCAGCCGCCGCTGTTCTCGCCCGGGGAAGACAGCCCGGAATCGGTCGAGATCGACGATGAGACCATGCTCGCCGCGCTGAAAATGGTGAATTCGGCGGTTCGCGCAGATTCGCCGCATCCCGGGCGGCTGCGTTTCGCGCTGATCGGCGGTGCGGTGATCGGGCTTCTCGGCCTTGTGACGCTGGTTCTGCCACGCATCCTTGTGTCCCACACGGTCGCCGTGGTGCCGCCGTCGAAACAGGTCGAGATCGGCATGCGGGCCCTCGATGATGTGATCCGCCTGACGGGGGCGCCCTGTGCGGGAGAGCTGGGGCTGCCCGCGCTTGCCGAACTGTCGGACCGTGTTTTCGGGGCCGAGAATACGCCGATCCTCTATGTCCTGCCCGAGGGTCTGGCGCGCCCGGCGCATCTGCCAGGCGGCGTAATCCTGCTCCCGGGGTCGCTGATTGAAGAGGATGCGCCTGACGCGCTTGCCGGGGCGGCGCTGGCCGAGGGGATCAAGGCCGGGATCGCCGATCCGATGCGCGGCATTCTGGATCATGCCGGGCTGAAAGCTACCTTTGACCTGCTGGTTTCGGGCGAGCTGCCGGTCACCGCACTGGAAGGCTTTGGCGAGGCGTTCATCCGCGATGAGCATGAGCTGCCGGCGCTGTCGCGCCTCCAGTCCGCCTTCGAGACCGCCCAGGTGCCGCTGACGCCCTATGCCAGCTGGCTGGCGGCCAATGGCGTGATCCCGGCGGAAAAGGCAGCTGAACTGATCGCCGCCGACCCGTTCCAGGGCCGGATCTCAAGCCCGCTGATGCCCGATGATGACTGGATCGCGCTGCAATCGGTCTGCAGCGGCTGAGGCCGCATCAGTATAGGCCCGCCGGCACCGCCCAGGCGGGCCGGCAGGTCCGATCCGGCCTTACTGCACGATCACCGCATCGCCAAAACCCGCGCCCCGCACCTGTGACAGCGCGGCGCGGGCCTCGCCTGTACTGGCGAAGGGGCCGGCATAGACCACCTGGAGTGCCCCGCCCCGGATCGTCGAGCGCGACACGGGCAGGCCCAGGCCTTTGAGCCGCCCCGCCGTGCCCTCGGCATTGGCGGTGACGCCGAATGTCCCCACCTGAACAAAGATCCGACCGCCGGCCGCAGGTGCAGCCGCCGGTTTTGCAACGGTCACCGTAGATTTCGATGAGTTCGAGATGGATGGGGCAGCCAGCAATGCCACGCTTTGCGCACCATCGGCCGCGGTGGTCACGATCGCGGGCTCCATCCGCGTGCTGCCATCGCTGCGGCGCACCTTCACCATGGTCTCGCGACCGGCGCCGTCATGCAGCTCTGCGGGGGTTGATCTGGTCCAGACCGTCTCCTGATCTGCGATGCCTTTCGCGGTCTGCTGGCCGCGCCGCGGGTTCAGCCGATCATCCTCCCAGGCAGGTTTATAGCCCGGCGGCGGGGTCGGAACAGCGCTTGCAGTCGCCGCCTGGCGGGTGGTCACGGTGATGGTCTGTCCGGTCGCCACCGCCGTGGCGGTGCCTGCCCAGCTGTCGGTGCCGCCGGTGACAAGGCGGGGAAAGCTCGCGCCGTCAAGCGAGCCATCGCCTCTGGTACAAAGCGTCCTGGTGCCGCCGCCCTCGACGCGGAATTTCTGCGCAACCGGGGCCGAGCCGGGGCAGGCGAGCCGATGGCCTTCAGCCCCGGTCCCGGTGACGATGCGCGGTGCGGCGGCGGGGGCTTTGGCGGCGGCAAAGCTGGTCGCAGCCGTTCTACCGGCAGGCGCAGAAGCCACAGCGGCCGGTTTCTTGCCGGCAGCCTCAAAGGCGCTCTGCATCGGTGCCGGTAGCGGCAATGGTGCACCCGGATTACGGGGCGGGGAGAAGGTCGTGCCGGCAGATTTCCCTGCCGGCACGGCTGCGGGCGCTGCCGCTGCGGGTGCCGCTTCGGCGGTCTCTGTCGGCCTCCCCGAGGGGGCATAGCCGCAAAGCTGTTTGCGGTCGCGCGCGACGCGCGGCACCCAGGTCGCGCGCCCGCTATTGCCTGCCCGCAGAAAGACGCAACCGCGGCTGTCGACATATTGTTGGCCTTTATACCCTGCCGGCGGCAGTTCCGCCGGGCCGCGCAGATCGGCAAATGCTGGTGCAGCGAAACAAACCGCCGCCAGAAAGGCGACGGGCAGGATCTTGGCAGACATCAGGGTACTCCCAGGGCAGCGGAAGGGACAGCTGAGCCGATTTTTAAGGGTTTCTGCGGGTGAGTAAAGCCATAGCCCACCAGACCGGCGACCGATTGCGACGCAGATCAGCCCCTTTCTGCGCGCCCTTGTTTACCCCGGCAGGGTCATTTCGTGCCGAACATCCGGTCCCCGGCATCGCCAAGCCCGGGCACGATATAGCCGTGATCGTCAAGTTGCCGGTCAACCGCCGCCGTGACGATGGGCACATCGGGATGCGCCTCTTTCATCTTGGCAATCCCCTCGGGCGAGGCCAGCAGGCACAGGAAGCGGATATTCTTCGCGCCCGACTGTTTCAGCAGATCCACCGCCGCCGCCGAGGAATTGCCGGTCGCCAGCATCGGATCGACGACGATAGAGATGCGCTCTTCCATATGTTCGGGCAATTTGCAGTAATATTGCACCGGCTGCAGCGTCTCAGGGTCGCGATACATGCCGATAAAACCGACACGCGCGGCGGGAATCAGCTCGAGGATACCGTCAAGCAGCCCGTTCCCGGCGCGCAGAATCGAGATCAGGGCAAGCTTCTTGCCTTCGATCGCCGGGGCATCCATCGTCTCGATCGGCGTCTCGATGCGGCGGGTCGTCATCGGCAGGCCACGCGTCACCTCATAGGCCAGCAACAGGCTGATCTCGCGCAGCAATTTGCGGAAACTCGCAGTCGAGGTGTCCTTGTCGCGCATGATGGTAAGCTTGTGCTGAACCAGCGGATGGGTGACGACCGTCAGGTGGTTCGGGGTCAGAATATCCGACATGGCTCAGGCCTCCAACTTTTTGGCTAATCTCTTCTTCGTATCCGCATCACAGAAAGCGGCGTCAAGCGCCTGGAGGCCAAGTTTGCGGAACTGCCCCTCATCCCAGTCGAAAGCGCGGTGCAATTCTTCATATTCGCGCGCCATGCTGCTGTGAAAAAACGGCGGGTCATCGGTCGAGATCGTCACTTTTACGCCGCGCCGGTCCAGCTCGCTGATGGGATGATGGCGCATTTCCGGGTAAAGCCCGAACGCGATATTCGAGAGCGGGCAGACCTCCAATACGGTGCCCTGTTCCGCCAGTTCATCCACCAGCGCGAGATCTTCGATGGCGCGCACGCCATGCCCGATCCGCGCAGGTCTCAGCGCGCGCAGCGTATCGCGGATCGCCTCCGGGCCGCGCCATTCGCCGGCATGGACGCTCAGGCACAGCCCGGCCTCACGCGCGCAGTCAAAGCCCCAGGCGAAATCACCGGGGGCGAGCACGCTCTCATCACCCCCCATGCCAAAGCCGGTGAGGAAGTCCCCTGCCACCTCTGCCGCCGCCAGCGCCGCGCGTTTCGCACGCTCCGGCCCGAAATGCCGGATCGCGGTGGCGATGCCACGGAACGTGACGCCAAACCCGGCTTCGGCGGCGGCGGCTGCCTCGCGGATTGCCGCGATGTAATCAGCGAATGCCGCCGCATCGCCACCGCCACAAAGATCGGGCGAGATGAAAATCTCACTATAGATCACCCCCGAAGCGGCGCTCTGCTCCGCCACGGCAAGCATCAGCCGGTGGTAATCCCCGGGCTGGCGCAACACCGAAGCCGCCGCCTCACAGACCTTCAGGAAATGCGGAAAATCGCGCCAGGCATAGCCACCATCCGCGCCAAAAATCCCGGAAATATCCTCGCGCTTTTCCGCGGCCAGCCCCCGGATGAAAGAGGCCGGCGCCGCGCCTTCCAGATGCAGATGCAACTCCACCTTAGGCAGCTCTGCAAATTCGCTCATATTCATCTGTCCTTAAATATCCCGGGGGTTCCGGGGGCTGGCCCCCGGCCCAACGCCTCACAAAAACGACCGCCCCGGCCCGGGCAATGCCACTCCCAGATGCGCCGCCACACTTGCCCCCACATCCGTAAAGGCCCGGAGCCCGATCCCGCGCCGACCCGCGCCATAGCCCAGCACCGGCACCCGTTCGCGGGTATGTTCCGTGCCGGGCCAGGTCGGGTCATTGCCGTGATCGGCGGTAAAGATCGCCAGATCTCCGGGCCCAAGCCGGTCGAGAAAGCGGGGCAGGGCGGCGTCAAAGCTTTCCAGCGCCCGCGCATAGCCCGCCACATCGCGGGGATGGCCGTAAAGCGTATCGAATTCAACGAAATTCGCGAACACCAGGGCGCCGTCTTCGGCCTCGCGTGCCAGCCGGACCAGATGGTCAAAGAGATCGGCATCGGACTGGCCCTTCCAGAGCTTTCCGATCCCCCGCATCGAGAAGATGTCGCCGATCTTGCCGATCCCGTGCACCATGCCGCCCGCGGCCATCACATGTTCCGGCAGCGTCGGGGCCGGGGGCAGATGGGCATAGTCACGCCGGTTCGCGGTGCGGTGAAACGCATCGCAATCTCCGGTAAAGGGCCGCGCGATGACCCGGCCAACGCGGCGCGCATGCAGATAGGGCGCCAGCGCTGCACAGAGGGCCAGAAGCCGGTCCAGCCCGAACCAGTCCTCATGCGCCGCGATCTGGAACACGCTGTCGGCCGAAGTATAGCAGATCGGCCAGCCGCTGCGTTTATGGTCTTCGCAAAAGCGCCGGATCACCGGCAGGCCCGAGGCATGGCAGTTCCCCAGGATCCCTTCGGTCCCGGCCAGACGACAGACCTCGGCCACCAGATCCGGCGGAAAGGCGGGGGTCTCATCGGGGAAAAGCGTCCAGTCCCAGGGCACAGGCACACCTGCGAGCTCCCAATGGCCCGAAGGCGTGTCCTTGCCGTTCGAGACTTCCTCAGCCGCGCCCCAAAGGCCCTCGGGCGTGGCCGCGAGCCCTGGCGCCGCCTCGCGCGAGGCCAGCCGGATCGCAGCACCAAGCCCCAGCCGGTCAAGATTCGGGAGGGAAAGCGGGCCTTTACGGCCCTGATCCGCCGCCCCTGCCGCACAGGCGCGGGCGATATGGAGGAGCGTATTCGCGCCTTCATCGCCAAAATCCGCCGCATCAGGGGCCCCGCCACAGCCGACGGAATCCAGCACGATCAGAAAGGCGCGCGCCATTCAGCCGATCCTTTTCAACACAAGCGGCCCGTCCCCTGGCGTGCAGCCGCCGGCCATGCCATCCTGCGCAAAGCCCGCCGGATCCGAGATCCGGTAGGCGCGCTGCACGGCGGCCACCGCCGCCTCGGCGCTTTCGATGCTGCTGGCATGGACCATGGCCAGCGGCGCGCCATCCGCCACATCTTCGCCCGGTGCGGCCAGATCGGAAAGCCCGACCGAAGGGTTGATCCGCGCCCCTTCATGCGTTCTGCCGCCGCCAAGCGCCACGACCACATGGCCAAGCGCCTCGCCGTCAACCGCGGTGATGATACCGCCATCTGCCAGACCTGCGGGGGGCGGGACCTCCATCACCACCGGGGCCGAGGGCAGGCGGTCCGGCCAGCGTTCGACGAAATCCGATGGCCCGCCCTGGGCTGCGACCATTCGGCCAAAGATCTCGGCCGCCCGGCCGGAATCCAGGGCTGTAAGGATCTTCGCGGCCCCCGCCTGCGCATCCGGGGTCAGCCCCGCCAGCGCCAGCGCCTCGCCACCCAGATCGCCGGCCAGAAGCCGCAGGTCGGAATTGACCGAAGTACCGGTCAGCGTCTCCATCACCTCGATCACTTCCAGCGCATTGCCGGCGGCGGTCGCAAGCGGCTGATCCATATCGGTGATCAGTGCCCGCGCCTGACAACCTGCGCCCTGCGCCACTCGCACCAGGGCGCGCGCCAGCTTTTCGGCATCCGCAAGCGTCTTCATGAACGCCCCAGAGCCGCATTTCACGTCAAGCACCAGCGCTCCGACCCCCGCCGCGAGCTTTTTCGACAGGATCGAGGCGGTTATCAGGTCGATGCTTTCGACCGTGCCGGTGACAGCGCGGATTGCGTAAAGCCGGCGATCCGCCGGGGCCAGCGCCTCTCCCGCCGCGACGATCGCGCAGCCGATCCGCGAGACCTGAAGCTGCATTTCAGCTTCGGGCAGTGCGGTGCGCAGCCCCGGGATCGCCTCGAGCTTATCGAGCGTGCCGCCGGTAAAGCCAAGCCCGCGCCCCGAGACCATCGGAACCCAGGCGTCACAGGCGGCCAGCGCCGGCGCCAGCAAAAGCGAAATGCAATCGCCGATGCCGCCCGTCGAATGCTTGTCCACCACCGGACCAGGCAGCGACCAGCGCAACCGGCGCCCGCTGTCACGCATCCCTTCCATCAGCGCGACGCGCCCTTCATCCGACAGGCCGCGCAAAAGCACCGCCATCGCGAAAGCCCCCGCCTGGGCATCCGAGACCGCGCCGCTGGCAAGCCCGAGCGCGAAGCCGCGCAGGTCTTCCTCATCGGGGGTATTGCCGTCGCGGATGGTCGCGATGACACGGGCGGGCTCCATCTCAGGCGGCCCCGCCGCTTTCGGCGCGGGTCATATGTGCTGCGCCGAAAGCGCCGGGCAACAGCTCGGCCACGGTCATGTTCAGGGTCTTGCCCTCGGTGGTGGCGAGTGTCACGACCATATCAGGGGCGGCGAATTCGGCGATTTTCTGACGGCAGCCACCGCAGCAGGGCACCGGTTCGGGGCTGTCGGCGATGACCAGGAGGCCGGCGATCCGGCGCTCTCCGGCGGCGCACATGGCGGCAATGGCGCCGGCCTCTGCGCAGGTGCCTTCGGGATAGGCGATGTTCTCGACATTGACGCCGGTAAAGACGGCGCCGCTGGTCGTGCGCAGCGCCACCCCGACCTTAAAGCCCGAATAGGGCGCATAGGCATGATCGCGGATGCGGGTTGCGGGCGCGCGCAGGCTCTCATTCGGCATCGGTTACTCCGGGATATGCCGGCCAACCCTGGCGCGAAGGGGCGGGCGCCGCAAGCGTGCTGATCGGACCGGCGCCGAGGACGGCACAGCCTGCCCATGGCAGGTTGACCCTGACGGGGGCGGGGTCTAGGACCAGATCAACCCCAGATCCGGAGAAAACACCATGCCAACCTGGTCCGCTCTGACCACGCTTACCGGCGAAGAGGCCGCCCGCGCGCTTGGCGAGGCGATCGAGGATCAGGAGCCCGAGCCCTATGGCGTCGGCGTTTTCGAGGTCGAGGACGGGTCCGGCCTCTGGGAGGTGGGTGCCTATTATACCGAGGCCCCTGATGACATCGTGCTGGATATTCTCGCCGCCGCCTATGGCGCGAAAAGCTTCCTGATTTCCGAACTCCCCGAGGTTGACTGGGTCGCGAAAGTTCAGCGCGAGCTGCATCCGGTCGATGCCGGGCGCTTCTTCGTGTTTGGCAGCCATGACGCAGATAAGGTGCCCGAGGGGCGCGTCGCGTTGCAGATCGAGGCGACCATGGCCTTTGGCACCGGCCATCACGGCACCACGCTGGGCTGCCTTCTGGCGTTCGACAAGCTTTACGAGGAGGGCTACCGCCCCGCCAAAGTCGCCGATATCGGCGCGGGCACGGCGGTGCTGGCAATGGCTGCGGCGAAAATGCTGCCCGATGCGCTGGTGATTGCCTCGGATATCGACCCGGTGGCGGTGGATGTCGCCAAAGCCAATGTGGCGATCAATGATCTGGAGGGCCGCATTGAATGCGTCGAGGCCGCCGGGTTCGACCACCGCAGGCTGCGCGACGAAGCGCCCTGGGACCTGGTCTTTGCCAATATCCTGAAAGGGCCGCTGGTCGAACTGGCACCGATCATGTCGAAAATGACAAAGCCGGGATCGAAGGTGATTCTTTCCGGCCTGCTGGTCGTTCAGGCGGAAAGCATCATTGAAAGTTACGTGGCTTCCCAGTTTCGTTTGCAAGACAGAAACGATCTGGGTGAATGGTCGGCATTGATCATGGAGCGTGTGTAAGCACCTGAAAATGCAAATAAAAACTGCATTGATTTGACGGCCTTCGGGGCGATTGCCCCAATTCCGCCATATTTAAACCGCATGAATTCCTTATGGCGGGGGCCATGGGAGTAGTTGGTCATGACTTTGACTGACCCGAATTACAAAACGTTCTCCGGGCGTCTGCGCCGGATCGAAAAGGCCCATAGCAAGGGCTATGGTTTCGAGGCCAAAGGCACGATGGGCCGGTCGTCGACCTGGCGGCGGGAGCGTTCATTTGGCAAGACGATCCGTGCAATACTGGTCCTGCTCATGATCGGCTGGATCATGAAGGGCGCCATCTATTTTTACGTTGGCGACGAGGTTTATGAGCAACGCGTGGCAGGTCTGGCGACCGGCAGCGATTTCGACCCGATCGCCGCGAGAATCATGTTCGCCGATCCGGTAACAAAGCTGGTGGCCTCTTTCCTGGGCGAGGTTTTCCCGGAAAAGCGCCAGTAACCCGGACCTCGCGGCGGCGCGGCCAGGGTCTGCGCGGGCTGGTCGCTGTCGTCTGATCCTGCGCCTACTGTTCAGCGCGAAACCGCCCCGGCCGATGCCGCGTGGCGGTTTTCTCATTCGGGGTTCAGACCGGCGAGGAGACAGAAAATCGAAGCCTTTAGATCATCAAAGCCCTGAAAAGCAGAAGGACCGCCTGCGACTTCTGTCGCGAGACGGTCCCTTACTTGTCCTGTGACCCGTTCGGTCAGGGAGACTGAGGCGTTACCTCAGCGACCCAGCATCTCGATGTCACCGCGGCATAGGCCGATATCGTCAAGCTCGCGATCCGAGAGCTTCGACAGGGCCTTCCGGGTGACGCGTGCGTCGTTCCAGGCTTTGAAGGCAGCAAAAATGCCGCCAAAGCCGTTAACGGCGCGATACGTCGTGATGGCGCCGAACGGCGCAGGGCGGCTCGTTTCGATGGCGGCCATGGGACTGTTTCCTTATCTTTTTAAACTGACTGTTTTCCGGGCGATCATCGCCTCGTGCAGCCAGATAAACGTGCTGCAGGTGCAAAGCAAGCCATGCACCAGCAAGCCTGCAATGCAGTTCTTGCATGCCTCAGGTCACAAATTTGCCTTGATCCGCCCTGGTCTGATGCTGCAGGTGCAGCATCCTGTCGGCGATATGGTGCCGGGTGTCGCTTTCAGCCCCGAAGCCGGGTCTGTGCCAGGGAATGCGGGCGGAAAGAACGCGATTGGCGGATGTTCTCTTTTCGTGCTAGTACGGTTCAAAAGCAAAAAGAGGGCAGTCATGCGCGTAATCGGCATTGATCCGGGGCTCAGGAACCTTGGCTGGGGGGTGATTGATGTCGCGGGATCGCGTCTGACCCATGTCGCGAATGGCATCTGCCATTCAGATGCAACGACCGGAGACCTCGCGCGCCGCCTCGCCTCGCTGCATTTCCAGCTGACCCGGGTGTTTCAGGACTGGCAGCCGGGAACGGCGGCAGTCGAACATACCTTTGTCAACAAGGATGCGGTGGCGACGCTGAAACTTGGCCAGGCGCGGGGGATCGCATTGCTGGTTCCGGCGCAATTCGGGCTGGAGGTCGGGGAATATGCGCCAAATGCGGTGAAAAAAACAGTGGTCGGCGTGGGCCATGCCGCTAAACAACAGGTGGATCATATGGTGCGGCTGCATTTGCCGGGCGCGCAGGTGGCGGGGCCGGATGCGGCGGATGCGCTTGCGATCGCCATCTGCCACGCCCATCACACGCAAAGCGCGGGCCGGTTGCAGGCCGCCGTGAAAAGGGCCGCCGGTTGAAAGGATTTGGGGGATGATCGGAAAAATTTCGGGGCGGCTGGACTGGAAGGGGCTCGATACGGTGCTGATCGACTGCCGGGGCGTCGGCTATATTGTCCATGTCTCGGACCGCACGCTGGCGGGTCTGCCGCCCGAGGGCGAGATGGTGGCGCTTTATACCGACCTGCTGGTGCGCGAGGATCTTTTGCAGCTCTTCGGCTTTCCGACCATGATGGAAAAGGAATGGCATAAGCTTTTGATGACGGTGCAGGGGGTGGGCGCCAAGGCCTCGATGGCGATCCTCGGTGCGCTCGGGGCCGAGGGGGCCGCGCGGGCGATCACGCTGGGGGATGCGCGGGCGGTGCAGGCGGCGCCCGGCGTTGGTCCGAAACTGGCGCAGCGCGTGATCCTCGAGCTGAAATCGAAAGCGCCATCTCTCATGGCGCGTGGCGCCGGCCTCGCTCATGGCGATGCACCGGTTCTGGAAGAACCCGAAGCCGCGCCTGCGCCTGCGCCGCGCAAAGCCGCAAAGCCGAAACCCCCGTCCGAAGGGGCGATCCGCGCCGCTTATACCGCCGATGCGCTCTCGGCACTGGCCAATCTCGGCTATGGGACGTCGGATGCGGCCGAGGCCGTGGCGCGGGTCTCGGGCGAAAACCCCGAAGCAGATACGGCGGCGCTGATCCGGCTCGCGCTGAAACTTCTCGCGCCGCGCTGATATTCTCTCCGATCTTGCGGGCGATCTTGCGACCGGCCGCTTCTTCTCCATATCTTTGACAGAGAAGGAGACCGTATACAGATGGGAAATATCCGCACTTTCGCCCTGATGGCGGTGCTGACAGCGCTGTTTATGGGGCTGGGCGCGTTGCTCGGAGGCGCGACCGGCGCCGTTGTCGCGCTTTTGATCGCGGCGGCGATGAACCTCTATACATATTGGAATTCCGATAAATCGGTCTTGCGGATGACCGGCGCCCGGGCCGTAGATGAGCGCTCCGCCCCGGATCTCGTGGGCATGGTGAACCAGCTGGCGGATGCCGCCGGAATGCCGCGCCCGAAGGTCTATATTATGGAGACCGCGCAACCCAATGCCTTTGCCACCGGGCGCAACCCCGAGAATGCCGCAGTGGCGGCGACGACGGGCCTGTTGAACAGCCTTTCACGCGAAGAGATCGCGGCGGTGATGGCGCATGAGCTGGCACATATCAAAAACCGCGACACGCTGACGATGACAGTGACCGCGACTTTCGCCGGCGCCATCGCGATGCTGGCGAATTTCGGCATGTTCTTCGGAAATTCCGACCGCGAGCGCCCCGGTGGTATGATCGGGACCATCGCGCTGATGATCCTCGCCCCGATGGCGGCAGGGATCGTGCAAATGGCCATCTCGCGCAGCCGGGAATATGAGGCGGACCGGCTTGGCGCCGAAATCTGCGGCCGTCCGGACTGGCTCGCCTCTGCGCTGCGCAAGATCGACGGGCTGGCGCGGGGACGGATGAATGTCCAGGCCGAGAAGGATCCGGCGCTGGCCCATATGTTCATCATCAACCCGCTGAACGGGCGCGGCGCCGATAACCTCTTTTCCACGCATCCCGCGACGGAAAACCGGATCGCGGCCCTGATGGAGCTGCGCCCGACCCGTCAGGAGGGCCATATCGGCCGCAGTTCCGTTCCGAAATCCGGGCGCAAAATCCGCCAGGACCCATGGGGCTGAGAGCGGGCCTCTTTCCGGCTTCAGTTGAGTAACTGGATCAGGGGGAAATGAACGCCCCCTGACTTAAATGCTTCTGCCCGAGGCAGCGCGCCGCCGGGTACGACAAGCTGCCCGGATTTGCCTCTTCCGGCGGCTTGCAAAGCGCGCGCCGTTCGGGGATTGTTCCGGCCATGACCCAGCCCGACCCCTCGCTTCGCCCTGACCGCCTGCCAGAAGACAGTGACCGCGCGCTGCGCCCTCAGGCATTGGAGGATTTTACCGGCCAGGCCGAGGCCCGTGCCAATCTGCGCGTCTTTATCGAAAGCGCGAAGATGCGCGGCGAGGCGATGGATCACACTTTGTTCCATGGCCCGCCTGGCCTTGGCAAGACCACCCTGGCGCAGATCATGGCGCGCGAACTTGGCGTGGGCTTTCGCATGACATCGGGGCCAGTGCTGGCGCGTCCCGGCGACCTTGCCGCCATCCTCACCAATCTTGAGCCGCGCGATGTGCTTTTCATCGACGAGATCCACCGGCTGTCTCCGGTGGTCGAAGAGGTGCTTTACCCGGCGATGGAGGATTTCGCGCTGGATCTGGTGATCGGCGAGGGGCCGGCGGCGCGCACGGTCCGGATTGATCTGCAACCCTTCACTCTGGTCGGCGCCACCACGCGCCTTGGCCTCCTGACCACGCCGTTGCGCGACCGGTTCGGCATTCCGACCCGGCTGCAATTCTACACCGAAGATGAGCTGTTTCGCATCGTCTCGCGGGGCGCAGGCCTCCTTGGCATCGAGGCTGACGAGCCGGGCTGCCGCGAGATCGCGCGGCGCGCGCGCGGCACGCCCCGTATCGCCGGCCGTCTTCTGCGCCGGGTGGTCGATTTCGCACTGGTCGAGGCCGGTGGCCGCATCAGCCGCGAGCTTGCCGACCGCGCGCTGACCCGGCTTGGCGTGGACACGATCGGGCTTGATGGGGCCGATCGCCGCTATCTCTCGCTGCTTGCCGAGAATTATGGTGGTGGCCCGGTCGGCGTGGAGACCATTGCCGCCGCGCTGTCAGAGCCACGCGACGCGCTGGAAGAGGTGATCGAGCCCTATCTGTTGCAACAGGGGCTGATTCAGCGCACCCCGCGCGGGCGGATGCTTGCCGCCAAAGCCTGGCGCCATCTCGGGCTCGTGGCGCCGCGCCCGCCTCTGGGGCAGAGTGATTTCTTCCAGGATTGATCTCATTCACCCTGGGCATGACCATCAGACCCGAGGCTCCGGGCCTGCGCTGCAGCGACGGGGCTTCTTGCACCCGGCTGGGCCATATGGGTATTATAGGCGCAGAGCCGTTAAGCCCCCAAGGATGCCCGCTATGACCCTGCCAGCCCCTGACACCAAGATCGTCACCACCTGGAAAGTGGCCTGCGACGGCGGCGAGGGCGCTCTGGGTCACCCGCGCGTCTGGCTTGCCATCCCGCAGGACAGCGGCTTTGTCGAATGCGGCTATTGCGACCGCCGGTTCGAGATCGACCGCGCCCATGCGCATGATGATCACTGAAAAAGCCCGGTAACCCCGACCTTTATTTCGCAAATCAGCGATGCAGTTTTCGTTCCGACACCGCGTCGGAGAGGGCTGTCTGCGCTGATCGACTTTTATACCTTTGGCCGCAGGCCATTTCGTGCAGCGTTTCTCCAGGGAGATGGCGCTGCAACAGAGGTGTTTCGCAGACCTGATCCCCGCGCAATGCGCTTTGCGCCGTGCAACGCGGGGAACAGGGGGCTCAATGCGCCTCGGCCCAGTTGCGGCCGGTTCCGGCCTCGACGACAAGGCGCACATCCAGCTTTACCGCCGGGTCAGAGGCGGTTTCCATCACCTCTTTCGCAACCGCAATCAGACGGTCTGCCTGGTCTTCCGCCACCTCGAACAAAAGCTCGTCATGCACCTGGAGGAGCATCCGCGCGTCGATACCCGCAATCGCGGCCGGCATCCGGATCATGGCGCGGCGGATCACATCGGCAGCTGTGCCCTGGATCGGCGCGTTGATCGCGGCGCGTTTGGCGAAACCTGCGCCGGGGCCTTTCGCATTGATCTGCGGTGTGTTGATGCGGCGCCCGAACAGGGTCTGCACGAATTCATGCTTTTTCGCGAAGTCGATGGTCTCGTCCATATAGGCGCGGATACCGGGGAAGCGTTCGAAATAGCGGTCGATAAAGCCCTGGGCCTCGGCGCGGGGAATGCGCAGATTGCGCGCCAGACCAAAGCCCGAAATCCCGTAGATCACCCCGAAATTGATCGCTTTCGCCTGGCGGCGGATCATCGGGTCCATGCCTTCAACCGGCACGCCGAACATTTCGGAGGCGGTCATCGCATGGATGTCCAGCCCGTCTTTGAACGCCTGTTTCAGCGCCGGAATATTGGCGATATGGGCGAGGATCCGCAATTCGATCTGGGAATAGTCGAGCGAGACCAGCACCCGGCCTTCCGGCGCCACAAAGGCCTCGCGGATGCGGCGGCCTTCTTCGGTGCGGACCGGGATATTCTGCAGGTTCGGATCGGTCGAGGCGAGGCGCCCGGTATTGGCGCCGGCAATCGAATAAGAGGTATGAACGCGACCGGTTTCCGGATTGATCGCCTGTTGCAGCGCATCGGTATAGGTCGATTTCAGCTTTGCGATCTGGCGCCAGTCAAGGATCTTGGCCGCCAGCTTCGCGCCCTGCGGATGGCTGTCTTCCAGGGTGGTGACGTCTTCGAGAATATCGGCGCCGGTGCCATAGGCGCCGGTCTTGCCCTTTTCGCCCCCCGGCACGCCGAGCCGGTCAAAAAGCACCTCGCCAAGCTGTTTCGGAGAGCCGGGATTGAATTTTTCTCCCGCAATCTCAACGATCTCATCTTCATATTGCGCGAGCTTTTGCGCGAAGGCATTCGACATGCGCGACAGCGTGTCGCGGTCGACCTTCACCCCCGCCATTTCCATCTCGGCCAGCACTGTGACCAGCGGGCGTTCCAGCGTCTCATAGACGGTGGTGACTTTTTCGCGGTGCAGGCGCGGCTTAAACTGCTGCCAGAAGCGCAGGGTTACATCGGCATCTTCCGCCGCATAGGCCGCTGCCGCCGCGATCTCGACCTTGTCGAAGGTCACCTGCGATTTGCCGGTGCCGATCAGATCCTTGATCGGTTTGGTGTGATGGCCGAGATATTTCTCGGAAAGCTCGTCCATGCCGTGATTGTTGAGGCCGGCAAACATGGCATAGCTCATCAGCATCGTATCGTCGAAGGGCGCGATCCGGATTGACGGATGCTGGCGCGCGAAAATCTTCCAGTCATATTTGATATTCTGACCGATTTTCAGGATCGACGGATCCTCCAGCATCGGTTTCAGCTTTGCCAGCACCTCGGCAGGATCCAGCTGGCCCGCAACCCGCTCGGCCGCACCGAAGAGATCATCGCCGCCCTTCACATGCGCCAGCGGGATATAGGCCGCGATGCCGGTATCGACCGAAAGCGAGATCCCGACCAGATCGGCCTGCATCTCATCAAGCGAGGTGGTCTCGGTATCGACGGCAACATGGCCGATCTCGCGAATTCGGGCGATCCAGGCATCCAGCGTGGCATGATCGGTGATGGTGACGTAGCCGGCCTCGCTGATTGCGGGCACTTCCACCTCGGTCGCGACGGCGGTGGCGGGTTTCGCTGCCTCGATCACCGGCACCTCGACCTTCAGCTTTTCGGCCACCCGGCGCGACAGACCGCGGAATTCCATATGGGTCAGAAAGCCCAGCAGCTTTTCAGCGTCAGGCTTCAGTACTTCCAGCTGATCCAGCGTCACCTCCAGCGGCACATCAGCATCCAGCGAGACGAGCTGTTTCGAGGTCAGGATCTGGTCGCGATTGTCGATCAGCGTCTCGCGCCGCTTGGGCTGTTTGATCTCGCCCGCGCGCTCCAGAAGCTCTTCAAGCGAGCCATATTCATTGATCAGCAAAGCCGCCGTTTTCAGCCCGATGCCCGGCGCGCCCGGCACATTGTCGACCGCGTCCCCCGCGAGCGCCTGCACATCGACCACCCGGTCCGGCCCGACGCCGAATTTCTCGAATACCTCATCCGGGCCGATCTGGCGGTTTTTCATCGGTTCGAGAATATCGACGCCTGGGCGCACCAGCTGCATCAGATCCTTGTCGGATGAGATGATCGTCGCCGAGCCCCCGGCCTCGACGGCAAGCCGCGCCAGGGTCGCAATGATGTCATCGGCCTCATAGCCCGGCTGTTCGATACAGGCGACGTTGAAGGCCCGCGTCGCCTCGCGCGTCAGCGGGAATTGCGGGCGCAGATCCTCGGGCGGCGGCGGACGGTTTGCCTTGTAATCGGGGTAGATATCGTTGCGGAAAGTTTTGGACGAATGGTCGAACACCACCGCGATATGGGTGGCCGCGCCCGAAGAGCGCTCTTTCGTGATTTCGCCCCAGAGGATATTCGAGAACCCCTGCACCGCACCCACCGGCGTGCCATCGGATTTCGTCAGGGGCGGCAGCGCATGATAGGCCCGGAAAATATAGGCCGAGCCGTCGATCAGATGCAGGTGATGGCCTTTGCCGAACGTCATGTCATGCTCCCCGTTCTGTCAGGCGGCAGATATGGCAGAGACGGGCGGCGCGGTCCAGCCGGGCGGCATTCCGGGCCTTTTCCCGGATGCGCGCCGGGGCTAGTCTGGGCATATGACAAATCCCTCGCCCGATGCCATCGCCCCTTCGCTTGACCTGATCGAAAGCCTCGCCCGCGAGGCGGTCGCGACCCTGCCGGAACCCTGGAGGCTTCCCGCGACCCATGTCGTGCTGAGGGTCGAGGATTTCGCGCCTGAAGAGATGCTCGAGGCGATGGATCTCAATGATCCGTTCGAGCTGACCGGCCTTTACGAGGGCATTCCCCTGACCGAGAAATCGGTTTCGGACCAGGCGCTGCATCCGGATATGGTCTGGCTCTTCCGCCGCCCGATCCTTGATGAATGGGCCGAGCGCGGCAATGTCTCGCTCCAGGAACTGGTCAGCCATGTGGTGATCCATGAACTGGCGCATCATTTCGGCTGGTCGGATGCGGAAATCTCCGAGGTCGACCGCTGGTGGGAATGATCCCGCCTACAGCCCTCCGCCTGACGGGACTGTGATGTGCCTCTGTCACATGGGGCGGCTATCTTCTGCGAGCCGCCCGCCCGACGCGCTTGTCTGAAGACCTGCGCATCGGCCGGGGGAGCCATCCGCCGATCCGCCCAGAGGAAATCCGAATGTCAGGACTGACCCGCCGCCACGCGCTTTTTGCGACTGCCTCCCTGCCTTTTGCCGCCGCCGCAACCCTTGGCCTGCCGCAAAAAGCCAGCGCCCAGGCCGAGTTGCAGGGCGCCGGAGGCGGCCTCTTCCGCCGCTTCCGCCATGGCGCATTCGAGGTGACGACGCTCCTTGCCGGCACGGGCGAGAATTCCAATCCGAAAGGCACTTTCGGGCTGAATGTCAGCGACGCGGATTTCGCTGCGTCGTCGCAGGCGGCGTTTATCCCTGTCGACCGCGCCGTGAATTTCTTCACGCCGGTCCTCGTCAATACCGGCAAAGAACTCATCCTCTTTGACACCGGGCTCGCGGCCGAAGGCGTACTGGCGGCGCTCGGCCAGGCGGGGATCTCACCGCAACAGGTGGATGCGGTTGTGCTGACCCATATGCATGCCGACCATATCGGCGGGCTGACCATGTCGGATGGCGCCACGCCGGTTTTCCCGCGTGCACGCTACATCACCTCGCAGATCGAATATGACTACTGGGCCGGCCAGGAGAATGAAGGCTTTGAGAAAAAGGTCCGCCCGTTGCGCGATCTGACGAGGTTCGTCACCGATGGCGGCGAGGCCGCTCCCGGCATCACCGCGCTTGCCGCCTATGGCCATACGCCAGGCCATATGGCCTGGATGATCGAGAGCGAGGGCAAGCTGCTCGTTCTCACCGCCGATACCGCAAATCACTATGTCTGGTCTTTGGAAAACCCCGACTGGGAGGTGCGGTTCGATCTCGACAAGACCGAGGCCGCCGCCACCCGCAAGCGCATCTTCGGCATGATCGCCGCCGACCGCCTGCCCTTCATCGGCTATCATATGCCGTTCCCGGGCCTTGGCTATGCCGAGCCAAAAGGGGCGGGCTTCCGCTTCGTCCCCCACAGCTATCAGCTGGCTTTTGATGCTTAAGCCGCTTTCATCTGTCTGAAAGTATCCCGGGGGTGAGCCCGGAACGGGCGAGGGGGCTGGCCCCCTCCCTGTTTTTGCCCCGCGCAAAACTGGACAAAACCGGGCGCCTGTGACAGAGGAAAGCCTTTGCAGGCCCCCATCTGTCCTGCCCGAGGATCCGCCCATGTCGAAACCCGTGTCGAAACCTGTCGTCACCCGCTTTGCCCCGTCGCCCACCGGCTATATCCATGTCGGCAATCTGCGCACCGCGCTGATGAATTACCTGATCGCCCGCAAGGCCGGTGGTACCTTCATCCTGCGGCTCGACGATACCGACCAGGAGCGCTCGAAACAGGAATATATCGACGGGCTGAAACAGGATCTCGACTGGCTCGGCCTGCATTGGGACCGGATCGAGCGCCAGTCCGCGCGCTATGACCGCTATCACGAGGCCGCCGAGAAGCTGCGCGAAAACGGACGTTTCTACGAGGCGTTCGAAAGCCCGACCGAGCTGGACCTCAAGCGCAAGAAACAGCTGAATATGGGCCGCCCGCCGGTCTATGACCGCGCATCTTACGGGCTCACGGAAGAGCAGAAGGCCGCGTTCCGCGCCGAAGGCAAGGCCGGCTACTGGCGCTTCCTGCTGAACCAGAACCGCATCGAATGGCATGACGGGATCATCGGCGATATCTCGATCGACGCGGCCTCGGTCTCGGATCCGGTGCTGATCCGTGCCGATGGCCAGGTGCTTTATACCTTCGCCTCCTCGGTCGATGACGTGGAAATGGGCGTGACCCATATCGTGCGCGGCGCCGACCATGTGACCAATACCGCGACCCAGATCCAGATCATGGAAGCGATGGGCGGCACCCCGCCCGAATTTGCCCACCACTCGCTGCTTTCGGGCCCGAAAGGCGAAGAGCTGTCCAAGCGCCTCGGCGCACTTTCGCTGCGCGATCTGCGCGCGCAGGGCGTCGAGCCCATGGCGCTTTTGTCGCTGATGGCGCGGCTGGGGTCTTCGAAACCGGTCGAGCCGGTTTCCTCGATCGACGAGCTGGCCGAGGGTTTCGACATCGAAAGCTTCGGCGCGGCGCCGACGAAATTCGACCCGGCCGATCTTTTCCCGCTGACCCGGCATTACGTTCAGGCCTGGCCCTTTGATCAGGTGCGCGAGCGCATTCTGGCACTTGGCGTCCCGGAAGATCAGGCCGCGCAGTTCTGGACCGTGGCCAAAGACAATATCACCGTGCCGGCGGATCTCGAGGGCTGGTGGAAGCTCTTCTCGGAAGGGGCGGAGCCGGTCATTGACGAGGCCGACCGCGACTTCCTGCGCGAGGCTCTCGCGCTTTTGCCACCGCGGCCCTGGACAAAAGAGACCTGGGGGCAATGGACGGGCGCCGTGAAAACCGCCACCGGGCGCAAGGGCAAAGACCTGTTCATGCCGTTACGAAAAGCCCTGACGGGCCAGGCGCATGGGCCGGATATGTCGGATGTCCTGCCGCTTTTGCAAAAACTTCCGGTGCTCTGAGGCCGGGAAAGCGGGGGCACCTGCTGCCCCCGCGTCGCGGGCAAAGCCCGCGCCTCACCCGGGAGTATTTTCATCAGGACAGGGGCGCGGCCCTTAATCTTGGGGGTGAGGGATGGCTGAGGCGAAATTCGTTCAGGGAAATCTCTTCCGCCACATCGTGGTGATGTCGCTGACCTCTTCCATCGGGCTGATGGCGGTCTTTGTCGTCGATCTGATCAATATGGCCTATATTTCCTGGCTCGGCAGGTCCGAGCTGGCGGCGGCTGTTGGCTATGCCGGGGCGGTGTTGTTTTTCACCACCTCCTTCGGGATCGGGCTGTCGATTGCGGTTTCGGCTCTGGTGAGCCGGGCCATCGGGCAGCGGGATCTGCGGCTTGCGCGCGAGAAGGCGACGACCGGGATGCTGCTCGGGCTGCTGTTCGGGGTGCCGTTTGCGGGGCTGGTCTGGCTCTTGCTGTCGCCGATGGTGCGGCTTTTGGGCGCTGAGGGCGAGACCCATGATCTGGCGGTACATTATCTGCAGATCGTGACCCTCGGGCAGCCGATGCTGATGCTGGGGATGATCGGTTCGGCCGTTTTGCGCGCCCATGGCGATGCCCGGGCCGCGATGATGGCAACGGTCTGGGGCGCGGTGGTGACGGCGGCACTGGATCCGGTGCTGATCTTCGGCTTCGGCCTTGATCTGACCGGTGCGGCGCTGGCCGGGCTGGTGAGCCGCGCGGTGATCCTTTTCATGGCGGTGCGGCCGATTGTGACGCGCTATGGCGGGTTTGACCGGCCTTCGCTGCGGCAGGTCTGGCATGATATGGCGCCGGTCTGGGCGATTGGCATTCCCGCGATCCTGACCCAGGTGGCGACGCCGGTGGGGCAGGCATTCGTGACCCGCACGGCCTCGGGCTTTGGTGAGGCTGCGGTGGCGGGGATGGCGATTGCCGGGCGGCTGACGCCGGTCGCCTTCGGGGTGATTTTCGCACTGGCGGGCGCCATCGGGCCGATCATCGGCCAGAATATCGGCGCGGGGCGGATGGACCGTGTCAGGCAGGCCTTTCGCGATGCGGTGATCTTTACCGGGCTGGTGATCCTTGTGGTCTCGGGGCTTTTGTTCCTGCTGCGCGCGCCGATTGCCGATCTGTTCAATGCGCAGGGCCTCACGCGCGAGATCGTCTATCTGTTCTGCGGACCCCTGGCGCTGATGTGGTTCTTCAATGGGCTGATCTTTGCGGGGAATGCCGTCTGCAACAATCTTGGCCGGCCGTTCTGGTCGACCGTGGTGAATTGGGGGCGCCATACCCTGGGCACGATTCCCTTCGCGATCTGGTTCGGCCAGATCTGGGGTGCCCAGGGGGTGCTGATCGGGCAGGCGGTGGGCGGGGTCGCCTTTGGCCTTCTGGCGGTGGTCTTTGCGCGCCTCGCGATTGCGCATCCGAACCTGCCGACGGGGCGCGGTGCGCCGGCCCCGGTCGCGGTCAGCCAGCCCGAGGCGGAAGCCGCCGCGCCGGGCGAGCGGCGGGCCTGATCTGAGCCACAGTTTCACCGGCCCCTGCCGCATCACGCATGTCGTCTTGCGGGGGAATACCGTCGTATACGGATTTTCACTTGCCTGATGGGGGAGCCTCGGGTTAGTCAGAACGGGCAGGATCGGGAGAATCCGGGCAGCCCCTGACAGGGCGGGTCCGGTGCCGAAGGAGCAACCGCCCCGGTAAACTCTCAGGCGCAAGGGACCGTTTCTGCATTTGAAGACTCTGGAGAGTGGCGCGTGAGGCGCCCGCCGAAGGGATAACGATCTCAGGCGCCCCAATTGCGGGCAAGGACAGAGGGGGCACCGGGCGGCAGGGGAACTGCCGTGTGCGGTGCCGGATATTTTCGGCCGACAGACAGGGGAGAGGCGGTTTGACCGACCTTTTGCGCCTTCCGTTGCACGGGCTCCATCTGGAGCTTGGCGGGAAAATGGTGCCCTTCGCGGGCTATGAGATGCCGGTGCAGTATCCGGCCGGGGTGATGGCGGAACATCTGCATGTCAGGGCGGCAGCCGGGCTGTTCGATGTGAGCCATATGGGCCAGGTTGTCCTGCGCCCGAAAGGCTCGATGGAGAGCCTCGGGCTGGCGCTGGAGCGGCTTATGCCGGTCGATGTGCTGGGTGTTGCACCGGGCCGCCAGCGCTATGGCATTTTCACCAGCGAGACCGGCGGCATTCTTGATGATCTGATGTTTGCCAATCGCGGGACGGATTACCTTCTGGTGGTGAATGCGGCGCGCAAGGAACATGATTTCGCGCATCTCACCCGGCATCTCGCCGATGAGGCTGAGATCGACATCCAGACCGGGCGCGGCCTTCTGGCGCTGCAGGGGCCGGGTGCCGAGGCCGCGCTGGCGGTGCTGGTGCCGGAAGTGACGGCGATGCAGTTCATGGATGTGGTTTCGCTCGACACGGTGTTCGGTGATCTCTGGATCTCGCGCTCGGGCTATACGGGAGAGGACGGGTTCGAGATTTCTGTCCCCGGGGCTGCGGCGCTGGATCTGGCGCGGGCGCTGCTGTCGCTGGACGGCGTGGCGCCGATCGGCCTTGGCGCGCGCGACAGTCTGCGGCTTGAGGCAGGGCTTTGCCTTTACGGCCATGATATTGACGAGACCACCAGCCCGGTTGAGGCGGGCCTGACCTGGGCAATCCAGAAGGCACGTCGCACCGGTGGCGCGCGGGCGGGCGGCTTCCCGGGCGAGACGCGGATCCTTGCCGAGCTGGCGGATGGCCCTTCGCGCAAACGCGTGGGGCTGCGGCCCGAGGGCCGTGCGCCGATGCGCGAAGGCGTGGAACTCTTTGCGACGGATGGCACGCCGCTTGGCGCGATCACCTCGGGTGGTTTTGGCCCCTCGGTCCAGGCACCGGTTGCCATGGGCTATGTTGCGAGCGCCTTTGCGGCCCCCGGCACCGCCATCGAGGCGGAGCTGCGCGGCAAGAAGCTTCCGGTTGTGGTTGCGGCCACGCCTTTCCATCCAACCCATTACAAACGTTAAGTCCCAGGGGATCGAAAAGATGAAATTCACCAAGGAACATGAATGGCTGCGCGTCGAGGGTGACCTGATCGTGGTCGGGATCACCGAACATGCGGCCGAAGCGCTTGGCGATGTTGTATTCGTGGAACTGCCCGAAACGGGGGTCCAGGTGGCGGCCGGAGATGAGGTCTCGGTGATCGAGAGCGTCAAGGCGGCGTCGGATATTCTGGCGCCGGTCGAGGGCGAGATTGTCGCGGTGAATGAGGCCCTGTCGGATAATCCGGGGCTGGTGAACGAGGATCCGCTGGGTGGTGCCT
Organism: Rhodobacter sp. 24-YEA-8; assembly: GCF_900105075.1. Lineage (NCBI taxonomy): Bacteria > Pseudomonadati > Pseudomonadota > Alphaproteobacteria > Rhodobacterales > Rhodobacter > Rhodobacter sp. 24-YEA-8. Next base: position 233,543 of record NZ_FNSK01000001.1, read on the forward strand.
GGTTCTTCAAGCTGAAGGTTGATGACCTTTCGGTGGTCGATCAGTTCATGGATGAGGATGAATATAAGGACTTCATCGGCTGAGGCCGGTGAGGGCTAGCTGAGCGCCGGGGGGCAGCCCCCCGGACCTGCCTGAACGCCGGGGGACCAGTCCCCCGGACCCCCTGGGATATTTAAGGACAGATGAAGTGGGGCGCGGTGCGTCGCCCGGCTGTCCGGAGGTGCGAGATGAGTTTCACTCCGACCGATTATAACCCCTATGACTTCGCCAATCGTCGCCATATCGGGCCATCTCCGGCCGAGATGGAGGAGATGCTGAAGTCGGTGGGCGCGGCCTCGCTGGACGCGCTGATCGCCGAGACGGTGCCGCAGTCGATCCGCCAGGAAAAGCCGCTGTCCTGGGCACCCCTGGCCGAACATGAGCTGCTGGCGAAGATGAAAGAGGTGGCGGGGAAGAACCGCGTCATGACCTCGCTGATCGGGCAGGGCTATTATGGCACGGTGACGCCGCCGGCGATTCAGCGCAATATCCTCGAGAACCCGGCCTGGTATACCGCCTATACGCCGTACCAGCCCGAGATCGCGCAGGGGCGGCTTGAAGCGCTCCTGAATTACCAGACCATGATCTGTGATCTGACGGGTCTTGATGTTGCCAATGCGTCGCTTCTGGATGAGGCCACGGCGGCGGCGGAAGCCATGGCGATGGCGGAGCGTTCGGCGAAATCCAAAGCCAAAGCGTTCTTTGTCGACCGTTTCTGTCATCCGCAGACGATTGCGGTGATCCGCACCCGGGCGGAGCCTCTGGGGATCGAGATCATCGAAGGCGATGTCGGCCTGCTGGAGCCGGAAAAGGTATTCGGCGCGATCTTCCAATATCCGGGATCTTACGGCCATGTGACGGATTTCACGGCGAAAATCGCGCATCTTCATGAGGCGAAGGCGCTGGCGATTGTCGCGACCGATCTCCTGGCGCTGTGCATGCTGAAAGAGCCGGGCGCGATGGGGGCGGATATTGCCATCGGCTCGTCGCAGCGCTTTGGCGTGCCGATGGGATATGGCGGCCCGCATGCGGCTTTCATGGCGTGTCGCGATGATCTGAAGCGCAATATGCCGGGGCGGATTGTCGGCGTATCGGTCGACAGCCACGGGACGCGGGCATATCGGCTGTCGCTGCAGACCCGTGAGCAGCATATCCGGCGCGAGAAGGCGACGTCGAATGTCTGCACGGCGCAGGCACTTCTGGCGGTGATGGCCTCGATGTATGCGGTGTTTCACGGGCCGAACGGGCTCAGGGCGATTGCCGAACGGGTGCATTTCCTGACCCAGCGGCTGGCGCGCGCGCTGATGGCCGCGGGGGCCAGGGTCTCGCCGAAGGCCTTTTTCGACACGATCACGGTTGAGGTCGGCGTGGGTCAGGCCGGCATTCTTGCTGCGGCACGGGCCGAAGGGCTGAATTTCCGCAGGATCGGCAATGACCGGATCGGGATCAGCCTTGATGAGACCACCTCGGAAGAGGTGCTGAGCCGGGTGTTGCGGGCCTTCGGGATCGAGGGTGTACCGCCGCATCGCGGAGGCCTCGGGTTCCCAGAGACGATGCTGCGGCAAAGCGCCTATCTCACCCATCCGGTGTTCCAGATGAACCGGGCCGAGAGCGAGATGATGCGCTATATGCGCCGGCTTTCCGACCGCGATCTGGCGCTTGACCGGGCGATGATCCCGCTCGGATCCTGCACGATGAAGCTCAATGCCGCCGCCGAGATGATGCCGATCACCTGGCCGGAATTTGGCTCGCTGCACCCGTTTGTGCCGCGCGATCAGGCGGCGGGATATGGCGAGGCGATTGCGGATCTGACCGCGAAGCTTTGCGAGATCACCGGCTATGATGCGTTTTCCATGCAGCCGAATTCCGGCGCCCAGGGGGAATATGCCGGGCTTCTGACCATCCTCGCCTATCACAAGGCGCGTGGTGATCATGACCGCCGGATCTGCCTGATCCCGATTTCGGCGCATGGCACCAACCCGGCCTCGGCGCAGATGGCCGGGATGGAGGTTGTGGTGGTGAAATCCTCGCCGAACGGGGATGTCGATCTGGATGATTTCCGCGACAAGGCGGCAAAGGCCGGTGACCGGCTGGCAGCCTGCATGATCACCTATCCGTCCACGCATGGCGTGTTCGAGGAGACCGTGCGCGAGGTCTGCAAGATCACCCATGACCATGGCGGCCAGGTCTATATCGACGGCGCCAATATGAATGCGATGGTGGGCCTCGTGAAGCCGGGCGAGATCGGCGGCGATGTGAGCCACCTGAACCTTCATAAGACATTTGCCATTCCGCATGGCGGCGGCGGTCCGGGAATGGGGCCGATCGGCGTCCGCGCGCATCTCGCGCCGCATCTGCCGGGCGATCCGCAAGGCGTAAGTGAGGACGAGGCGGGCCCGGTCTCGGCGGCGCCTTATGGCTCGGCGAGCATTCTGCTGATCTCCTGGGCCTATTGCCTGATGATGGGCGGGGCGGGGCTGACCCAGGCGACGCGGGTGGCGATCCTGAACGCCAACTATATCGCGGCGCGGCTGAAAGGGGCGTATGAGGTTCTGTACATGGGGAACCGGGGCCGTGTGGCGCATGAATGTATTCTCGATACACGCCCCTTTGCCGATCATGGCGTGACGGTGGATGACATCGCCAAGCGGCTGATCGATAACGGCTTCCACGCGCCGACCATGTCCTGGCCGGTTTCCGGCACGCTGATGGTGGAGCCGACAGAATCCGAGACCAAGGCCGAGATCGACCGGTTCATCACCGCGCTGCTGGCGATCCGCGAGGAGATCCGGGCGGTAGAGGCGGGCGAGATTTCGGCCGAGGAAAGCCCGCTCCGGTTCGCACCCCATACGGTGCAGGATCTGGTGGCGGACTGGGACCGGAAATATTCGCGCGAACAGGGATGTTTCCCGCCGGCCGCATTCCGGGTCGATAAATACTGGCCGCCGGTCGGTCGGATCGACAACGTTTATGGCGACCGGAACCTAGTCTGCACCTGCCCGCCGCTGGAGAGCTATCTCGACGCGGCGGAGTGATGTGACCCGGGCACGGGGGGCTGTCTGCCCCCCGGGAAGCGGCTTTGGCCGCTTCCTCCCCCCGAGGATATTTTCAGACAGATGAAAGACCGGGTGGGGGTTTTGACATTGGTGTTATGGCGGGGTAGCGCTGCATCATCATGAGTGACAAACCAGCCTCGTTTCGCGGTGGCCTTCTGGCCGCTTTGCCCATCGTGATGGGTTACTTCCCGATTGCGTTTTCTTTTGGCGTCGCGGCCACCCGAGGCGGGCTGAGCCAGGCCGAGGCGGTGATGCTGTCGCTGGTGGTCTATGCCGGGGCCTCGCAATTCCTTGCGCTGACATTGTTTGCCAGTGGCGCGCCGGTGCTGGTGGCGGCCTTTACCCTGATCGCGATGAATGTGCGTCATGTGCTTTACGGGCCGGCGCTGATGAAGGAGGCGGGGGCGGAGGGGTCGCGCCGCTTTGCCTGGGCCTGGGCCTGGGGGCTGACCGATGAGGTTTTTGGTCAGGCGCTGGGGGCGCTGGCGCGGGGCCAGCGGTTCTCCGAGGCCTATATGTTCGGGCTGGGGCTTGCGGCCTATGCGTCCTGGGTGCTGGGAACGGCGGTCGGCGCATTCGCCGGCGGTGGCGCGCTGGATGGCTGGCCGGCGGTGAGTGCGGGCCTTGATTTCATGCTTTCGGCATTGTTCCTGGCGCTTTTGCTGTCGATCCTGTCGCGGCTTGCGATGCCGGCGATCGTGGTTGCGGTGATCGCGACATGCCTTGGCACCGTGTTCTGGTCGGCGACGGCGGGGATCCTTGCAGGGATGATCTGCGGCGCGCTGGCCGGAATGGCCGGCGGGCTGGTCAGGAGGCGCGGATGAACCCGGATCTGGTGCTGATGGCGGTGCTTTCGGGGCTGGCGAACTGGGCCTTCCGGGCGCTGCCGGTCCTGTTGATGCGGGGCGAGGCGAAGCCGGGCGGGCTGATGGCGGGGTTTCTGGCTTCGACCGGGCCGGCGGCGATTGCGACGCTGTTCGTGGCCTCGGTCCTGCCGCGCCTCTGGCCGCAGCAGACGGATCTCGTGCCACTGGCGGTTGGCGTGGTGGTCACGGTGCTGGCCTTCCTGCCGAAACGCTCGGTCGTGGTGGCGACGCTCGCGGGGTCACTGGCTTACGGCATCGCTTTTGCGCTGATGCATCCGGCGCTTGCACCCTGAAGGGGAAAGCGGGATCATGGCGGCAGGAGGTGTCCCATGATCGAAATCTCTCCCAGCAAAGTGGTGCAGGTGATTTTCCTGTCGCGCGAGGGGCCGGCAGGCCAGGCGCAGCTATACGCCTTTATCGACGGGCTGAATGACGAGGAGAAGGCGCATCTGACCGCCATTGCCTGGGTCGGTCGCGGGGCGTTCGAGATCGAGGATTATGCCGAGGCGCTGCGCACCGCCTATACCGAAGCCACCACCCCCACCGCGGATTACCTGATGGGGATGCCGCATCTTCCGGAAAATCTCGAAGCCGGGCTGGAGGCGCTTGGCGTCGATGTTACGGGCGAGGAAGAGGATCTGCTGTAAGGCTGGTCCCTTACCCCGCCAGCGCGGGGTAGAGGCTGCGATAGCGCGAATAAGCCTCATCAAAGGCCGCGATGAGGCCCGCGTCCGGCGCGATGCTGGCTTTGGTGGCGGGGGCGGTGCAGATGCTTTCCGGGCTTGCGCCGGTGGCCGCCATCAGGCCGAGCCGCGCCGCGCCGAAGGCTGCGCCGAAATCGCCGCCGACCGGCAGATCGACCGGGATGCCGAGCGTGGTCGCAATCACCTTCAGCCAGTAGCCGGAGTTTGAACCGCCACCGACTGCGGTGACGCGCCCGATCCGGGCCCCGGCCTGGCGCAGTGCGTTCAGATTGTCTTTCAGCGCGAAGGCGACGCCTTCCATCACCGCGCGGGTCAGCGCCTTGCGGTCGGATTCGTGGCCGAGGCCGGTAAAGGCGCCGCGGATCTTTGCGTCATTATGCGGCGTGCGCTCGCCCGAGAGATAGGGAAGGAAGCTGGCCGAACCCGGCGCGACCAGATCGTCGCCGAGTTCGCGCGCGAGATCGGCGGCGGCACTGCCGGTGATGCCGGCATACCAGTTCAGCGCATCGGTGGCAGACAGGATCACGCCCATCTGATGCCAGCGGTCCGGCAGCGCATGGCAAAAGGCGTGAACTGCGCTTTCGGGCAGCGGGCGGAAAGCGTCATTGGCGGCAAAGATCACACCTGAAGTGCCGAGCGAGACAAAGGCCTGGCCTTCGCGAATGGTGCCCATGCCGATGGCCGAGGCGGCATTGTCCCCCGCACCGCCGGCGACGATCACCGGGCCGGTGAGGCCCCAGTCTGCCAGAAGGTCCGCGCGCAGCTGGCCACCTGGGGCCGAGCCTTCGACCAGACGCGGCATCTGTGCACGCGAGAGGCCGGTCGCGGCCAGGAGGTCATCTGACCAGTCGCGCGCCGCGCAATCAAGCCAGCTGGTGCCGGCGGCATCCGACATCTCGGAAATATGCTCGCCCGTCAGCCAGAGGCGCAGCGCGTCTTTCGGCAAAAGCACCATGGCGGTCTGGTCAAAGAGGGCGGGCTCGTGCTTTGCCACCCAGGCCAGTTTCGGGGCGGTAAAGCCCGGGAAGACGATATTGCCGGTCACCTGGCGAAAGCGCGGATCGGCATCCATCGCGGCGGCCTCAAGGCTCGCGCGGGTGTCATTCCACAGGATCGAGGGGCGCAGCGCGCGGTCGCTGCGGTCAAACAGCGTGGCGCCATGCATATGGCCAGACAGGCCGATGCCGCGAACAGCGGCGAATTCAACGGGATGGGCAGCACGCAAGGCCGCCACGGCCTCTTTGCAGGCGCCGGTCCAGTCTTCGGGATCCTGTTCGGACCAGCCGGGATGGGGGCGTGACACCGGGGTCGCGGCGCTGGCCGAGCCGATGATCCTTTGTTCCGGATCCATCAGCAATGCGCGGATGCCAGAGGTGCCGAGATCGAGACCGAGATACATATTCACCTCATGGAATTGCCCCGGCCGGCGCGAACCGGCCGGGGTCGTAATGCCTCAGAACGGGCTGTCGGGGTAGTAATAGGTGGCCGCATTGTCCGGCGTGACCAGAACCGAGCCGATGATGAAATCGCCCGAGACCGGCGCCGGCGAGACGAGGCCGACCGCAGTGATTTCGATCGCGGTGGCGATCATCGACGGCGGGTAGGTCACATTGGCAGGGATCATCGCATCGCCGTCCATGGTGCGTTTGATCATCTCTTTCATACCGGCGCCGCCGAGCACGAATTTGATGTCTTTGCGGCCGGCGGCTTCGATCGCTGCCAGTGCGCCAAGCGCCATATCGTCATCAGAGGCCCAGACCGCGTCGATCTCCGGATATTTCGACAGGAAATCCTGCATCACGGTAAAGCTCTTGTCGCGGTTCCAGTCGCCATGTTCGGCGGCGAGAACTTCGATCCCCGACCCTTCAATGGCGCCCTGGAAGCCTTCGAGGCGCTCATTGTCGATGGTGGTCGGGATGCCGCGCAGCACCACAATCTTGCCGCCATCGGGCATGTTGGATTTCATGAATTCGCCCGCGACGCGGCCAAAGCCGGGGTTGTCGCCCGCGACATAGAGGTCTTCGATGCCGTCAACCGCCAGACCACGGTCGACCACGGTGACCCAGGCGCCCGAGGCTTTCACATTCTGCACCGGGCCGGTCAGCGGCTCGGATTCAAAAGGCAGCACGACGAGTGCGCTGATCTTGCGGGTGGCCAGCATGTCTTCGATGTCATTGACCTGCTTGGCCGGGTCCGAGGCGGTTGCCAGCACGAAATCCAGCTCGGGATAGGTGGCTTCCAGCCGCTCTACCGTGGTTTTGGCGAAATAGTTCATGCCGCCCGCCCAGCCATGGGTCGCCGCCGGGATCGACACGCCGATCACTTTGGTGTCCTGAGCCAGGGCAGGCCCGCCAAGCGCAACCGCAAGCGCCAATGCCGATACGAAATGTTTCATAGTTTCTCCTCCCTTGAGTAATTCGGGGCCAGGGGTCACTGGCCCGCTTTGCTTCCGCGCTGCAAAACGACAGCGAGAACGATGATCGCGCCCTGGATTGCTCCGTTCAGATAGGGCGAGACGTAATCCGTCAGGTTCAGCAGGTTGCCGATCAGCACGAGGATCAGCACCCCCACAACCGTGCCCCAGACGCGGCCGAAACCGCCCTTGAGGGCCGTGCCACCGATGATGACGGCGGCAATCGCCTCCAGCTCCCACAGGAGGCCGGTGGCGGACGAGGCCGAGCCAAGGCGCGGCACATACATGATGACGGCCAGCCCGACGAGGGCACCAAGCATCACATAGGTCAGAAGCCGCACGCGGCCGACGCGGACGGATGAATATTTCGCCACCTGATCATTCGATCCGATGGCGGCGCAATGGCGGCCAAAGGCGGTGGAGCGCATCAGCAATTCGCCGAGGATCACCACCACGGCAAAGACGATGATCGGCCAGGTGACGCCGAAAATGCCGCCGTAATAGACCGGCTGGTAGAAGGTGCGCAGGCCGAAATCGAGGCTCAGCGTGCCGCCATCTGCAAGCCAGGTGACAAGGCTGCGATAGATCCCCATCGAGCCGAGCGTGACGATGAAGGCCTCGATCCCCAACCGCGTGATCAGAAGACCGTTGATCAGCCCCGCGATGATCCCGGCGCCAAGCGCGACCAGCATCCCCACAAGAACAATCGGCACGCCCACGCCCATCGAGGGCAGCATCTTGTTCATCACAAGGATCATCAGCCCGGCGATAAACGCCGCCATCGAGCCGACCGAGAGGTCGAGCCCGCCTGCCGTGATCACGAAGGTCATCCCCACCGCGATGATGCCGATAAAGGCCGACCGCGCCAGAACATTGGTGATATTGTCGAGGCCGAGGAAATTCGGGTTCATCATCGCGCCCATGATCACGAGGATCACCAGCGCGAGGATCGGGCCGATCACGCTCATCTGCACCCGGCGCGCCGGAGCTGCCGCAACACTCATTCCTGTAACTCCTTTGCGAGAGGGGCGGCCTGGCCGACCCCCATGGCGAGGCGCACGATGGCGTCCTCAGTGATGGTATCGCCGGTCACCTCGCCCCGGATCCGGCCCTGGCGCATCACCAGAACGCGGTCGGCAAGGCCGATGACTTCCTGCATTTCAGACGAAATCACCACGATGGCGCGGCCCTCGCGGGCAAGGCGACGGATGAATTCGTACATCTGTTGTTTGGTGCCGATGTCGATGCCGCGGGTCGGTTCGTCGATCACGATGATCTGCGGGTCCGAGAGCATGGTTTTCGCAAAGAGGAGCTTTTGCTGATTGCCGCCGGAAAGATGGCCGACATTGATCCCGCGCGCGCCACGGATGTCGAAATCGCGGATTGCCTGATCAAGGGCCGCCTCTTCAGCGCGTTGATCCAGAAGCCCATGCGAGAACCGGTGCAGGGCCTGGAGGGTGAGGTTCTCACGCATCCCCTTTTGCAACAGCAGCCCGCGCGTCTTGCGGTCTTCGGTCAGGTAGCACAGGCCAAGCTCCAGCGCTTCCCAGTTGTGGCGGATGGTGACCGCGCGACCTTTGACTTTGACCGCGCCGGTGGCAGGGCGCAGCCCCGCAAGGCCCTCGAATGTCTCGGTCCGCCCCGAACCGATCAGCCCGGCAACGCCGAGGATCTCGCCCGCGCGCAGGCTGAAGCTGATATCTTCGGCAAAGCCCGGCACCGTCAGGCCCGCGACCTCAAGCACGATCTCGCCGGGGGTGCCGTCTTTGGCCGGGTAAAGCTGCGACATCTCGCGCCCGACCATCGCTTCGGCCATGCCATGTTCGTCCATCGCATCGGCGGGGCCGGAATAGACCACTGCGCCATCGCGCATGATGGTCAGGTCGTCTGCGATCTCTTTCACCTCGTCGAGCTTATGCGAGGTGAAGAGAATGGCCGTGCCGGCGGCCCTGAGCGCCCGGACCTGATCCATCAGGATCCTGGTTTCCGCCTTTGTCAGCACCGCGGTCGGCTCGTCCATGATCAGGACGCGGGTCTCGCGTGACAGGGCTTTCGCGATCTCGACCATCTGCTTGTCGGAGTTCGACAGGCTCGAGATCGGGCGGTCCGTCGCGACCCGGCATTGCAGCCGGTCCAGAAGCGTCCGGGCCTCGGCGCGCATCGCGGCTTTGTTGAGGAAAAGGCCGCGCTTCAGCTCGCGGCCAAGGAAGATGTTTTCCTCGACGGTCAGCTGTTCGGCGAGGTTGAACTCCTGATGGATCATCGAGATCCCCGCCGCCTCGGCCTCACCCATGGTGGCGAAGGCGACCGCGCGACCATCCAGCTGCACTTCGCCTGACGATGGCGGCTGGTAGCCCGCCAGGATCTTCATCGTGGTGGATTTCCCCGCGCCATTCTCGCCGATCAGCGCATGGACGCGGCCCGGGGCGAGCGCGATCGAGATGCCATGCAGCACCTCGATCGGGCCGAAACTGCGGCTGACGCCGTTCAGGGCGAGAACGGGTGTGGTCACAGCGCCACCCATGCCGCATCTGCCCGGGACGAGCGGATCGCGGCGTCGATAAAGCGCATCCCGTCCATCCCGGCCGCAATCCCCGGCAGAAGGCCGGTATCCGGGATCTGGCCGCTGTCTGCCGCGCGAATGGCGCGGGCGGCCTCGGTATAGAGATTGGCGAACCCTTCGAGATAGCCCTCGGGATGGCCACCCGGGGTGCGGCTGACGGCATTCGCCGCCGCATTCGCCCCGGCGCCGCGCCGGGTCACGAGGCGTTTCGCCTCACCAAAGGGGGTGTGCCAGAGGTAATTCGGGTCCTCCTGGCTCCATTCCAGCCCGCCTTTTTCGCCAAAGACGCGCAGCCGCAGCCCGTTTTCGCAGCCCGGCGCCACCTGGCTGCACCAGAGCACGCCACGCGCGCCGCCCTGCATCCTGAGAAGGATATTCGCGTTGTCATCGACCCGGCGCCCGGGGACAAAGCTTTGCAGATCGGCGGCGAGGCTTTCGACCGCCAGCCCGGTCACGAAACAGGCGAGGTTATGGGCATGGGTGCCGATATCGCCGATCGCGCCGCCTGCGCCAGAGCGTGCGGGGTCGGTGCGCCAGTCTGCCTGCTTGTTGCTGTCATCTGCGGCTTCGGTCAGCCAGTCCTGGGCATATTCAACCTGAACGACGCGGATCTTGCCCAGCTCGCCCGAGGCCACCATATCCCGCGCCTGGCGGATCATCGGATAGCCGGTATAATTATGGGTCAGGATGAAGAGCGCTTTTGACGCTTTGACCGCAGCCTCAAGGTCGCGCGCCTGGTCCATCGTGGCGGTCAGCGGCTTGTCGCAGATCACATGGATGCCGCGCTTCAGAAAGGCCATCGCAGGGCCGGCATGCATATGGTTCGGCGTCACGATGGACACGGCGCGGATGCCATCCTCGCGCGCGGCCTCGCGTTCGGCCATTTCTTCATAACTGCCATAGGACCGATCCGCCGCCAGCCCGAGGGCCAGCCCGCTTTCCAGCGCCCGCTCCGGCGTCGAAGACAGCGCGCCGGCGACAAGGTCATATTCGCCATCGATGCGGGCCGCGATCCGGTGGACGCCGCCGATAAAGGCATCCTTGCCGCCGCCGACCATCCCCAGTCTGATCTTTGTCATGCTGTCAGAACCCCCTCAAAGCCCGAGCATACGGCGGTTAGCGGCCTCATCAGTGCCACCATCCGCGAAATCGTCAAACGCTTTATCGGTGACGCGGATGATATGGTGTTTCACGAATTCGGCCCCTTCGCGCGCGCCGTCTTCGGGATGCTTGATCGCACATTCCCATTCCACGACGGCCCAGCCGTCGAAATCATTCGCCGCCATTTTCGAGAACACCGCGCCGAAATCGACCTGGCCATCGCCCAGACTGCGGAACCGCCCGGCCCGGTTCACCCATGACTGGAAGCCGCCATAGACCCCCTGGCGGCCGGTCGGGTTGAACTCGGCATCCTTGACATGGAACATCCGGATACGGTCGCGATAAATGTCGATATTGTCCAGATAATCCAGGCATTGCAGCACATAATGCGAGGGATCGTAGAGCATGCAGGCCCGGGGATGGTTGCCGGTGCGTTCCAGAAACATCTCATAGGTGATGCCGTCATGCAGGTCTTCGCCGGGATGGATCTCGTAGCAGATGTCGACACCGCAGTCGTCGGCATGGTCGAGGATCGGCTTCCAGCGGCGGGCGAGTTCATCAAAGGCGGTTTCCACCAGGCCCGCCGGTCGCTGCGGCCAGGGGTAGACATAGGGCCAGGCCAGTGCGCCGGAAAATGACGCCTGGGCCGTCAGCCCCATATGTTTGCTGGCGGTCAGCGCGTTTTTCACCTGGGTCACGGCCCATTCCTGGCGTGCCTTCGGATTGCCGCGCACTTGCGGCGCGGCAAAGCCGTCGAAGCCCTCGTCATAGGCCGGATGCACCGCGACCAGCTGGCCCTGGAGATGGGTCGAAAGCTCGGTCACCACGACGCCATTCGCCTCGGCCACGCCCTTGAATTCGTCGCAGTAATCCTTGCTGGATGCGGCGCGGTCGAGGTCGATCAGCCGCCCGTCCCAGCTGGGCACCTGGACGCCTTTATAGCCGATATCGGCGGCCCATTTCGTGATGCTGTCCCAGGAATTGAACGGCGCCGCATCGCTTGCGAATTGCGCGAGAAACAGTCCCGGCCCTTTGATCGTCTTCATGGTCTTTCCTCCCCAGGGCTGGTGCTCAGACGTAGCGGTTAACCAGATTTTCCAGAATTTCCTGCCGCCCCGAAACCGGCTGCGGATCGAGCCCCGAGGCCTCTGCCGCATCGGCAATCGAGGCGAGGGTGGCAGTTTTGCCCAGCATCGCCTGGGCGTCAGCGCTCTGCCAGCCTTTGTACCTTACCGTACGGGCGGCTTCGAGCCGGCCCTCTTCCAGCATCTTCGCCGCCGCTTTCAGGCCGCGCGCGCAGACATCCATCGCGCCGACATGGGCTGCGACCAGGTCTTCTGCATCCAGCGACTGGCGGCGGACTTTCGCGTCGAAATTGGTGCCGCCCGTGGTGAAGCCGCCCGCTTTCAGCACTTCATAATAGGCCAGTGCGGTTTCGGGCACATTGTTCGGGAACTGATCGGTATCCCAGCCGGACTGGTAATCGTTGCGGTTCATGTCGATGGAGCCGAGGATCCCCAAAGTCGCCGCCATCGCCAGCTCATGTTCGAACGAATGACCGGCAAGGATCGCGTGACCCTGTTCGATGTTCAGTTTTACTTCGTTTTCAAGGCCGTAGCGCTTGAGGAAGCCGTAGCAGGTGGCGACGTCATAGTCGTATTGGTGCTTGGTCGGCTCCTGCGGTTTCGGCTCCAGCAGGATGGTGCCTTTGAAGCCGATCTTGTGCTTATGCTCGACAACGAGGTTCAGGAAGCGACCCATATGGTCAAGTTCCTGGCCGAGATCGGTGTTCAGAAGCGTCTCATAGCCTTCGCGCCCGCCCCAGAGGACGTAGTTTTCACCGCCCAGACGATGGGTCACTTCCATCGCGCCGCGTACGACGGATGCCGAATAGGCGAAGACATCCGGGTCGGGGTTCGAAGCCGCGCCCGACATATACCGGCGATTGGTAAAGAGGTTCGCAGTGCCCCAGAGGAGTTTCGGCCCGCCTGCCTCCATCTTCGCCTGGAAGTAATCGGCGATTTCTTCAAGCCGGGCGCGGCTTTCGCGCAGAGTTGCACCTTCGGGGCGGACATCATGGTCGTGGAAACAGTAATAGGGCACGCCGAGGATGCGGAAGAGGTCGAAGGCCTCATCTGCCCGCTGCTTTGCCAGCGCCATCGTATCGGCGGGGAACCAGGGGCGGTCAAAGGTGCGGCCGCCAAAGGGGTCGCCGCCTTCCCAGGCAAAGGAATGCCAGTAGGCGACGGCGAACCGAAGGTGATCCTCCATCCGCTTGCCCAGCACGATTTCATCGGGGTTGTAGTGATGATAGGCGAGACCCCCGGATTCATGGGCAGCTTCGGGGGCGAATTTCACCGGGGCGATGGAGTCGAAATAACCGCTCAACGGGGGTCTCCTGTGGGCAAAAGGGCAGGCTGAAGTTCGGTCGGGGGCGAGGGCAATGCCGCCGGCAGGTTGTCTTTCAGAAAGATGGTCGGCGTGATGTCGCGCGTCGGGTCAGGAAGCTCGCGCCCATCCGAGAGCGCCTTCATCACATCGACCGACAGCGCGACCTCCTGCGCCGGTTTCTGGTCGATCACCGCATCGACAAGGCCGGCTTCAAGACCGCCGCGCGTTGTGGGCGTCAGGTCATGCATGATGGTGAAGGGGCGCGCATCGGGCCTGTGCGCGAGGATCTCGATCAGCCCTCGATTGCCGGCGCCGATGGAATAGATGCCGGTGATGCGGGGTTCCTGTTCCAGCGCCTCTGAAACGCGCAGGCGCATCAGGTCGGGGCGGTCATCCACCACAACAGGGGCCATAAGCTGCGGCCCGCCTTCAAGCACAAGGCGCGCGCCCTCAAGCCGGTCACGGTGGTCGCGCGCGCTCAGCGCACCGATCACCGGCAGGATCAGCCCGGGCGCAGAGGCCGGACGCGCAATATGGGCCATCCGGATAAGGCGCCCGGCGGTGCGTCCGGCCATCTGGTTGTCGATGCCGACATAGGCTGCGCGCAGATCTGGCGCAGCGTCGCCCACCAGCGTCACCACCGGAATGCGCGCTTCGCGCAGCGCGCCGATGGCCTCGGCGATCCTCGGCGTTTCGGTGGCTACAACCGCCACGGCATCGCAATCGCGCGGCAGTTGTTCCAGCGCGCGTGCCAGCGCGTCGGAATCAAGCGTCGGCACTTCGGTCAGGGTGAAGCGGACGCGGTCGGTGCGTCGGGCAGAGGCTTCGGCGTCAACCGCCTGGCGCAGGGCACGAAAGAAGCTGTGATCGCCGCCCGGCAGCAGGAAACGGAAATGATAGATGCGCCCGCGCGACAGATTCGCGGCATGGAGATCGCGCTCATATCCGAGCGTTTCGATGGCGTGCAGGACCCGGCGCGTGGATTTTTCGGCGACATTTCCGCGCTCATTGAGAACCCGGTCCGCAGTCGCGTAGCTCACGCCCGCAGCCCGCGCCACATCCTGCAGCGTCGGCTTGCGCATTTGATTCTCCTCCCGCCCGCAGAAGAGATGAGGAAATGACATACGTCAATCATTTTTTGATATACGTCTGTCATTCTGCCATGCTTCCGGGATCCGTTACCCCGCTGACAGAATTTTGTGACATGTCCGAAATGAAAGGGTCGCTGTCTGAAACAAGAGGGGTGGGGCCAGTGAAAATCCTGACACTGAGGTGAAGTTTCGGCGCGGGGATATGATGCGGTATTCAGGCTTCAAAGTGATCAAAGAGGCCCTGACGGGCCATAAAGGCTGGACGCCCGCCTGGCGCGACCCAGAGCCAAAGAAACACTATGATATCATTATCATAGGTGGCGGTGGCCATGGGCTTGCGACCGCCTATTACCTGGCGAAGATCTTCGGCAAGGCCAATGTCGCCGTGCTGGAAAAGGGCTGGATCGGGGGCGGCAATGTGGGCCGCAACACGACGATCATCCGCTCGAACTATCTGCTTGATGGCAATGAGCCGTTCTATGAGTTTTCCATGAAGCTCTGGGAAAATCTCGAGCAGGATTTCAACTATAACGCCATGGTCAGCCAGCGCGGCGTGCTGAATCTCTGCCATACCGATGCGCAGCGCGATGCCTTCCGCCGTCGCGGCAATGGCATGCGCCTGAACGGGGTCGATGCCGAACTGCTTGACCAGGAAGGTGTACGCAAGATCGCGCCCTTCCTGAACTTCGACAATGCGCGCTTCCCGATCAAAGGCGGCCTGTTGCAGCCACGTGGTGGCACCGTGCGCCATGATGCGGTCGCCTGGGGCTATGCGCGCGGCGCCGATCAGCGCGGCGTCGACATTATCCAGAATTGCGAAGTCACCGGGTTTAAGATCGAGAACGGCAAGGTGCTGGGCGTCGAGACCACCCGCGGGTTCATCGGCGCGAACAAGATCGGCTGTGCGGTGGCGGGCTCGTCGGGCAAGGTCATGGCGCAGGCCGGGATCGAGCGTCTGCCGATCGAGAGCCATGTGCTGCAGGCCTTCGTCTCGGAAGGGCTGAAGCCGGTGCTGCCGGGCGTGATCACCTATGGCGCGGGCCATTTCTATGTCAGCCAGTCCGACAAGGGTGGCCTCGTCTTCGGCGGCGATATCGACGGCTATAATACCTATGCGCAGCGCGGCAATCTTCCGGTCGTGGAAGATGTCTGTGAGGGCGGGATGTCGATCATGCCGATGATCGGGCGGGCGCGCCTGCTGCGGATCTGGGGCGGTGTCATGGATATGTCGATGGACGGCTCGCCCATCATCGACAAGACCGATATCGACGGGCTCTATTTCAACGGCGGCTGGTGCTATGGCGGCTTTAAGGCAACGCCGGCCAGCGGCTGGTGCTTTGCGCATCTGCTCGCCAATGACCAACCGCATTCCGTGGCGACCGCCTATCGGTTCGACCGGTTCCGCAAGGGGCTGATGATCGACGAAAAGGGCATGGGCGCCCAACCGAACCTGCATTGAGGACCTGAGCGATGATTATCAATCACCCCCTGCTGGGGCCGCGAGATTCGCAGGAATTCGTCTATCTTGGCGATGCGAACCTGATCGACCGGCCAGACTGGGCCGCCGAGGGCGCCGTAGATACCTTTCACGATTATCTCTATCAGCGCAAAAACCCGGCGGGGCTTCACCAGGAGCTGTGGTTCCACGAACAGGGCGACCGGTCCTGGCTTGTGGTGACCCGTAACACGCTGACCCATGAAATCACCAAAGTCGAGCTGGCCCGAGATGTGGCCCGCGCCCGGGGAAGGTCGAAATGAGCCAGAAGAACCGTCTGTCCGGTGGCCAGCTGAACCGCTCGAAACCGCTGAACTTCACCTTCGATGGGGCCACCTATCAGGGTTATGAAGGCGATACGCTCGCCTCGGCTTTGCTCGCGAATGGCGTGCGGCTGATGGGCCGGTCGTTCAAATATCACCGCCCGCGCGGCCCGATCTCTTCGGGTTCGGAAGAGCCGAACGCGATTGTCGAACTGCGCCAGGGCGCGCGGCAGGAGCCGAACACCCGCGCGACCATTGCGGAACTGTTCGAAGGCCTCAGCGCGAAAAGCCAGAACCATGTCGGATCGCTGAAATTCGACTTCCTCGCGATCAATGACCGGCTGTCGTCCTTCTTCGCGGCGGGGTTCTACTACAAGACCTTCATGTGGCCGAAAGCGTTCTGGGAGAAGCTTTACGAGCCGATGATCCGCCGCGCGGCGGGGCTTGGCAGCCTCTCGATGCAGGACGACCCGGATGCCTATGACAAGGGCTTCCTGCATTGCGATCTGCTGGTGATCGGGGCAGGGCCTTCGGGTCTGGCGGCGGCGCTGACGGCGGCGCGGTCTGGTGCGCGGGTGATCCTCGCAGATGAGGATTTCACCCCGGGCGGGCGGCTGAATGCCGAGACCTTTACGCTTGGCGATGCCTCGGGTGCCGACTGGGCGAAATCTGCGATTGCAGAGCTTTCGAGCCTGCCGAATGTCCGCATCCTGACGCGAACGGTTGTGATCGGCTCTTTTGATCACGGTATCTATGGTGCGCTGGAGCGGGTGTCGGACCACATCGCGACCCCGGCCTCAGGCAAGCCGCGTCAGATCCTGTGGCGGATCTATTCACAGCGCGCCGTGCTGGCCGCAGGCGCGACCGAACGCCCGATTGCGTTCAAAAACAACGACCGTCCCGGCGTGATGCTGGCCGGTGCCATGCGCGCCTATGCCAATCGCTGGGCTGCGACGCCGGGCCAGACGGTCGCGGTCTTCACCAATAATGACGATGGCTTGCGCACGGCGTCGGATCTGCTCGCTAAGGGCGTCAAGGTTGCCGCCGTGATCGACAGCCGCGCCGATGGCCCCGCCTTCCAGGGGGCTGAACATCTGCGTGGCGCGGTGGTGACCGATGCGCATGGCCGCCTTGGCCTGTCCTCGATCAGGGTGAAACTTGCGAATGGCGAGACCCGCCAGATTTCCACAGAGGCGCTTGGCGTCTCGGGTGGCTGGAACCCGAATGTGCATCTGACCTGTCATCAGCGCGGCCTCCCGGTCTGGAATGCGGACCTTGCCGCTTTCGTCCCCGGCACCCTGCCGGTGGGCATGGTAGTGGCGGGCGCAGCGAATGGCCGGCTTTCAACCGCCGGCGCGCTGGCCTCGGGTGCTGAGGCTGCAGCCGGGGCGCTGGAAGGCCTTGGTCTGACGGTGAAATCCGCCGATCTGCCCCAGGCCGAGGATGCGCCGGTGCGCGTCACGCCGCTCTGGTATGTGCCGCATAAGGGCCGCGCCTGGCTTGATCAGCAGAACGACGTCACCGTCAAAGACGTCAAACTTGCGCATCAGGAAGGCTTCCGCTCGGTCGAGCATCTGAAGCGCTATACCACGATGGGTATGGCGACGGATCAGGGCAAGACCTCGAACATTTCGGGCCTTGCCGTGATGGCGGAAATGACCGGAAAGTCGATCCCGGAAACCGGCACCACCATCTATCGCCCGCCCTATACGCCGGTGCCGATTGCGGCCTTCGCGGGCCGGTCTGCCGGTGCGGATTTCCGCCCCAAACGCCTGACGCCCTCGCATAAATGGGCGGCGGAACAGGGTGCGGTCTTTGTCGAGGTCGGCATGTGGCTGCGCGCGCAGTGGTTCCCGAAAGCGGGCGAGACCACCTGGCGGCAATCCGTGGACCGCGAAGTGCTGGCGACCCGTGGTTCGGTCGGCATCTGTGACGTGACCACGCTGGGCAAGATCGACGTTCAGGGGCCGGATGCGGCAGAGTTCCTCAACCGCATCTATTGCAACCCCTTTGCCAAACTCGGTATCGGCAAGGTCCGTTATGGTCTGATGCTGCGCGAAGACGGTATCGCGATGGATGACGGCACCACGGCGCGTCTGGCCGAGGATCACTTCGTCACCACCACCACCACTGCGAATGCGGTCGGCGTCTACCGCCATATGGAATTCGCGCGGCAGTGCCTCTGGCCTGATCTTGATGTGCAGATCATCTCGACCACCGAGGCCTGGGCGCAGTTTTCGGTCGCCGGACCCAATGCCCGGAAGCTCCTGCAAAAAATCGTCGATCCGGAATTCGACATCTCGAACGAGGCCTTCCCCTATATGGGCTGCGGCGAGATCACGGTTTGTGGCGGCCTCAGGGCGCGGCTGTTCCGGATCTCCTTCTCGGGAGAACTGGCCTATGAAATCGCGGTGCCAACCCGTTACGGCGACGGGCTTGTCCGCGCCATGATGGAGGCCGGGCGCGAGTTCAATGCCCTTGTCTATGGCACCGAGGCGCTCGGCGTCATGCGGATCGAGAAAGGCCATGCGGCGGGGAATGAGCTGAACGGCACCACCTCGGCGCTGAACCTCGGCATGGCCGGCATGGTCAACAAGAAGAAGGACTCGATCGGCTCGACCTTGTCGGAACGTGAGGGGATGAACCGCGAGGGCGCCTATAATCTTGTGGGCTTCCAGCCGGTTGATGCGACGAAACCCCTGCTTGGTGGGATGCATTTCATCAACCAGGGCGCGCCGGCCGATGCGAAAAACGACCAGGGCTATATGACCTCGGTCGCGTTTTCGCCCTCGCTCGGGCATTCCATCGGCCTTGGCTATCTGAAAGACGGTGCGGCCCGCAAAGGCGATACGCTGCGCGCCGTGAACCCGCTGGCGGGAGAGGAGACGCTGGTCAAAGTCGTTTCCGCCCATTTTGTCGACCCGGAAGGAGAACGTCTCCGTGGCTGATCATCGTCTCAAACCGATCACCCAGCTGGGGGGTGACGCGCCCCGCAAGGACAGCTTCCCCGGCCTGACCATTACCGAGCGGACCGAAACCGCGCTGGCGTCGCTTTCGGCGCGGCAGGGAAAACTGGCAGCGTTCCATGCGGCAGCCAGTGCTTTCTTCGGCTTCGATCTGCCCGCACCGGCGCGCAGTGCCACGGGCGGCGTCTTTACCGCGATCTGGACCGGGCCGGAACAATGGTTCATCGAGGCGCCTTTCGCCACGCATGAAGACATCGCGCCGATCCTGAAAAAGGGCTTCGGAGATACGGCTTCCATCACTGAACAGACCGATGGCTGGGGTGGGTTCGATCTGGAGGGCGAGGGCGTTCTTGCCGTTTTCGAACTTCTTTCGAACCTCGATCTGGGGAAACTGCCCTCTGGCGGTGCCAGCCGTACAGTTATCGAACATCTGGGCTGTATCCTGGTCTGTCGTGCCGCGGGGAAAAGCTACACGGTCTATGGCGGGCGTTCCTCGGCGGCCTCGCTGCATCATGCGCTGATGACGGCTGCTAAATCGGCGCTCTGATGCGCGGCGCAGCACAAGGTTGAAACTGTGGCGAGGGGGCACTGTCCCCTCGCCGCCCGGAATATCCAGAGACAGAAACCAGCGTGGTTTCTCCGATATTGTTGTCAGTCTCCTGAATATCCCCGCCGGAGGCTTCTGCGGCCTGCCAGAAGCGGGCGGCCCTCATCGCAACGGATCAGATTGCGGGGAGCGGCGCGTTTTCTTTCACACGGAACTGGTTGGCCTGTTTGCGATCCTCTTGTGGGGTGACGCCGAAGGCCTGACTGTAATGGCGCACAAGCGGGGTGGTGCTGGCATAACCCACCGCCAGCGCGATTTCCGTGATCGTGTCGTTGGAATAAAGCGCCATCTGACGCGCTTTTTTCAGCCGGAGCAGCCGGTAATATTTCAGCGGGCTCTGGCCGGTTGATCGTTTGAACGAGCGGTCAAGCTGGCGTGAGGACAGGTCCACGGCCTCGGCGACTTCGGCGATCTGGATCGGGTCTTCGATATGTTCGGCGAAAAGCCGGATCGCGCGGGCGACGGGCGGCGGCAGCATATCCTCGGTGCGGTCCGAGCGGAGCGTCGGGGTCTTTTGTTCGACTTCCTCGCCGCGCATGAAAGGGTGCTGGAACCAGCAGGCCACTTCCGTCATCGCCTCGGGGCCAAGCTGTTCCTCGATCAGCCGCAGCATCAGATCAAACACAGCGGTGGCGCCTGCGGCGGTCAGGCGGCCGCGGTCGATGGTGATCACCTTTTCCGACGCGATCACGCCGGGAAATTCGGTTTTGAACGCGGCCTCATAACACCAGTGGACCGAGGTTTTATGTCCGTCGAGCAGGCCGGAGCGGGCCAGCGGAAAGATTCCGCCCGAGAAGGCGCCGATCCCGGTGCCATGGCGCGCGAGCCGGCGCAGCACCGCGTTTGAGCTGCGGGCATTGGTGAACTTTCCCGCCGGGCCCGACAGGATGTAAAGCTGGTCGCAATCCGTGAGATCGGCCAGCGCCAGATCGGGATCGAAACCGACCTCGGCAGACGAGACCACGCGGCTCGCGGTTTCGCCCACGACACTCCAGCGGAACGCGCGTTTGCCGATGATCTCATTGGCTGCGCGCAGGGGCTCGATGGCCGAGGTCAGGCAGGCCATCGGAAAGCCCGGAAAGATCAGAAAGCCCAGATGCAGGCCGCTTTCATCCTGGTTCATGTTTCTTATTCTCTCAGGAAACATTTATCGCTAGCATAGTCATATTTTACGGCCATGATACAAGCTCCGTCAGTGGACCGGCAGGTCCGGGCCGGCAAGGTCTGACGGCAAACTGTGGGAAACAGAGGGATTTGATGAGCAGCAGACCGAAGAAAGCAGAGCCCGCCAAGCCACTTCGCTCCCTCTCCCAGGATCCGCACCGGGTCTCTGAACCACGCGAGAAAGTGCTCGAGGTGGCCATCGGACGCGCCGTCCGCAGCTTTCGTCGCCAGAAGGGGATGACGGTCGCCGATCTCTCAAAGCAGACCGGTCTCTCGATCGGCATGGTCTCGAAGATCGAAAACGGCATCACCTCGCCCTCGCTCACGACGCTGCAGGTGCTGGCCCATGCGCTTTCCGTGCCGCTGACCTCGTTCTTCCGTCGCTATGAGGAAAATCGCCAGGTCATGCATGTGAAGTCGGGCGAAGCGGTGATCACCGAACGCGCCGGCACGCGGGCGGGCCATCAATACAGCCTTCTTGGCCATATCGGCGAGAATGCCAGCGGCGTGATCGTCGAGCCCTATCTGATCACGCTCAACGAGCAATCCGATATCTTCCCGACCTTCCAGCATGACGGGATCGAGCTTCTCTATATGCTGGAAGGCGAAGTGGTCTACCGCCATGGCGAGCAGACCTTCCTGATGCAACCCGGCGACAGCCTGTTCTTTGACGCCGATGCACCGCATGGGCCTGAAAAGCTGAACACGCTCCCGGCGCGCTATCTTTCGGTGATCTCCTATCCGCAGGCGAATTGAGGCTGGCAGATGCGGGAGGGGGGTGCAGGGGTGAAGTCTATGGATATTGGCGCAATGGCCGGGGCGATCCTCGCCTGTGACCGGCGGGCGCTCGCGCGGGGGATCACGCTGATCGAAAGCGCGCGCCCTGATCACCGTGAACAGGCGGTGGAACTGATTTCCGCGCTGCGCGCTTCCGGGCGTCAGGCGTTGCGGCTGGGGCTTTCGGGCACGCCAGGGGTGGGGAAATCCACCTTTATCGAGGCTTTCGGCATGAACCTGGCCGAGACCGGCAAGAAGATCGCGGTCCTTGCCGTGGACCCGTCTTCGGCGCGGTCGGGGGGCTCGATTCTCGGTGACAAGACCCGGATGGAGCAGCTCTCGCGCCATCCCAACGCCTATATCCGCCCCTCGCCCAGCCAGGCCCATATGGGCGGTGTGGCGCGGCGCACCCGTGAGGCGGTGGCGCTGTGCGAGGCGGCGGGGTTTGACCTCGTGCTGATCGAGACGGTGGGGGTCGGCCAGTCCGAGACCATGGTGGCCGAGATCTGCGATGTCTTTCTGCTACTCATGGCGCCGGCGGGCGGCGATGAGCTGCAAGGGGTCAAGCGCGGCATCATGGAAATGGCCGATATGATTCTGGTCAACAAGGCGGATGGCGACCTGCTGGCGACCGCGACCCGGACGGTGGCCGATTATGCCGGCGCGCTGCGGCTGTTGCGCAAACGCGCGCAGGACCCGGAAGGTTTCCCCAAAGCGATGCCGGTTTCCGCCTATAGCGGCGCAGGCCTCGACAAGGCCTGGGACGAGATGACCCTGCTTGCCACCTGGCGCAAGGACCAGGGCCATTGGGCGCGCAGGCGGTCTGAACAGGCGGCGCATTGGTTCGGGGAAGAGGTGCGCCACGGGCTTTTGTCGGTGCTGGAGCGGGAACCGGCAAAGGGAATCCTCGCCCGGCTCGGAGCTCAGGTCGCAGCCGGAGAAGTCACGCCCGAGGCTGCCGCGCGGCAGATGATGGCAGCGCTCGGGCGCCCGATATGAAAGCAGCCTGACAGCCGCGTTTCCCGGCGGCTTCTCGCGGTGAATCGCTTGACGCCGGAGCGGATTCCCCGTATTTGCCCCAGGATCGAATTCGGACAGCGGGGGGATTCCCTTGGGTTTGTCCTTTGAACACAGCGCAAGCTGACCCAATACAGCGAAAGCTGAACAGACCTGAAGGATACCGCAATGTCGCGCGTTTGCGAACTGACGGGCAAAGGCCCGATGACCGGCAACACGGTCAGCCATGCGAATAACAAGAACCGTCGTCGTTTCCTGCCGAACCTGAATGAGGTTTCGCTGGCATCCGACGTGCTCGGCAAAACCTACACCCTGCGCATCTCGGCAGCCGCTCTGCGGACCGTGGATCACCGCGGTGGTCTGGACGCGTTTCTCGCGCGTGCCAAGGATGCAGAGCTCTCCTCGGATGCGCTGAAAATCAAGCGCGATATCGAGAAAGCACAAGCCGCCGCCTGAGGCGTGCCGGGCTTTACGCTGCAGCGTGGCCCTGGTGATATTTAAACCCCGTCCGGTATGCCCGGGCGGGGTTTTCTTCTGTCGGATCCGGCCGATGCGCTGGCTGAAACGGGGTGGACGTCAGGGCGGCGTCAGAGAAGATTGCGCGAACAGCCACCGCCTGGAGCCAGCATGTCCGACCATAAGCCGCCTTCGACCCTGACCCGTGCCCGCCGTCAGCATGGGATGGCCAGCTATGACCCTGAGGTGATCCGCGATTTGCTGGACCGCATTCCGCTGGCCCATATCGGCCATCTGATTGACGGCCAGCCGGTGGTGACCGCGACGTTGCAATGGCGGATCGGTGACCGGATTTACTGGCACGGATCTTCGGCCAGCCGGATGATCAAGGCGGCATCGGGCGCGAAGGTCTGTGTCACGGTGACGGCGGTCGATGGGATGGTTCTGGCGCGGTCAGGGCTGGAACATTCAACGCAATATCGCTCGGTGATGGTCTTTGGCGAAGCGGTCCTGCTGCGCGACCCGGCCGAAAAAGAGGCTGCGCTGAAGGCGATGATGGAGCGGCTTTTCCCCGGCCGCTGGGACGCTTTGCGCCCGATGACGGTGCAGGAACTGAAGGCGACGGCGGTCTTGTCGCTGCCGATTTCGGAGGCTTCGGCGAAGATCAGCGCCGGTGATCCGACCGACCCGCCGGAAGATGCGGGCTGGCCGGTCTGGGCCGGGGTCCTGCCGATGCAGATGGTGACGGGGGCGCCGCGCCCGGCCCCAGACCTGGCGCCCGGGCTTGCCGCAGAGCCGCCCTCTTATCTGCGCGATTTCACCTTCGGTTGAACGGTAAGTCGCTCGACGCTTATTGACCTTTCCGCTCCTGAGTCCCCCTATCGCGTTCAGGGGGGCGGTCATGGATCCGGCCCCGGCCAGCAGATCGGGGCGGGAGCCGGGCCTTGGGGAAATCCCGGCCAGGGGCACAGACCGCCCGAAGCAAGGGAGGAATGTGTCATGTCAGGTCCGGTTACGAGCCGCGCGCCATCATTGGAATTTTCGGCGGGTGCGCATGTTGATGCTGCGGGTTACGCGCGTCTTTACGGCGAATCGGTTGCGTCTCCTGATGCTTTCTGGGGGCGCGAGGGGCTTCGTCTGGACTGGATCCAGCCCTATAGCACGGTGAAAGAGACCAGTTTCGCGCCGGGGAATATCTCGATCCGCTGGTTTGGCGACGGCTCGCTGAATGTGGCGGCGAATTGCATCGACCGCCATCTGATCGACCGGGCGGAGCAGACCGCGATCATCTGGGAGCCGGATGATCCGAAGGAGCCGGCGAAACATATCACCTATCGCGCGCTGCTCGAGCAGGTCTCGCGCATGGCCAATGTGCTGAAATCGCATGGTGTGAAAAAGGGCGACCGCGTCGTGCTTTATCTGCCGATGATCCCCGAGGCGGCCTATGCGATGCTGGCCTGCGCCCGGCTCGGCGCGGTGCATTCCGTTGTTTTCGGGGGCTTTTCCCCGGATGCCCTGGCGAACCGGATCAATGATTCCGAGGCGAAGCTCGTGATCACCGCCGACTGGGCACCGCGCGCCGGCAAGAAGACCGGGCTCAAGGACAACACCGATAAGGCGCTTTTGCATTGTTCGGACCGGGTGAAATGCCTGGTGGTGAAACGCACGGGCGAGCAGATCTCCTGGGTCTCGGGCCGCGATTTCGACCTGCTGGCGGAAATGGCTGAAGCGAAGCCCTATTGCCCCTATGTCGAGGTCGGCGCCGAGGATCCTTTGTTCATCCTCTATACGTCCGGCTCGACCGGCAAGCCGAAGGGCGTGGTGCATACATCGGGCGGCTATCTCACCTATGCCGCGATGACGCATCAATATACGTTCGACTATCATGACGGCGATATTTACTGGTGCACGGCCGATGTCGGCTGGGTCACCGGCCACAGCTATATCGTCTATGGGCCGCTGGCGAATGGCGGCACCACGCTGATGTTCGAAGGCGTGCCGACCTGGCCCGATGCCGGCCGTTTCTGGGAGGTCTGCGCCAAACACCGGGTCAATCAGTTCTATACCGCGCCGACCGCGATCCGGTCGCTGATGGGGATGGGGCCGGAATTTGTCGAGCGTCACGACCTGTCGTCTCTGAAGCTGCTTGGCTCGGTTGGTGAACCTATCAACCCCGAAGCCTGGGCCTGGTACGACAAATATGTTGGAAAAGGGAAACTGCCGATCGTCGACACTTTCTGGCAGACCGAGACCGGCGGCCATATGCTGACGCCCTTGCCGGGGGCTGTGGCGACGAAGCCCGGCTCGGCGACGGTGCCGTTTTTCGGGGTGAAGCCGGTGGTGCTTGACCCGCAGACCGGGGCAGAGCTGAGCGAAACCGAATGCGAGGGCGTGTTGTGCATCAGCGACAGCTGGCCCGGGCAGATGCGGACGCTCTGGGGGGATCACGCGCGATTTGAAGAGGCTTATTTCAGCCAGTATAAAGGGTATTATTTTACGGGCGACGGCTGCCGTCGCGATGCGGATGGCTATTACTGGATTACCGGCCGTGTCGATGATGTCATTAACGTCTCCGGCCACCGGATGGGCACGGCAGAGGTGGAATCCGCCCTTGTCGCGCATGAGAAGGTCGCCGAAGCGGCAGTTGTCGGCTATCCGCATGACCTCAAGGGGCAGGGCATCTATGCCTATGTCACGCTGATGAACGGGGTGACGCCGACCCCCGAGCTGAAGCGCGAGCTGGAGGCCTGGGTCCGCGCCGAGATCGGCCCGATCGCCAAACCCGACCTGATCCAGTTCGCCCCGGGCCTGCCGAAGACGCGTTCCGGCAAGATCATGCGCCGCATCCTGCGCAAAATCGCCGAAAACGACTTTGCCGCCCTCGGGGATACCTCAACCCTCGCAGACCCGACCGTCGTCGAAGACCTCATCGAGAACAGGATGAACAAGGGATGAGGCTTTAACGCCAGATCCGGAAGAAATGTTGAAGAAGGGAAAACGCTGCTCGTAATCGGGCGGCGTTTTCCATATGGATGTTCGATTATTGAACCTGATCCAGTGCCAGATCCATCCGCTCACGCGCTTTCTTTGGCAGTTTCACCGCCTTGAGCTTTTCGATCTCGTCCGCCAGATCTGCAGGCGCCGCGCCCACCTGGATCACCATCACCATGCCCATGGCCAGATGCGGCGTGCATTTGACGCCGTAAATGCCTGGCTCGGTCACCGTCACGTCAAGTTCTTCATTGATTTTGCCTTTGAACACCGCGGCGCCGGGCGGCAACATATCTTTGATTGCCTCGACATTGTGGCTCTTGTCGGTTGGGATGAACCTGATCACATCGCCCGGTTCGGCGCGCACGTAATCCGGCTCGAAAACCATTGTGCCGGCGGCGCCTTTGTTCAGCATATGCACCTCGATTTCGGCGGCAAAGCCGGGGGCTGCGAGGCCGCAGGCGATCAGGGCGGCGAAAAGGATGCGGGATGTCATGGTGAACTCCTGTGTCACAGAAATGACCGGCAACCGGCCATTCCCCATGCGCTAAGCGGAGTTGTCCTGCCCGACCTTGAGCGAGGTCAAACCGGACCTGCGGCGGGGCGTCGCAGTCCCGGTTGCGGCGGGGCGTGTATCGCCATAATGTCAGAAAAATTCCCAGAGATGAAAGCCGCGATGCAAACCGAATTTGACAGGCTTCTGGCCCAGGCGGGGTGGTCTGTGCCCGATGCCGCGAAACGTCTTGGCTATTCCGAGGGCCATATTTACCGCTGGAAACGTGGCGAAGAAGCCCCGCGCGAGGCTGTCCTGACGGTATTGCGTGCCGAGGCCGGGCGCCATCCGGACCCTGAAGGCTCTTTCACGTTCATCGACCTCTTCGCCGGAATCGGGGGCCTCAGGCGTGCCATGGAGGCGGCGGGGGGGCGCTGTATTTTCACCTCGGAATGGGATCAGTTCGCGCAGAAAACCTATCACGCCAATTATCCTGACAACCGCCCGATTGCCGGCGATATCCGCGAAGTGGCTGAGGCCGATGTGCCCGACCATGATGTGCTGGTTGCGGGCTTTCCCTGCCAGCCGTTCTCTATCGCCGGGGTCTCGAAGAAAAATGCGCTCGGCCGGGCGCATGGTTTTGCCGATGAAACCCAGGGCACGTTGTTTTTTGACGTGGCGCGGCTGATAAAACACCATCGCCCGGCCGCGTTCTTGTTGGAAAATGTAAAGAACCTGCAAAGCCATGATAAGGGCAATACCTTTGCTGTCATTCACCGGACACTGACTGAAGAGCTGGGCTACCAGCTTTTTACCAAAGTGATTGATGCCGGTCATTTCGTGCCGCAACATCGCGAGCGGATCGTGATGGTGGGTTTTCGCGAGACCACCTCTTTCAGCTGGGCTGACCTTGAGCTGCCCACTTACGGCGGGCGTCGGCTGGGCACGATCCTGCATCCCGAGAACGGCACTGAGGCTCCGGAAGGGCATTTCACCACCGGCCCCGATGCGGTTGTCAGCGAGAAGTACACGCTGACCGATAAGCTCTGGCGCTATCTTCAGGACTATGCCGCCAAGCATCGCGCAAAGGGCAATGGGTTCGGATTTGGCCTTTTCGGGCCGGATGACATCGCCCGCACGCTTTCGGCGCGCTACTACAAGGACGGCTCCGAGATCCTGATCCGCCAGCGGCCCGGTGAAAACCCGCGCCGCCTGACGCCCAGGGAATGCGCGCGACTGATGGGCTATGGTGAGAATTTCCGCATTCCGGTCTCGGACACCCAGGCCTATCGCCAGTTCGGCAATTCGGTGGCGGTCCCGGTCTTTGCCGAGGTCGCGCAGAAAATGCGGCCACATATCCTTTCGCTGATCCATGGCTGACGTTCATTCGCCTGATGTGCGGCGGCGCAATATGCAGGCGATCCGGGGCGCGGATACAAAGCCCGAGAGGGTGTTGCGCAAGGGGCTGCACCGACTCGGGTTCCGCTACCGGTTGCAAAGGGGTGACCTGCCCGGGCGGCCCGACCTGGTGCTTGCGAAATACCGGGCGGTGATCTTCGCGCATGGGTGTTTCTGGCACGGCCATGGCTGCGATCTGTTTCGCTGGCCCAGGACGCGGGAAGAGTTCTGGCGCGGCAAGATCGGCAGCAATATGGCGCGCGACGCCCGCGTCCTGGCCGCGCTTGAGGCACAGGGCTGGCGGGTTGCCCTGGTCTGGGAATGCGCGCTGAAAGGGCGGGGGCGGCAGCCGGAAGCTGCTGTACTGGCAGAGCTGGCCGCCTGGATAACCGGGGGCGGCCAGCATATCGAGATTATGGCTCAGGCGGCGGCCATATCGCCCGCTTTGACCGCATCGGCGAGTCCGTCAAGCAGTTCGACCGTCTGATCCCAGGAGATACAGCCATCGGTGATCGACTGGCCATAGACAAGCTTTTGGCCAGGAACGACTTTTTGCGCACCGGCGACCAGGTTGCTTTCGACCATCAGCGCACGGATACGGCGCTCGCCCGCGCGGATACGGGCGGCGACATCGGCAACAACGCCGGGCTGGCGGGCCGGGTCTTTGCCGCTGTTGGCATGGCTCGCATCGATCATGATACCCGGATCAATGCCGGCCTTTGCCGCAGCCGCAGCCACCGCATCGACATCGGCGGCACTGAAATTCGGCCCATTCGACCCGCCGCGCAGCACGACATGACAATCGGGGTTGCCGGTGGTGCGCGCGATCGCCGCCCGGCCGTCTGCCGTGATCGCCGGGAAAGAATGCTGGCCGCGTGCCGACAGAATCGCATCCAGCGCCATCTGGACCGAGCCATCGGTGCCGTTCTTGAAGCCGACCGGGCAGGACAGGCCCGAGGCCAGCTGGCGATGGATCTG
This sequence comes from Rhodobacter sp. 24-YEA-8, assembly GCF_900105075.1. Lineage (NCBI taxonomy): Bacteria > Pseudomonadati > Pseudomonadota > Alphaproteobacteria > Rhodobacterales > Rhodobacter > Rhodobacter sp. 24-YEA-8. The sequence continues at coordinate 262,372 of NZ_FNSK01000001.1, forward strand.
GCTTTCCGTGGTGCGCGCCCCGATCGCGCCCCAGGCGATCAGATCTGCGAAATATTGCGGCATGATCGGGTCGAGGAATTCGGTCGAGGCGGGCAGACCCATGCGGTTGATATCGAGCAGCAGCTTGCGCGCCAGGGGCAGCCCGTCTTCGATCCGGTCCGAGCCGTCGAGATGCGGATCATTGATCAGACCCTTCCAGCCGACCGTGGTGCGCGGCTTTTCGAAATAGACCCGCATCACGATTTCCAGCTTGTCCTGGTGGCGCTTGCGCTCGGCCGCGAGGCGGCGGGCGTAATCCATCGCGGCCTCGGGGTCATGGATCGAACAGGGCCCGATCACGAGGAGGAGCCGCTCATCACGGCCCGCCAGAATCTCGCGGATGGCATTGCGGCTTTGTGCTACGGTCTCGGATATGGCGGCATCGCGCGGGATCGCCACGGCGAGCTCCAGCGGCGAGGGCAGGGGGCGCAATTCCTCGATACGCAGATTGTTGGTTTCGGTCGGCATTTCGGTCTTCCTGTTCTTTGCCTCAGGATCTGACCGGTACCCCCGAAAACGGAAAGCCGCCGGTCTAACCAGCGGCTTGGGGGTTTTTGGTGAGTATCGCCTGTCTCGCGTTACACAGCCGCCCGCATCCGCTGGCATGAGCGGAAGTAATAAAACCAGACGGGGGCGCAGGACATCGACATGTCGGGAAAGCTAAGCGCGAAAAATCACTTTGTCACCAGAAAAATAGTGGGGATTTTCAGGGGCCTGGTGGGTCGGGCAAAGATCTTCAGGAATTATTAACCCTGGTCGCAGAGCATCGGATCATGCGAGTGACCCTGATCCTGCCCCTTTTTCTTGCCGCCTGTGGTGCCCAGCCTGCGCCGCATATGTTCGGGGCCGAGCGCTTTGACGCCAGCCGTGGCGGGCATGACTATGTGGTCTTTCTGAAGGGCAGCAGTGTCGAGGTGATCCGTCTCGGCTGGGCCTCACCGGGGGAGCATCAGGCGATTCGGGCCACAATGATCGACCTGATCCCCGAGCTCACCGGCTGCAAATTGCGCGAAAGCGCTCTTCAGGGCGATTCGGGCGAGATGCGGGGGCTGGTCACTTGCCCCCGTCCGGCCCCTTTGGCCTGACGATATAGAGCATATAGCCGGCATAAAGCCCCGCCACGAGGAAGACCGCCCCCCAAAGCGGCGCGTTGAAGACAAAGAACTCCAGACCCGACCACAGGATCGGCAGGACCGTGGTCAAGAGCCGCGTGACGGGGCGCTCGAACATCGGGTGAAACGGGTCGAGGATCTGCATGGGCACGGGTCCGGTCTTTAATGAGGTGAAGCGGCGGCGGATGAGGCGTCGAAAGTCGGAGCAAAGCACATTCGGCGGATGCGGCGGCAAGGTCAATCGCCGTGAGCCAGGGTCATTCTGCGAGAGGGAACCAAATCGCTCCGGCTGCGTTAATCTTCCGGCCATAGTGAGGCTCTGCAACAGAACCGCCGATCTTCGGGCGGGGCGGCATCGCCCGACACCCTGACGGCGCTTCGTTAAAGTGAGGGAGAGATTATGGGTATCGAAAGCATTCTGATTCTTCTGGTCATCGGCGCAATTGCCGGCTGGCTGGCGGGACAACTGGTCAAAGGCTACGGCTTTGGCCTGGTCGGCAATATCGTGGTTGGTGTGGTGGGCGCCTTTATCGCCGGGCTGATCCTGCCGCGGATCGGTCTGACCTTTGGCGGCAATGCAATTCTTGCCTCCATCATCCATGCCACCATCGGTGCGGTGATTCTCCTGCTGCTGATCCGCCTGGTGAGGACAGCCTGAAATCATTAATGCGACGGGGGCAGCGGTCGCAGCCGACCCCGTCGCCACCCCGGTCAGGATCGTAAATATCCTGGCCGATGACCCTGACCAGCCCTTCGACAGCAGCAGGGCCGTCGAAACTTCGGTCGGCGTAATCTTCGCCAGACTGAATCGTTGTCCGACATCTGGCGCGACGGGCGCGCAGGCGCCTGAACAGGTCTGGACATTGCGCGGATCACAGCCCCGGACGGAAACCCGGCTGAACCGCCGCAACGCAGCACGCAGGCGTCAATCAGGCTCAACAGCGGGGGACAAGTGGGCTTGTTATCGCCGCTTGCTCCTTTTGGTGCCGCCACGTTGGCCCGCGCGCCCGGCAGTCGAGCGGCCCGAAGCTCTCACGGCCTCATCCACCGCCTCATCGACCGCCGATTGCCGTGCCAGCGGGTCGTCGGCCACGGCCAGTTCTACCGCTTCGAGCCGTTTGACCTCGTCGCGCAGCCGCGCCGCTTCCTCGAATTCGAGGTTTTCGGCCGCCTTGCGCATCGCCACCCGCAGCGCGTCGAGATGCGCCGCCAGATTTTGGCCCACCGCCGGCCGGTCGATTTTCGCCGTCACCCGCGACTGATCGGTATCGCCCGACCACAGCCCCGCCAGCACATCCTCGACGTTTTTCTTCACCGTCTGCGGCGTGATGCCATGTTCACGGTTATAGGCTTTTTGCTTTTCGCGCCGCCGTTCGGTCTCGGCCATGGCTCGGCTCATCGAGCCGGTGATCTTGTCGGCATACATGATCACCCGCCCCTCGGCATTGCGCGCGGCCCGCCCGATGGTCTGGATCAGCGAGGTTTCCGACCGCAGGAAGCCCTCCTTATCCGCATCGAGAATCGCCACCAGTCCGCATTCGGGAATATCGAGCCCCTCGCGCAGAAGGTTGATACCCACCAGCACGTCAAAGGCACCCAGCCGCAGATCGCGCAGGATCTCGATCCGTTCGATCGTGTCGATATCGGAATGCATGTAGCGGATGCGGATCCCCTGTTCATGCATATATTCGGTCAGATCCTCCGCCATGCGCTTGGTCAGCGTGGTCACCAGAACGCGCAGGCCCTTTGCCGCGACCCGCCGGACCTCGTCGAGAAGGTCATCCACCTGCATGTCGACCGGCCGGATCTCGATCATCGGATCGATCAGACCCGTCGGGCGGATCACCTGTTCGGTGAAAACACCACCGGCCTGTTCCAGCTCCCATGCCGCGGGAGTGGCCGAAACGAAGACCGATTGCGGCCGCATCGCGTCCCATTCCTCGAATTTCAGCGGCCGGTTGTCCATGCAGGAGGGCAGGCGGAAGCCATGTTCCGCCAGCACCGATTTGCGCCGGAAGTCGCCCCGGTACATGCCGCCGATCTGCGGCACAGAAACGTGGGATTCATCCGCAAAAACAATGGCATTGTCAGGGATGAATTCAAAAAGCGTCGGCGGCGGCTCGCCAGGTGCGCGCCCCGTCAGATAACGCGAATAGTTCTCGATCCCGTTGCAGACGCCGGTGGCTTCCAGCATCTCCAGATCAAACCGCGTGCGCTGTTCAAGACGTTGCGCCTCCAGCAGCTTGCCCTCATCGTTGAAGCGTTTCAGCTGCTGGTGCAGCTCGGCACGGATGCCCTGGATCGCCTGGGCCATGGTCGGGCGCGGCGTCACATAATGGCTGTTGGCATAGATACGGATCTGGCTGTAGCTGCCGGTTTTCGCGCCGGTCAGCGGGTCGAATTCGGTGATACTTTCCAGCTCTTCGCCGAAAAATGAGAACCGCCATGCGCGGTCTTCAAGGTGGGCGGGCCAAAGTTCGATCACATCGCCCCGGACGCGGAACCCGCCGCGCTGAAACCCGACCTCCGAACGCCGGTATTGCTGCGCCACCAGTTCCTGGATGAATTTGCGCTGATCATAGAACTGGCCCTGAACCATGTCCTGGGTCATCGCCGAATAGGTCTCGACCGAGCCGATGCCGTAGATACAGGACACCGACGCCACGATGATCACATCGTCACGCTCCAGCAGTGCCCTTGTCGCGGAATGGCGCATCCGGTCGATGGCTTCGTTGATCTGGCTTTCTTTCTCGATAAAGGTATCGGTGCGCGCGACATAGGCCTCGGGCTGGTAGTAATCGTAATAGCTTACGAAATACTCAACGGCATTATCGGGGAAGAAGCCTTTGAATTCCCCGTATAATTGCGCGGCCAGCGTCTTGTTTGGCGCAAGGATGATCGCCGGGCGCTGCGTCTCTTCGATCACTTTCGCCATGGTGAAGGTCTTACCGGTGCCGGTTGCCCCCAGCAGCACCTGGTCATGTTCACCTGCGGTCACACCCTGCGACAGTTCGGCAATTGCGGTCGGCTGGTCGCCCGCCGCGGTGAAGGGCGTGTGCATGACAAAGCGCTGCCCGCCTTCGAGCTTTTCGCGCCGGACTGGCGTGATATGGGAAATGTCGGGCAGCTTGTCGGGCGCGTTGTTATGCATCTCGGGCCTCGGGAGGGGCAGGGGGGCAGCGGGCAGTCTGTCGCTAATTTGATCTGTTTTTGTTCCAGTTCAACCCCAGTTCAGCGCCGCGCTGTCCTTGTGGCGCGAGATGCGCCGGCGCGATGGTCCGGTCTGTCGGCATCCCTTGCACTTTCGCAGCGTTTCGGCCAGAACGGCGGGGCTATTCCGGAGGTCAGCCCAATGCGAGCCCGTATCTATCAGCCCAGCCGCAATGCCATGCAATCTGGTATGGGCAAAACCCATGTCTGGCTGCTGGAATTCGCGCAGGATTCGGCACGTGAAGTGGATCCGCTGATGGGCTGGACCTCATCTTCGGACACCCAGACCCAGGTCAAGCTGCGGTTCGAGACCCGCGAAGAGGCCGAAGCCTACGCCCAACAGCATGGCATCGCCTATACGGTGATCGAGCCGACCCCGCGCAAGGCAAATATCCGCCTGCGTGGCTATGGCGAGAATTTCGCCACAGACCGGCGCAATCCGTGGACCCATTGACCGGGGCTAATTGCAGTAACGTTCGTTCCGGCTGACAGCCGCTTGCCCCAAACTTGCGCTGTCGCAGATATTGCGCGCCGCGCAACTGACGCTTGGCTATGCCATGGAGCATGACAGCCCAGGCCTGTCCCTTGCAGGACCCTTGAGTGCGATTTCGTCCTCAGGGCCGTCGAAAATGTCGACCGCTATACTCTTATCAGCTAGTGCGGCGAGAATACGATGTATGCCCATCCCCTTGCCCATGGGGAGGAGTGCCGAAAGAGCTGCAGCTTTGGGTCGGTGAGGGTGGAGAAGGAGCGCGTTGCCTCAGCGCCGGGCGCATCTCTGCAGGATCTCTTTCAGCGTTTCGCAAATATAGCTCACGGTTGCTTCATCGAGGCCATAGCCCGAGGGCAGATTGATCCCGGCATGGACGATCCGTGCGGTCTCTGTGCGCGGCGTCATCAGGGGGCGGCAGTCTGTGTCCGCATAGGCCTTGAGCGATGAGAGGCTTGAGAAGAATGGTCTTGAATCAATGCCTTGTTCGGCCAGCGCGGTTTGCAGGGCGAATTTATCCAGATCATAGCGTTCATCGGGGATGACCGTGACCATCCAGAATGAGTTCTTCACCTCTTGCGGTTCGGCATTGATCGCGAGGCCGGGCACATCGCGCAACCGGTCGGCATACCAGCCGAACAATTGCCGCTTATAGGCGATCAGCGCGTCCAGCCGCTCCATCTGTGCGATGCCAAGGGCGGCCTGGACGGCGCTCATCTTGTATTTGAATGCGACCTCGTCATTTAGGAAAAACCGGTCTCCCGGCGGGCGGCCATGGTCGCGCAGCTTTTGCACCCTTGCATGCAGGGCCGGATCATTGGTGACCAGCGCACCGCCTTCGCCGGTGGTGATGGTTTTCGAGCCATGGAAGGAAAACACCGCCACATCGCCGAGGCTGCCGGCCGGGCGCCCGCAATATGTCGAGCCAAGCGCTTCGGCCGCATCCTCGATCAGTGCGATTCCATGGCGGTCGGCAAGGGCACGCAGCGCCTCCCAGTCACACATCGAACCATAGAGATCGACGCCGATGATCGCCTTTGTCCGGGGTGTGATTGCGGCCTCGACCGCCACCGGGTCAAGACACCAGGTATCGGGCAGGATATCAACGAAAACCGGCACCGCGCCTACATAAGTGACCGGCGCCATCGAGGCGATCCAGGTCACATCCGGGCCGATCACCTCATCACCGGGCCCGACCCCAAGTGCCGCCAGCGCCAGATGCAGCCCGGAGGTCGCATGGGGCAGGCTGACCGCATGGGCAACTCCGCAATGGGCGGCGAGCATCTCTTCGAACCGGCGGTTATAGCGGTAGTGATCCGCGCCCCAGGCGTTCAGCGCGGCCTCACGCGCCAGCTCGCCCTCGCGTTCAGTAATCGACGGCGCTGCCACCGGGATCTGGCGGGCGGGCTTTGCGGCGGAAACGGGCGCGTCTGGATTGGGGCCCAATGGCCGATCAGATGTCATTCGACGTTTCTCCCTGACCGGTTTTCTCTTGACCGGTGGCCGGTCCTGGTCGTCTGATCCCGATACCCAGATCCAAGTCGTATCGAGGCCAAAGTGACCGTACAAGACGACCGTTTAGAGTTCGAAGCCCATAAACGCAAGCAAGCGCTCGCGCTCGGAGAGGACAAGGCGGTTTTCGCGCAATCGCTTGATATGCTCACCGCGCTGGACCGCTATGATTACTCCTATCTCTGGAGCTGGATGGGCGTTCCGATCATCCAGATGCCGGCCGATATCATGGCCACGCAAGAGGTGATCTGGGAGACAAAGCCCGATGTGATCATCGAAACCGGTGTGGCGCGCGGCGGATCGGTGCTGTTCATGGCCTCGCTTCTGGAGGTGATGGGCAAGGGCAAGGTGATCGGTGTCGATATCGACATCCGCGCCCATAACCGTGACACGATCGAAAGCCATCCGATGTCGAAACGGGTGGTGCTGATCGAGGGCGGTTCGGCCGATGAGGATACGCTGGCAAAGGTGCGGGCCGAAATCCCGCCGGGGTCGCGTGTGATGGTGGTTCTCGACAGCGACCATTCGCGCGCGCATGTTCTGGCGGAATGCCGCGCCTATGCCGATCTGGTGACCGAAGGCTGCTATCTTGTGGTCGCGGATACGGTGATTGGCTTCATGACGCCGGATCAGACGCCGAAGAAACGGTCGAAAATCTGGTATCCGGGTGATGAGCCGCTGAGTGCGGTCGGGGATTTCCTTGCCGGAACCGACCGGTTCGAACCGGATCCGCTCATCAATGGCAAATTGCAGCTCTCCTCGTCGCCGGGGGGGTATCTGCGTTGCGTTAAGGAGTGATGGCGGACAGGCGCGCAGCATCGGCATTGAAGATCCCCTGTTGCTGCCGGTCGCGGCAGGGAATACCAGATCTCCTATGGCAAGGAGGACCGATGTGAAGCTTTGTTTTCTTGGCGCATCCAACCCCGAGACGATCCGTATGCTACGCGCGCTGGAACGCGCGGGTCAGAGGTGCGAGGTGGCCGGGTTCATCGATAATGATCCGTCCCTGCAGGGAAGCGACTTCTACGGCTATCCGGTGCTGGGTGGCTCCGACCGGGTTGCCGGGCTCGCCACCGAGGGCGTGCACTTCGTGAACCTGATCACCGGCAGCGCTCTGGTGCGCTACGAGACGAGCCGGGATATCATCCGGCGCGGTGGCCGGCTGGCGAATTTTCTGCATCCTTCCGTCGATCTGGACATGGTCAGCCTCGGCTGCGGGAATTACATCCAGGAAGCCGTGGTCTTGCAGGCCGGTGTAGTGATCGGAGACAATTCGAGTCTGCATATGGGCGCGAAAGTGGGGCATGAGACGTTGATCGGCTCATCGACCTTCATTGCGCATGAGGTCAGCGTCTCGGGCTGTTGCCGCATCGGGGATGGGGTGTTTGTGGGCACCAATGCAACCATTCTGCCGCGGGTCCGGATTGGCAATTTTGCGATGATCGGTGCCGGGGCGGTGGTAACGAAAGACGTGCCCGATGGGGCGGTCGTGGTCGGCAATCCGGGGCGGATCCTGCGTATCGATGAGGCGAATGCCGCGCGTCAGCATGATCTGGGGCTGAATGGTCAGGGCCATTGATGGCGGATCGCCCGAGCGCTGCACGGGGTATGTAGTTCCGGCGCGGCAACTATCTTTCTATGCCGAGCAGCATGCGCAGTCTGGCCTTCGCGACGCGCCGCCATGGATAGCAGCGCTTATAGGTATATCTGACCAGAACCTGATCAACTGCCCGTCTGGTTGCCGGAGTCATATCCGTCTCGGCAAGCAGGTCGCGGGCACAGGCGAGGAAGCGGGTGTTGCGGTCTTTCATCACGGACCAGCGCGGCCGCCGCGATGAGCCATAATGGCTGGGGCCAGGCAATATACCCTGGATGAACTCAACATCCGGATCTGAGGTGCCTGCCACCCCATCTGCAAGCATGGCATGCAGCAAGATCAGGTGATCGCCAGCCCAGAGATCGTCATACTGTGACAGCACACGGTCAAGGGCCTGAGTGAGTGCCTTTTTCCGCCATAGCCCATAGAACCAGCCCGCCTGGCAGGCAAACATGCGGTATGGAATGCGTTGCTCAGGCGCTGCGGCTTCGATAGCCGGGTCACTGATCCAGGGTGCCTCGCGCATTCCGATCACCGGGCCAAAATCCTGGCGGATATTACCGGCGGCAAGATGCAGATGCGAACCGGCCTGCAGTATCCCGGCGAGCTTTCTGAAATAGTCAGGAGAGCTGATGTCGTCATAGGCGCGAAACGCGAAGTATTCGCTGTCGGCGGCATCGCGCACCCAGCGGAAATTGTCGTTTGCCGATGATGTTTCTGCGTGACGCACATGCCTGAAACGCCGGTCCTTTGTGGCAAATCCGGAGCAGATCTCGCTTGTTCCATCAGTGGAGGCATTGTCGGAAATGATGACTTCGAAATCATCAAAATCCTGGGCCGCAAGATTTTCGAGACATCTTTGGATAAGAGAAACCCCGTTATAAACAGGCACTCCGATAGTGACTTTTGGCATGTTGATCTCCGGGCAGATGTCTTAGGGCCGTGATTTCGACGACAGGAGCTTGACCACGCCATAAAGCCGGAATGCGGGGCGCATCATCCAGGGGCGCACCATTGCGGTGAACGCCCTGATCCGCGCGCGCGCGCCCAGTTTCGCCGCCCGGCGCAGATACCGTGCCCCAAGGAACCAGCGTGCCTCGGACCAGGCGGGAAAGCTTGCCTCATGCCGGGTCCAGGTCCGCAGGTAGCAGTCCAGCACCAGATCCGGGTCCGAGCCTTGCGTCAGCTGCGCGCCGGGCGCATCGGCGGTGCTGTGCAGGTGATAGATCCGCATGCCGGGCCGCGTCTCATACCAGGGCAGGCTGCCACTGGCGATGAGCGCGCAGCACAGGCTGGTATCCTCGTCGATCTTCTGGTCGGGATCGAGGCCGCCCAGGGCGAGAAACCGCGCGCGGCGGATCCAGAAACCGGTGCCAAGCCCGGCGATCTTGTGGCGCAGCGCCGCTTTCGCCGGCACCTGACCCGGGGCGAGGCGGCGGGTGACCGTTTCCTCATGCCCCGAAGCATCGCGCCGGATCACCGCGCTGAAGCCGTAATCCACGGGCTCGCTTGTGGCGATTTCCAGAACCCGGGCGGCGTAGCCGGGCAGGAGTTCGTCATCATCGTCGAGGAAGAGGATGATATCGCCCAATGCCTCGGCGACGCCGAAATTCCGCGCCCCTGCCGCACCACGCAAACCGCTGTTTCGCAGAACCCGGAGAGACGCATCCCATCCGGCCAGAACTTCGCTTGCGGGGAGATCGGAGGCATCATCGATCACCAGCAGTTCAGCCGCCGGTGGCAGATCCGCCAGCGCCGAGGCGACTGAACGTTTCAGCAGATCCGGGCGGTTATGCGTCGGGATCAACACCGTCAGTGCAAGCCCCTCAGTCTTTACCGCATCCCGCCCCTCTGTCACTGCCAGGCCCCCCGTTTCCTGCCTTATGACTAGCGCATTGCGCGGCGAATGGCGAGGCTGCGACGGGGCTGTGCGGCCCGCACTGGCAGCCCGGGCCGAATGGTGACAGAATGGGCCTTTGTGATCCGATGCACGTAAATCCGAGGCAGGTATGGCTCCCCATTCGAAAAGCGGCTCTGGCGAGCGCGTTGTGCTGAGCATGAAATGGGGCAAGCTTTACCCTGCCAGCTATGTGAACGTGCTTTATAATGCCTGCCGCCGGAACATCACCGGGGATTTCCGCTTTGTCTGCCTGACGGATGACGCGACCGGGCTTGGCCCGGAAATCGAGGCCTGTCCGATCCCCGATCTGGGGCTGACCCCCGGCATGTGGAAAAGCGGCGCCTGGGCCAAGCTCGGGGTGTTTCAGCATGACCTTTACGGGCTGAAGGGCCGCGCGCTTTTCATCGATCTTGATATGGTGATCTGCGGCGCGCTGGATCCGTTTTTCGACCATCCGGCACCGGTCCTGACCACGGATATGGGCGAGGGCTGGGGGCGACCGTCGCGGGCCAACGCCCCGCGCGAAGCCGGAACCTGCATCTTCGCCTTCACTCTTGGCGCAGAAGGCCAGATCGTCGACCGCTTTACCGCTGATCGTGAAAAGGCGGTGCGTGACCACGTGATCGAGCAGAACTGGGTCGGTGCCGAAGCCAGCGCAATGGATTACTGGCCCGATGGCTGGGTGATCAGCTTCAAGCGGCATCTGCGCCGTCCGATTGGCCTGGATCTGATCCTGCCCCCGAAAGCACCACCGGCCTCTGCCAAGGTGCTCGCCTTCCACGGCACGCCGCGCCCGATTGACCTTCTGCGCCCGGGCAACCGGTTCTGGGACAGGTTTCCGCATATGGGCCATGGCCAGGTGCGCTGGATGGCGGAATACTGGGTGGAAAACGGCGGCGACCTGCCGCGCTGATCCTCAGCCCTTAGGGGCGGGAAAGCGCCCTTTGCGGATCAGATAGACCAGCTTTCCGATCATATAGCGCAAGCGCAGCCCATAAAGCGGCAGCCGCCGATACCAGGGAAATTTCCGCACATCGCTGTGCGACTGGCCGGTGATGGTGCTGGAATTGCCGTCATCGACATGGCTGGGGAAGGGCTCCAGCCCGTAATGGCGGAAGTCATGGATATGGACGCGGTCGAGCTCGTGGTCGATGGGGCGGGTGATCGGCAGCATCCCGGGCAAGAGCCGCGCCGCCAGATCGCGACGGATGAGGTAGGCGCCAAGGCCCGTTGCGGGGCCAAGATAGGCGTTCAGATCCCAGATACCGAGCTTTTTTTGCCGCAAGGGCTGTTTGGCGCGGATCTTGTTGAGCTTCAGGAAATCCCAGTCTGCCTTCGCGGCCAGCGCCGTTTGCAGCGCAGTCATGAATTCGGGATGGAAAACGACATCATCCTCCAGCACCAGCGCCACATCCTTGCCGGAGTCGAGAAACGCCTGCCAGACCGCAATATGCGAATGGTAGCAGCCAATCTCGCCCGGAAGCACTTCGCGGCCGACATTTCGGCGAAAGGCGGCGAGGTCGACATTCTGCACCAGCCGGTCCCATTCGGCGCGGCCATCAGTGGCCTCATGCAGGCTATAGGGCAGGTTCAGCGCAGAAAGCTGTGCCTCCATAGCGGCGCGACGCTGTGCTGATCGCGGCAGGTTGATCAGCCAGGCGCCGAAATCAGGCAGCATTTGCGAATCTGGCATGGTCACTCCTGTGGTGGTCAGGTCAGGCTGGCAAAGGGCGGCAGGGCGGCGTCAGCCTCCGAGATCACCGCAGGGCGCGCAGGCCAGCTGATGGCGAGATCGGGGTCATTCCAGGCGATACCGCGCCCATGACCGGGGATATAGGCGGGCGCCATCATATATTGAACCACCGCGCCGGGCGTCAGGCTGAGAAACCCATGCGCAAAGCCTTTGGGGATATAGATGCCGTTCATCCGCCCGGCATCCAGCTCCACCGCATGCCATTTGCCGCGCGTCGGGCCGTGGCGAAGATCGACGGCGACATCCCATACGCGACCCGCAACACAGCGGACCAGCTTTTCCTCGGCAAACTCACCGGCCTGATAGTGCAGGCCCCGCAAGGTATGGACCGCCGTATTGGTCGAAAGATTGACCTGCACCGGCTGAAAATCCACCCCGGCCGCCAGAAAGCTGTCACGGCAGTAGACCCGCGCGAACTGCCCGCGCGTATCCTGATGCGGATCAGCCTCGACCTGGATCAGGCCGGGAAGCGGTGTCGGGACCAGTCTCATCCGATGTGAAGCGCCGGGATCGCGGTGACGAATTCGCCACCCCAGGTGCGGATCTGCGCCTGTTGGTCGCGGACCTCGGCTGCGATGTTCCAGGGCAGGATCACCAGGTAATCCGGGCGGCGTGCGGCGATTTCCTCGGGCGCGAAGACCGGGATATGGCTGCCCGGCAAAAGGGTCGCCTGTTTCTCGGGGTTTCGGTCGACAACGAAAGCGATGTCATCCGCGCCGATACCGGCCACGTTGAGGAAGGTGTTCCCCTTGGCGGCGGCGCCGTATCCTGCGACGGTTTTGCCTTCTTCGCGCGCACGCGCCACGAAGGCGCGGAAGGCGCTCGTGATCGCGGCGACCTGGCCCGCAAGATCGGCATATCCGGCAGCCTGATCCAGTTTCAGGCGCGTCTCTTCCGCCGCGACCTCTGCAAGGCCCGGCCCCGGCTGATGCGCGCCCTTATGGCCGACAAAGACCCTCAGCGAGCCGCCATGGGTTGGCAGGCGTTCGACATCGAAGACCTCCAGCCCGGCCTCGTCCATCAGGCGGCGCACAAAGGTCAGCGACAGGTAGGAATAGTGTTCGTGATAGATCGTATCGAACTGTACCTGTTCGATCAGCCGCGCCAGATGCGGAAATTCAAAGGTCGCAACGCCTTCGGGGTTCAGCAGCACGCGGAATCCGGCAGCGAAATCGCGGATATCGGGGACATGGGCCAGCACGTTATTCGCGGCCATCAGGTCGGCGCCATGGCCTTCGGCGCGCAGGCGCCGGGCAGTGTCTTCGCCGAAAAACGCGACAAGAGTGGGCACGCCTTTGGCTTCGGCAAGGCTTGCGGCATGGCCTGCGGGCTCGACCCCCAGAACCGGGATGCCAGCCCCCACGAAATGCTGCAGCAGATAGCCGTCATTCGACGCGATCTCGACCACTTTCGATTGCGGGCCAAGCCCGAACCGCGCCGTCATGGCGGTCGCATAGCGGCGGGCATGTTCGACCCAGCCCTGGGAAAAGGACGAGAGATAGGCATAGCCATGCGAGAAGATCGCGTCCGCAGGCACGGTCTCGGTGGTCTGGGCAAGCCAGCAGCTGTTGCAGACCATGACATGGAGCGGAAAGCGTCGCTCGGCGGCCAGGGCGCCCGCATCCCCTGCGGGCAGGTAGCTGTTTGCAAGCGGGGTCTCGCCCAGATCGACGAGCGTCTGGGTCAGGGCTGCGTTGCAAAAGCGGCAGGAACGGGTCACGGGCGGATATCCTCGTAAAGGGCAATCTGGTGGTCGGTGAGCGCAGTCATATTCTGCCCTTCCGCCCAGGCGGCATACCAGTCAGCGGTGAGGCCGATGGTCCGGGCGGCGTCAAGGCGCGGCGTCCAGCCAAGCACCTTCTGCGCCAGCGCGGAGTTGATACCCAGGAGCGCCATTTCATGCGGGCCGGTCTGACTGTCCTGCGCGAAAGCGGAGGGGCGGCCCATGGCCGAGAGCAGGCGGTTTGTCAGGACGCCGACCGCGACCGGCTCTGCCCCCTCGGCAGGGCCGAAATTCAGCGCATCGGGCAGGGGCGCGTCACCTGTCATCGCCTCAAGCAGGGTGAGATAGCCGTCAAGACATTCCAGCACATGCTGCCAGGGCCGGGTCGAGGCGGGATTGCGCAGCAGCGGCACCTCATCTGCGACCAGCGCACGGATGATATCGGGGATCAGCCGGTCCTCCGACCAGTCGCCGCCGCCGATCACATTGCCGCCCCGCGCGGTCATCAGCCGGGGGCCAGCCTCGGTGCAGAAAGACTGCCGCCACGAGGCCACTGCGATCTCTGTCGCGGCTTTCGAGGCCGAATAGGGGTCATGCCCGCCCAGCCGGTCGCTTTCTTCATAGGCACGGCCGGAGCCGTCATTCTCATAGACCTTGTCCGAGGTGATCACGAGCACCGCGCGCGGGCGTGCCAGCCGGTGCAGCGCGTCAAGCAGATGCAGCGTGCCCATGACATTGGTGGCAAAGGTCGCGACCGGTTCCGCGTAAGACCGCCGCACCAGCGGCTGTGCGGCCATATGCAGCACCAGATCGGGCTGTGCCTGTGCCACGGCCGCGTCAACCGCTGCCGCGTCGCGCAGATCGACCAGATGCGAGGCCGCGAGATGACCCTCGCCCAGAAGCGTCGAGAGGTTGGGCCCGGGCTCCGGCGGCAAAGCGAGACCGGTCACGGCCGCGCCGCGCCGCGCCAGCCAGCGGCCCGCCCAGGCGCCCTTGAACCCGGTATGTCCGGTCAGGAGAACGCGCTTCCCCGCCCAGAAGTCCTTCGCGGAATCAGAGGTCACGACCAGATTTTCCAGGGCGCGGCCCCACCGGCCCAGAGCTTTTCCAGATGGTTGCGGTCGCGCAGCGTATCCATCGCGTGCCAGAAGCCGGGATGGCGCCAGGCCTGCAGCTCGCCGTCGCGGGCGAGCCCCTCGAGCGGGTCGCCCTCGAACGGGGTGGGATCGCCCTCGATCCGGTCCAGAACTTCGCGCTCCAGCACGAAAAAGCCGCCATTGATGCGGCCCTCATCCCCGGGCGGCTTTTCGATGAACCGCTCCACCTGGCCGCTTGCGGTGATCTCAAGCGCGCCATAGCGGCCCGGAGGCGTCACTGCCGCGATGGTCGCAAGCTTGCCATGGGCGCGGTGAAAGGCGATTTCCGCCGTGATGTCGATATCCGAGACCCCGTCGCCATAGGTCATGCAAAAGGTCTGGCCAAGCCAGGGCTTTGCCCGTTTCAGACGCCCCCCCGTCATCGAATTCTCGCCTGTGTCAATCAGCGTGATGCGCCAGGGTTCGGCGACAGAGCCGTGATAGGTGATCTCGCCCGTCCGCGCATCCACCGTCATATCCGAGCTGTGCATGACGTAATTGGCGAAATATTCCTTGATCATATGGCCGCGATAGCCAAGGCAGATCACGAAATCGGTGATGCCGTGATGGGCATAGATTTTCATGATATGCCACAATATCGGGCGGCTGCCGATCTCGATCATCGGCTTGGGTTTCAGATGGCTTTCTTCGGAGATCCGGGTACCAAAGCCCCCTGCCAGGATAACAGCCTGCATGTCCACCCTCATATCCGTCGCCCGCTATGTACAATATCGCGGCCGCGGATGACAACCTCCGGCGCAGGCAGGGGCGATGTCGGCGGCGGTCCTCAGCTTTTCCGGGGGGAGGCCCCCGTTCATTCGATTGGTAAGCCGGTCGGCGGATATGCGATAGCGTGAACTGGCCTGACCGGATGGGGCGGCCAGGATGGCAGGAGAGGCTCTGATGGGCGCAGTACAAAGACAGGGCATGGCGGCGCTGATCACCCTGATGAGCCTCGCGCTCGCCGCGGGGCTGGCGCTCTGGCTGCCCTGGGGGATCGCCGGGACCGCCGGGTTAGGTGCGTTTTGCATCCTGATGTGGGCAAGCGGCGCGGTGCCGGAACATCTCACCGGGCTTATCTTCTTCGCGGTGGCGATCCTGAGCGGACTGGCAGTGCCCGATGTGGTGCTGGGGGGCTTTTCCTCCTCGACCTTCTGGCTGTTGTTCGGAGGGATGGTGATGGCGGCCTCGATCCGCTTTACCGGGCTCGGGCGGCGGCTGGCGCCGCTTCTGGGGCGGCTGACGGGGCAGAGCCTTGGCGGCATCGTGGCGACGATCGTTGCGGTGGGGGTGGTGCTGTCTTTCGTGCTGCCCTCATCGATGGGGCGGATTGCGCTCTTGCTGCCTGTGGTGGCGGCGCTGGCGGATCACCTCGGATATACGCAGGGGCGACCGGGACGGATGGCCATGCTGATGGCGGCCACGTTCGGGGCCTGCCTGCCGGCCTATGCGATCCTGCCCGCCAATCTGCCGAACATGATCCTTGCGGGCAGTGCCGAAAGCCTCTGGCAATATCACATCGGCTATTTCGACTATCTCTGGCTGCATTTTCCGGTGCTGGGCGCGCTGAAGGCAGCGTTGCTGGTGGTGGTGATCCTGCGCCTTTATCCCGATCAGCCGCCCGGGCGTCCGGAGCAGCATGAGGCGCCATCGGCCATGAGCCGGGCCGAGATCGCGCTTCTGGTGGTCATCCTTGCGATGCTGGGCCTGTGGCTGACCGATGCGCTGCATCACATCTCGCCGGGCTGGATCGCGCTGGCGGGGGCGGTGATCTGTCTCTGGCCGGGCGCGGGGCTGACCGGGCCGAAATGCCTGAATGAAGAAATCGGCTACGGGACCTTGTTCTTCGTGGCGGCGATCATGGGGCTCGGGGCGGTGATTGCGACCAGCGGGCTGGGCGAATGGATCGTCGGTCAGGCATCCCGGCTGATCGGGCTCGCGCCGGGTCAGCCGCTGCGCAGCACCCTGGCGCTTGGCGCGATCGCGACGCTGGTGGCGCTGGTGACCAATCAGCCCGGCGTGCCGCTGGTGATGACCCCCGGCGCCGGCCATCTGGCAGAAGTGACCGGCCTGCCGCTGGCCACGGTGCTGATGACCCAGGCACTTGCGTTTTCCAATGTGATGCTGCCGTTTCAGGCGCCGCCTTTGATCATGGCGGCGCAGACCGGCAATCTGCCGATGCGCGAGATGACCCGGATCTGCCTCATCCTTTTCGGGCTGACGCTTCTGGTGCTGACGCCGCTTGATCTGGTCTGGTGGTGGTGTCTCGGCATGTTTCCGCTATCGTAACCACGATGGATATCCATGAGCTGCGCAGTTTTATTGCCGTGGCGGCGGCGGGCAGTATCACCCGCGCCTCGGAACAGCTTTGTCTGAGCCAGCCGGCGGTCAGCGCCCATATCAAAGCACTGGAGGAGGAGCTGGGCCTCGTGCTCTTCCGGCGCAATCCGCGGGGGATGGGGCTGACCGATGACGGCGCCCGGCTGCTGGCCCAAGCCGAAGCGATCCTGGCGGCGCATCGCGATTTCCTCGCCGGGGCACAGCGGTTGCGCGGAAGGCTCTCCGGCCCGCTGCGGATCGCGGGTGGCGGCAATTCTGATCCGGAGCCGCCCGGCCGGCTGGTCAGCACGCTTTCCTCCCGGCATCCGGAGATCGCGGTGACCCTGGTGCAGGCGAGCAGCGGCGAGGTGATTCGCGGGCTGCGGGAGGGCAGTTTTGACGCAGGGTTTTTCAACGCGCCCGCTCCGGACCGTGCCGGGGAGGATCTGAGCGATCTGACGCAGCGGGTGGTGGGACGGTTCAGCGTCTGGCTTGCGGCACCGAAAGGCATGGTGGCGGATCCGTCCGATCCCGACTGGCAGGCGCTGGCACAAAAGACCTGGATCCTGCCCGACGAGAGCCCGAGCTGTTGCGGCCAGGCCGCCGGGGCGCTGTTCCTGCGCCACCAGTTCCGTCCGCGCCAGGTGATCGGGATCGACCGCGAGGCCGCCACCCGCAGCCTGATCGCAAGCGGGGCCGGTCCGGGCTTTCTTCACGACAAGGCGGCTTTTGCCGCGCGAGACCAGGGCGAGCTGGAGCTGATCTGCCAGGCCGGACAGGGGGGTGATTTGGTTTTCGCAACCCTCGCCAGCCGGGCGGAAGAGCCGCTGATTGCCGCCACGGATACAGTCGCGGCTGATCTCTGGCCATGATCGCGCGCAGCGGCCAGGGCCCGAAACAGATCAGAAATGAAAAAGGCCGGGACATGATCCCGGCCTTTTTCCATAGTCACGACGCTTTGAGGCCGGGCGCTCAGAGGCTGCGCTGGATCTCTTCGCGTTCGAAGATCTCGATCACGTCGCCCTGACGGATATCCTCGTAGCGCTCAAACGCCATACCGCATTCGGTGCCGGACTGGACCTCTTTGACCTCGTCCTTATGGCGCTTCAGCGTTTTCAGCGTGCCTTCATGGATCACCACATTGTCACGCAGCAGGCGCACGCCAGCCGAACGGCGGGCAATGCCTTCGGTGACCAGACAGCCTGCGACATTGCCGGTACCGGTGATGCGGAAGACCTCGAGGATCTTCGCATAGCCGATGAAATGCTCGCGGATCTCGGCCTTGAGCATCCCCGAAGCCGCCTGCTTCATTTCATCCAGCAGATCGTAGATGATCGAATAATAGCGGATCTCGACGCCCTTTTGCTGTGCCGAAGCACGGGCGGTCGCGTTGGGACGCACGTTGAACGCAAGGATCGGCGCGCCCGAGGCATCGGCCAGGCCCACATCCGAATCGGTGATCGCACCGACGCCGTAATGCAGGATCCGGATCCGGACCTCGTCATTGCCAACCTTTTCCAGCGCCTGGACGATGGCTTCCGCCGAGCCCTGCACGTCGGCCTTCACGATCACCGGCAGCACGGCCACATCCTTGTCAGCCTTGGCTTTCGCCATCAGCTGTTCCAGCGTGGTCGCGGCACCAGCAGCCGCACGTTTGTCCTTGGTCGCTTTCTCGCGGTAATCGGCGATCTCGCGGGCCTGAGCCTCGGAGGCCACAACGTCAAGCGTGTCGCCAGCCGAAGGCGTGCCATCAAGGCCAAGCACTTCGACAGGAACCGACGGGCCGGCCTCGAGCACGGTCTCGCCCTTGTCATTCACAAGCGCGCGGACCTTACCCCATTTCTCGCCGACGACGAAGATATCGCCCTTCTTCAGCGTGCCGTTCTGCACAAGAACCGTCGCCACCGGGCCACGGCCGACATCCAGCTTGGCCTCGACCACGGCCGCACGGGCGGCCCGGTTCGGGTTGGCTTTCAGGTCAAGCACTTCGGCCTGGATCGCGATGGCTTCCAGCAGGTCGTCAATGCCCTGGCCGGTATGGGCCGAAACCTCGACATCCTGCACATCGCCCGACATCGCCTCGACGACGATCTCGTGCTGCAGAAGATCGGTACGCACCTTGGTCGGATTGGCCGAAGGTTTGTCGATCTTGTTGATCGCCACGATGATCGGAACGCCCGCCGCTTTCGCGTGGGAAATCGCCTCGATCGTCTGCGGCATGACCGCATCATCCGCCGCGACCACCAGCACCACGATATCCGTCACCTGGGCACCACGGGCGCGCATCGAGGTGAAGGCCGCGTGGCCGGGCGTGTCGAGGAAGGTGATCAGCTGGCCGTTCGGGGCTTTCACCTGATAGGCACCGATATGCTGCGTGATGCCGCCGGCCTCCCCGCTTGCCACGGTGGCCTTGCGGATCTTGTCCAGAAGCGAGGTCTTGCCGTGGTCGACATGGCCCATGATCGTTACAACCGGCGAGCGGGTGATCAGGTCATCGGCTTTGTCGACAACAGTGTCGATCGACTGTTCAACGTCAGCATCCGAGACGCGGACAGCACGGTGGCCGAATTCCTCGATCACCAGTTCAGCCGTATCGGCATCAATGGACTGGTTCATCGTGACCATCATGCCCATTTTCATCAGCGATTTGACGACATCGGCGGCACGTTCGGCCATCCGGTTCGCCAGTTCGCTGATCACAATGGTCTCAGGCAGCTGCACATCGCGGGCCTGCTTCTCGGGCTTCGAGAAGCCCATAGCCTTCTGACGTGCCTTTTCCTGCTTGCGCTTCATCGCAGCAAGGCTGCGCTGACGTCCGCCTTCTTCATTGGTCGCAGCCGAGAGTGTCAGCTTGCCGGCACGGCGGTCGCCTTCGCCGCGACGTGCGGCGCCGCGATCGGTATCGCGATTCTCACGCTCGCGCTCGGTCTTGCGCGGCGTGGTGGCCGGGCGCGGGCCGGTGGCGTCGGTTGCACCGGGGCGCGGACGGCTCTGGCCCGCGCCGCGATCTGCGGGCACGCCCGGATCGGCTTCGGCTGCGGTCTTTGCAGGTGCTTCGGGGGCTGCGGGCTGACGGCGCTGCGTGCCAAGCACATCAGCCTTGCGGGCTGCGGCCCTGGCCTTTGCCTCTTCCTCGGCCTCGCGCTTGGCGCGCTCTTCCTCTTCGGCTTTCGCCCGGAGGGCAGCCTCGCGCTGGCGATCCTCGCGCTCTTTCGCCTCGATTTCCTCGCGGCGGCGCTGGCGTTCCTCTTCGCGTTCTTTTTCCTCGGCAGCCCGTCTGGCTGCATCTTCCTGCTCGCGTGCTTTGGCACTGCGCAGAGCGTCGAGGCGGCGCTGCATTTCGGCATCAGAGATGCCTGCGGGCCGTTTCGACGGGTCGCCCAGATGCGACGCGCCGGCCCCGCCGGCAGCCGTACCGGGCTTTGCCTGGGCAGGCACCACAACGCGCTTGCGTTTGGTCTCTACGACCACCGCATGGGTGCGTCCGTGCGAGAAGCTTTGCTTCACCGAACCGGAACGTGGGCCACCACCGCCAAGCCCGAGGGGTTTTTTGCCGTCAGTATCGCTCATACGTCTTACATATCCTTCCCGGCGGATATCCCGCCGACATGCTCTGCGTCCGGTTCGCCCGATGGCGCCCTGAAGCCGGAGAGCCTTGCCGCTTCCTCTACTATGCGTGGACTGAGTCCACCAGCGGCAAGCGCCGCGTGTATTGCACGTTCACGACCGAATGCCAAACCCAATTCCCCTGCCGAAAGCCAGGAAATCAGGGTGTTTTTGCCTTCCGGGGGCCGCAATTTGCTTTTGCCGCGCTCCGAGCCGTCTTCTGCCTGGATCAGAACGCGTGCGGTTCCCTTCACCAGCCATTCTTTCACCTTCTCATATCCGGTGATCGCATCGCCGGATTTGCGGGCCAGCGAGATCAGTTCGATCACCCGTCTCGTCAGCAGATCATGGACCGTATCCGCCAGGTCTTCCGGTGCCTTCACAGGGGCGCGCGCCGCCCGGGCGAAGAGCCCCTTCTTCGCGGCTTTCGTCACCAGATCCCGGTCGGCCGAGACCCAGATCCCCCGGCCGGGCAGGCGTTCCAGAATATCCGGAACGATTTGCCCGTCAGGTCCGACGACGAAACGGACGAGGCCGGTTTTCGACCCCGTCTCGCCGGAAGCGATACATTTGCGCTCCGGCTCGTCCCTTGATTTATCCCGGCCACCGCGCGTCATCGCGGAAACTCCCGAGGCCTGAGATCAGGCCCCGGTCTCCTCTTCGCCGGTTTCATCTTCTTCGGTCTCTTCTGCCTCTGCCGGCATCATTTCGGTCGGGTCAACCCAGCCCAGCATAACGCGCGCGGTCATGACCAGGTTCTGTGCATCATCAAGCGACACGCCGAATTTCTCGAGCAGGCCATCGTCCTTTTTGCGCTGGCCGTTTTCCGTGGTCCAGCCGCCGGCCAGTTCCCAGTCGGCGCAGGTTGCGAAATCTTCCAGCGTCTTCACGCCGTCTTTACCCAGCACTTCCAGCATCTGGGGAGTGAGGCCCTCGAATTCAATGAGGCTTTCCTCGACACCCATCGCGCGGGCAGCTTCCAGAGCCTTTTTCGCCTGCTCTTCCAGGTAGTCACGGGCGCGGGCCTGCAATTCGTCTGCGGTGCCTTCGTCAAAGCCGTCGATGGACAGAAGCTCGTCCTGGTCGACATAGGCGACTTCTTCGAGATTGGTGAAGCCTTCGGCTACCAGCAGCTGCGCCATCATCTCGTCCACATCCAGCGTCTCCATGAAGAGCGCGGTGCGGGCGGCGAATTCGGCCTGGCGGCGGGTCGATTCTTCGGCTTCGGTCAGGATGTCGATGTCGAGCGCCGTCAGCTGGCTTGCCAGACGCACGTTCTGACCGCGACGGCCGATGGCAAGCGAGAGCTGCTCATCAGGCACCACGACCTCGATCTTGCCGCCTTCATCATCGAAGACAACCTTGGAGACCTGGGCCGGTTGCAGCGCGTTCACGAGGAAGGTCGCCTGGTCCTGGTTCCACGGAATGATGTCGATTTTCTCGCCCTGCAGCTCGTTCACGACGGCCTGGACGCGGCTGCCGCGCATACCGACGCAGGCGCCGACCGGGTCGATGGAATTGTCATAAGAGATCACAGCGATCTTCGCGCGCGAGCCGGGGTCACGGGCCACGGCCTTGATCTCGATGATGCCGTCATAGATCTCCGGCACTTCCATCTTGAACAGTTCCGCCATGAATTGCGGATCGGTCCTGGACAGGAAGACCTGCGGGCCACGGACTTCGCGGCGCACGTCTTTGATATAGCAGCGGATGCGGTCGCCGATGCGATACGCTTCGCGGCCAATTTTTTCATTGCGGCGCAGGATGCCTTCGCCACGGCCGATATCAACGATGACATTGCCGTATTCTTCGCGCTTGACGGCGCCGTTGATGATGGTGCCCTTGCGATCCTTGAATTCGTCGAACTGACGGTCACGCTCGGCCTCGCGGACGCGCTGCAGGATCACCTGTTTCGCCGATTGCGCCGCGATGCGGCCCAGATCGACCGGGGGCACTTCGTCAACGATCTCGTCGCCGATGGCCGGGTCTTTCAGGTAGTCTTTCGCCTGTTTGACAGTCAGCTGGGCGTGGTAATTCTCAACCGCATCATCCTCGACCACGGTGCGCACGCGGGTGAAGGAAGCGCGGCCCGTCTTGCGGTCGATGGCGACACGGATGTCCATATCTGCGCCGTAACGCGATTTCGCCGCACGGGCGAGGCTGTCTTCCATCGCCTGGATCACCAGATCCGGGTCAATCATCTTCTCGCGCGCAACGGCCTCTGCGGTCTGCAAAAGCTCAAGCTGGTTGGCCGAGGTAATCGCCATTTGGGTCTCTCCCGCTCTCGTGTCAGGTTCTGGAAGTCAGAATTCGGTCGCGTCAGTGTTTCGTTTCGGGCGTGTCGGAAATGTCTTCCTCTTCGCCTTCGATTTCTTCGATCTCGTCAAAGCCGCCCTCTTCGGGCAGCGCGACTTTGCGCTGGCGCAGCATCTCTGCGATCAGCTCATCCGTCAGGATCAGTTTCGCGTCCGAAAGCCAGTCGAATTGCAGCCCGATGATCACAAGCTGCCCGTGCTGTTCGATCTCGATCAGGATCTCGCCATCCTCGACGCCTTTCAGCTCGCCCTTAAAGCGGCGCTGGCCCTCGATCAGCTCGGTCGTCTCGATCCGTGCTTCCCAGCCGGCCCAGGCTTCGAAATCCTTTTCCCGCGTCAGCGGGCGGTCGATGCCGGGCGAGGAGACCTCAAGCACGTAATTCTCTTCGATCGGGTCTTCGACGTCGAAAACCGCCGATACCGCAGTCGAGATCTTCGAGCAGTCTTCGACGCCGATGCCGCCCTCGGGCCTGTCGGCCATGATCTGGAGGGTGCGCTGGATCTTGCCCTGGCCGCCCATCAGACGGATGCGCACCAGTTC
Source organism: Rhodobacter sp. 24-YEA-8 (assembly GCF_900105075.1). Classification (NCBI taxonomy): domain Bacteria; kingdom Pseudomonadati; phylum Pseudomonadota; class Alphaproteobacteria; order Rhodobacterales; genus Rhodobacter; species Rhodobacter sp. 24-YEA-8. The sequence goes on from NZ_FNSK01000001.1 coordinate 285,625, forward strand.
ATAGCCGAGCCCCTCGATCACCGGAGTGGCGATTTCGGCGAGGCGGCGGTCAATGGCGGTTTTTGCGATCAGGTCGGACATGGCGGGCTCGGATATGCCTTTCGGGCTAAGGGTCAGGTGCTGAAACGACAGGGCGGGGCGTGAAACAAAAAAGCGGGCTCAGCGGCCCGCTCATCTTTTCGGTAGCCCCGGGTTTGGACCCCGGCGCAGCTGTTGGAGCCTTATATAGGGCCAGAGGCGGTTTCATGCAAGCGCTCTGTGGTCCGGCCACTGGTGGTGGCGGTGTCCGGGCGGCTCTGCTCAGCAAAACCAGGGCCTTAGCTGCCAGGATCGCGATGCAGCACCGGTGCGGTGGCCGCGAATCGGTGTGACGGTCGGGCAATCGCGCCGGGCAGGGCAGGGGAACAGTTTGGGATAAGCCTGCCACAACACGCTAAATCTGTGGTTCTCCGGTTGCTCTTGGCCAGGAATTGACGATACTTGCCCCGTTGGCGGAGGGTGATGTTTTGCGTAGCTTTTTTCCAGGACTCCCAGGGCGCCGGCTGGCGCGCGTCACGCTGATTGCGGGGGGTATTTCCTGCGTCGCGCTTGAGCCCGGCCAGGCGCTGGACGGGGTCGCGTTTGACGTGGTGGGCGAGAACAAGGATCTCACCAGAACCCTGCGGCAGTCGTCGCTTCTGGTGGCGCAGGTGTCTGAAAAACAGACCGAGGCCGAAGACCTGTTTACCGCCGCGCGGGCCGATTACGGCCGCATCCTTGCCGCGCTTTATGCCGAGGGTTATTATTCGGCGGTGATCCGCATCACTATCGACGGACGCGAGGCCGCGAATATCCCGCCGCTTGATGCGCCATCCTCGGTCGGCGCGGTCAGCGTCTGGATCGATCCCGGCCCGCGTTTCGAGTTTTCCGATACAGTGATCGCCCCGCTGGCCAGTGACACGGTCCTGCCCGAGGAATTCGCTCGCGGCGAGGTTGCCCGCGCCGGGGTGGTCGAGGAGGCGGTCTCGGCCTCGATCCTGCAATGGCGCGAGCGCAGCCATGCGAAAGCCAGGGTCGAGCGCGAGGATATCACCGCCGATCACCGCAACAATACGCTCTCGGCGCGGATCGGGATCCAGCCCGGCCCGTCGCTGCGGTTCGGCACGGTGACCGTCAAAGGCGCCGAACGGATGCGGGTGCAGCGCATCCTCAAAATTGCGGGTCTGCGCGAGGGCGAGAAATTCAGCCAGACCGAGCTGGACCGCGCCGCCAACCGGTTGCGGCGGTCCGGCGTTTTCTCGGCAGTGACGCTGACCGAGGGCGAGACGCTGCAAAATGGCGGTCTCCTGCCCATCGAGATCTCGGTCACGGAACAGAAGACGCGGCGCTATTCCATCGGGGCCGAGCTGTCTTCGGTCGACGGGGTCTCGCTGACCGGCAACTGGATGCACCGCAACCTGCTGGGCGGCGGTGAGCGGCTCAAGGTCGAGGGCGCGATCAGCAATATCGGCTCGGGCGACAGCGGGGTGGATTACGAACTGGGAGTCACCATCGACCGCCCCGCCACGCTGACCCCGGACACCACGGCCGGGCTTCTGGCAAGGGTCGGCCATCTTGATGAGGTGGATTATTACGCCGATTACGCCGAATTCGGCCTGACCTTCACACAGTATTTCTCGGAACAGGTGACATTCCGGGGCGGGCTTTCCTTTGAATATGTGCAGGGTGCGGATCCGACCGGCGATTTCCGCTACCGCAATCTCTCGCTGCCGCTGGGTGTGACCTGGGACCGCCGCGACAGCAGCACGGATGCGCGGAAGGGCTTTTATATCGATGCGACCGCCAAGCCGTTTTACGGGCTCGGCACGACCGGCTCGGGCGCGCGCCTGACCGCCGATATGCGCGGCTATCGCAGCTTTGCCGATAAGAAATACACCATCGCGGCACGGATCCAGGGGGGCGCGATTGTCGGCAGCGAGCTCTTGGAAACGCCGCGCGATGATCTGTTCTTCTCGGGCGGCGGCGGTACAGTACGCGGCCAGCCCTATCGCTCGCTCGGGATCAACACGCCGGACGGCTCCGGCGGCACCTATCTGATCGGCGGCACCGAATTCGCCGCCGCCTCGATAGAGCTGCGCGCGCGGTTCGGCGAAAGCTGGGGAGGCGTGGCTTTCGTGGATGCCGGATATGTCGGCGCCGATGGCGACAGCGAATCCCATGCCGGCGCCGGTTTTGGCGTGCGCTACGAGACGGGCTTTGGCCCGATCCGCTTTGACGTGGCGGCTCCGGTCAGCGGCAAGACCGGCGACGGCGTGCAGATTTACATCGGTCTGGGGCAGGCATTCTGATGCGCTATATTCCTCTTATTTTCCCGGTTGTTGCGCTTACGGTGCTGCCGGGCGCCCCGATCCATGCGCAGGACAGCGCTGCTGATGATCGCGGCTGGCTGACCGCCATGCTGGAAGACAGTCTTTCGGGGGCCGGGCGCAAGGTGACGATCACCGGGTTCGCCGGGGCTTTGTCCTCGCGCGCGACGATCCAGAGGCTGACCATCGCCGATGATGACGGCATCTGGCTGACCATCGACAATGCAGCACTTGACTGGAGCCGCACCGCGCTTTTGTCGGGCGAGGTGATCGTCAACGAGCTTTCCGCCACCTCGATCGTGCTGGACCGTATTCCGGCGGGCGACCCGGATGCGGTGTCGCCCGAGGCGGGGACCTTTGATTTCGCGCTGCCGGATCTGCCGGTCTCGATTGATATCGGCAAGGTTCAGGCCAACAGTATCGTGCTTGGGGAAAGCGTGCTCGGCCAGCAGCTTACCGGTACGCTGGCGGCGGAGCTGCACCTTGCGGGTGGCGCCGGTACCGCCGATGTGCTGATCGAACGTACCGATGACGGGCCCGAGGCGAAGATCGCGCTGAAAGGCAGCTATTCGAACCAGACGAAACAGCTGGCGCTCGACCTGGATGCGCGCGAAGGCGCGGGCGGGCTGGTCGCCACCGCGCTTGATCTTCCGGGCAAACCCGCAGCCGGGCTGAGCGTCAAAGGGCAGGGCACATTCGACGATTTCGCCGCCGATTTCCGGCTGGAAAGCGATGGCGAGGAACGTCTGGCCGGGCCGGTTACGGTGAAAACCATCGAGACGGGCACGGGGTTCGAGGCGCGTCTGACCGGCAATCCGGCGCCACTGTTCCTGCCGGAATATGCTGAATTCCTTGGCAGCAGCCTGTCGCTTGACGTTGCAGGCATCAGCCTTAGCAGCGGCGAGCTGGATCTGGGCGAGGTCTCGCTGAAAGCGCGTTCGCTGAACCTTGACGGCAAGCTGAAGCTTGATGCCGGGGGCATGCCGTCTCTGATCAATCTCACCGGCACTCTGGCCAGCCCCGATGGCAGTTCGGTTCTTCTGCCGATCTCGGGGCCGGTGCCGACACGGGTGCAGGATGCGGCGCTCGGGCTGCAATTTGACGCGGCGCAGGGCTCCGGCTGGACCATGCAGCTGAGCATGACCGGGCTCGACCGCGATGACCTTTCGCTGGCCCGGGCCGGGCTGATTGGCGGCGGCACGCTGGACCGGCAGAACGGCAAGCCCGGGATCGAAGGCACGCTGATGTTCGACGCCGAAGGCATCGGGCGGCTTGACCCCGCGCTGATCACGGCGATCGGCCCGAAAGTCACCGGTCGCACCAGCTTCAAATGGCGCGAGGGCGACCAGTCGTTCAGCCTGCCGGAAATCTCCCTCAACGGCAGTGATTACGGTCTGACCGGCACGGTCGACATCGCGGGGATCGGCGACGCGCTTTTGACCAGGCTTGATATGGTGGTGAAAGCCGGGGATCTGGGGCGCTTTTCGGGGCTCGCGGGGCGCCCGCTTGCCGGTGTGGCCGAGGTCGGGCTGAAAGGCACGGTGACGCCGCTGACCGGGGCGTTTGATCTTGATCTGAACGTGCTGGGCCAGGGGTTGAAATCCGGCATTGCTGAGGCCGACCGGCTGCTCGCGGGGCGTTCGGTCATCACAGCCTCGGCCCTGCGCGATACCACGGGCACCACGCTGCGCAGCTTCTCGGCCCAGGCGGCATCACTGAATGTCAGCGGCTCTGGCAAGCTGACCAGCCAGGGCGCTGATATCAAAGCCGATATCGACTGGAGTAACCTTGCCGATATCGGGGCGAATTATGGCGGCGGGCTGAAGGTCAGCGGCACCTTCACCGGTGATGCGGCCAATGGAACCGCAAGTTTCAGCGGCGAAAGCCAGGGGCTGCGCATCGGCCAGGCCGAGGTCGACCGGCTGATCTCGGGGCGCTCGGATATCAGGGCGACGGTGGCTCTGGTCGGCGGCGCGCCGATCCTGCGGGCGCTGAACCTCACCTCTCCCCATGTCACCGCCGAGGTGACGGGCGAGGGGGATGCCGGAGCGATGCGGGTCTCGGGGCGGCTGAGCGATCTTGGCCTGCTGGTCGCGGAATTCCCCGGACCGGTGACGCTTTCGGGGCGGCTGACGCCGGCGGGAGGCGCGGATTTCGACAGCGACCTGCGGGTCCAGGGCCCGGCGGGGATCGATGCGCGGCTGACGGGGCGTATCGGTCCGGTGCCGGATCTGACGGTCACCGGCAGTGGCGAGGCAGGGGTGGCCAACCCCTTCACCGACCCGATCACCGTGGCGGGGCGGCTGGGCTATGATATCCGCCTTCAGGGTGGCTGGGGTGTGACGAATGCCGCCGGTCGGGTCACGCTGTCAAATGGCCAGCTGGCCGTGCCGGCGCGGGGGATCTCTTTCGAGCGGATGGCGGCGACGGGGGATCTCTCGGGCGGGACCGTGCGGCTTTCGCTGACGACAGATGTGACGCGGGGAGGGCGGATACGGGTCGACGGACCGCTGGCGCTGGCCGCGCCATTCAACACCGATCTGACCATTCAGGCCGACCGGGTCCATCTGCGCGATGCCGAGCTTTACGACACAACGCTTGATGCGGCGCTGGCACTGAGCGGCCCGCTGATGGGCGCAGCGCGGCTTTCGGGCACGGTGCAGATCGGTGAGACCGAGTTGCGCGTGCCTTCGACCGGCTTTGCTTCGGCCGCCGATATGGAAAAGATCCACCATGTCGGCGATACGAGCGCGGTGCGGGCCACCCGCGACCGGGCAGGATTGGGGGCAGTGCCGCCTGGCGGTGCTGCGGCAGAGGCCGGCTCTGGTATGCCGCCCTGGGGGCTGGACCTGTTGATCCAGGCGCCGAACCGGATTTTCGTGCGCGGTCGCGGGCTTGATGCCGAACTTGGCGGGCAGCTGCGCGTTGGCGGCACGCTGAACAATATCGTCCCCGCCGGCAGTTTCGACCTGATCCGGGGGCGCCTCGACATCCTTGGTAAGCGTCTTGTGCTGGATGTCGCGTCGCTGACGATGGAAGGCAGCCTCGTGCCCTATATCAATTTCCAGGCGAGCAACGTTTCGGATGAGGTGACCAGCACCGTGACTGTCTCGGGTCCGGCCAATGACCCGGAAGTGACCTTCTCCTCTGACCCGGAGAAGCCACAGGAAGAGGTTCTGGCCTGGCTTTTGTTCGGGCGTGGGCTGGATACGATCTCGGCCTTCCAGGCGGCACAGCTGGCCAATGCGGTGGCGACGCTGGCGGGGCGCGGTGGCGAGGGGATCGTCAATAAATTGCGGCGCGGCTTTGGCTTTGACGATCTGGATGTCTCGACCTCGGCGGACGGGAATACATCGGTCAGCGCCGGGAAGTATATCTCGGAAAAGGTCTATACCGAGGTCGGCGTTGACCAGTCCGGCAATACGCGGGTCAATCTTAACCTGAGCCTGCGGCCCGGCGTTACGGTCAAGGGCAGGGTCGACAGCGATGGCAGCAGCGGCATCGGTATCTTCATGGAGCGCGATTACTGAGGCCGGCCAGGCCAGCACTGGCGGCCGGAAAGGTCGGGCCGGTGAAAACGGAAAAGGGCCACCCTGCAGGGTGGCCCTTTTTCTGTCCGGCCTCGCTGCGCTACAGGGCAAAGCTGAAGGAGATGCGGCAAAAAAAAAAGAGCCAGCTCGAAGGCTGACCCTTTTAAATTCCTGCGCGAGTTATGCGCAGTTGGCTCAGCTGTCGCTGCCGCAAGCAACGGCGCAAAGAACCGCAGCACCGATCAGCAGCGGGACGAGAACGCCACCGGTGCTCGAGGTGCGCTCGGTAACAACTACCGGTTCAACGTCGTCAATGACGACAACCGGGCCACCAGCGAAAGCAGCCGAGCCCACGAGGGACAGTGCGACTGCAGCAGTCATGACTTTCTTCATCGGAAACCTCCAGAACGACTCCATCTTCGGGATAGCATTTTTCTGCTCAGGACAAAAGCTAATCTCACGCGGTGAGCGGAAACTGTGGCAGCGGTGCAATGAATTCGCCCTGCGGATGCAGAGATCCGCCAATCCTGTCGGGTATTACCCTGAAAATGATGCTGTTTGCGGCCGAAAACGTGGAATTTGCGGGGGCGCTGTTAATCATTGCAAGGCAAAGCCAGGGGGCAGCGGCGTCTGGTCACCAAAACCGGCAGAATCAGGCCTGTGATTGCGGGTATTCCGGGGGCCGGAGGTCAGAATATATGCCGCAATCCCCGAAAACCTGTGATGTGTCGGTTAAAAGAAAGGTATTGTGGGCGAGGCAGGGGCAATTCCCCGTCCCCCCTTCGCGCTTTTGCCCGCGAGCGATCAGTCGACCACGCGTTCGAATTCGATCTGGCCGATGCCCGGGCTGACCCATTCGCGTGATTTGCGGACCTTGCCGCCTTCCAGCCAGTAGTGATTGGTAAGGCGCCCGCCCTCGCGTTCACAGGTCTCGCTGATCTTGCGGGTACTGTGACCGCGCCCGTAGATCGTCACTGTCTCGGACCCGTCGGTGGTGACGATGCAATTGTAATCGCGCCGTCCGGTCTGGTCATCGGCATCCATGTAGAAATACGACCGCCGATAAGCGCCGCCCGAGGCGATCTGGCCGGCCTGGGGCGCAGCAGAGGACATCAGATCAGCGCCAAGCCCCCGGGTCTCGATCAGGACATCGCCACGGAACGAGAACAGCATCCCATCCGCCGAGAACCACTGTGTCACATCACCACGACGGTCGCGGATGGTGAGGAAGGTCTCGATCCCGCGCGAGGGGACGCGCAGTTTCATCACCGGCTCGCGCGATTTCTCGATCGCGGCGCGGCTGACATTGCCGATCGGTGCCAGCTGGCCACCGGCTTCGCCGCCCGTCAGGTCCTTGACCCCGGGGATGAGCTTTTCCAGCTTGCCGCAGCCCGCGAGCGTGGCGAGCAGCACCAGCGCGCCGGTGGTGGTTTTCAGCGCCATACGCGGCTCCATTGGTCATCGACCCGGTCAGAGTGATAATCGCGGATCGTGTCATAGAGCCTGCCCTCGACATCGACACGCGCGCCGCCGTCGCGTTGCAGCGGGCGGATGGTCTGGCTGATTTCCTGGCGGGACGGGTTGCTGAGCATCCAGTTCATCGGGATGGTGATGCGGATCCCCTTGTCGAACCGCCCTTCGCCGACCGCTGCCGCGCTGGCATCGGTCAGAGTGGCAAAAGCGCCCACTTTCCAGCCATTGGCGAATTCGCGGTCCAGCGTCAGCGTCGCGCCGACATCGCCCGCAAGATAGCGCCCGACATCAAGCTGGCCGAGATAGCCATTGCCGAAATCGTAATAGGCCGAGAGATAGCCGGTCGTGATGGCATAGTCATAATCGCCAAAGCCCAGCATACCATCGGTGTCGCGCTGTTTGGTGTAATTTACCTCGACCCCAAGGGCGAGCGGGCTGTCGGCTGGTTTCCAGAGCACCTCACCCGAGACGCCGCCATGCATCCGTTCCAGATAACCGACGGTGACGCGGCTGTAGAAATTCGGGGCGGGGTGGGCATACCAGGCCAGCGTCGCGCGTTCGAACGCGAAATCGGAATCCTCGTTATATTTGCGCGTGTCCGACCGGACATGGGGCAGGGTGCCGCCTTTGGGGACCAGATGCGCTTTCTCGGAATTGCCGGCGATCTTCTGATAGATGGTGCCCGAGGCAACCCAGCCGGGGGCCAAATCATAGCTGGCCGATGCGCGGATACCGACATCGCCATGCGCCGGCGACGTCACGCGAAAGCCCGGCAGGATACGCCAGCGGAGCTTTTGATACATATCCTCTTCGGCGCCCGCGCCACCGGGGATCATCTCGCCTGCATCGGCCCAGGTGACACGCTCCCGCAGGGTCGCGGCATTGTTGGGCGTATGTTCCAGCCGTTCCAGATCCGAACGGCGGATGGTGACTTTCGACACGCCCATGCCTTTGACTACCGGCACGATCTCGAACGTCTCGACCGAGGCCGGCATCACGGCGGCAAGTGCGCGGGCGGTGCGGCCGATGGCCTGGGCCGGCGCGTCAAGCTTGTCATTGCGGATGCGGATCTGCACGCGGTCGGCTGTATAGGCGAAATCCTCGATGCGGATTCCGTCTTTTTCCAGATAGCGGTTCAGGTTCTTGCGCAGGAGACCATTGGCATCGGCCTGAGTAACCCAGCCGCCGTCATATGCATCCGGGTTCGAGGCACGTGACGGGCGGGTGATCACCGGGATCGGCCCGGAACCCAGAACGCCGATGGTGCCGGGGCGGTTTTTCGGATCCATCACCAGATGGAAGGAAAACCCGAATTCGGACCCGTAAAGCGAATAGGCGCCGATGCGGACATTATCGCCCCAGGCATATTCGACGCCGATATTATAGGGGTTCTTGCGCTCGAACACTTTCCGGTCGCCGGATTCCAGATTGTAATTGTCGCTGGAATACTCGGCCTTCACCGTCCATTTGTCGTTGATCTTATATTCAAGGCCGCCAAAGAGTGCGGCCGGGCCGCGAAACCAGTTATCGGCGTTCAGCTCGGAGCCGAGGCCGGTGCTGGAATCCCAAGTGTCGCGCACGCCGCCGAACGGGTTGCCAAAGGACTGGTAGCTGCCATAACGCCCCCAGCCGATGCCGGCAGTGACTTTCAGCCTGTCGTTGAAGGTCTTGGTCGCCACCAGATATTCGGCAGAATTAAAGCCTGTCCCGAGAAAATCCTGCAGCCCGAGGGTAACGGCGGGCATCCATGCGCCCTCTTCCGCGAGGCGAAAGCGCAGATCGAAGCTGCGGTCATTATAGGTCGAATAATCATTCGGGTCAGGCAGAACATCGTTCCATTTGCCGGTCGCCTGCAACCGGAAACTTGCGGCCATCCAGGGGGTGATCTGGAAGCTGAGTGTCGCGCGAGACACCGCGCCAAATTTGGAAACCGAGAGGTTGAAGGTGCCGTCCGGCATCGTATCGCCCGAGGGCATATCAATAAGGCCGGGCACGCCGCTGAAGCTCAGCGTCGGTTTCATCTCTGCCTTCGACTCTCGCACAAAGGGGAACGTCATCACCGATGCACAAACCGTCGCAAGCAGCAGGCTACGTGTCTTGCTTGCCAAAACTGACCCTCCGTTCGCCCCATCTATGCGAAAGCCAGCACCGAACGGCAAGCCCTGCTGTGCGAAGGTGCCCACAGATTGGCAGGAACCGCGTCACTGCGACATCATTGCTGCATTGGGATCCGGCCTCGCCTCGCCAGTGCTGCAGGCGACGCTGATCGCAAGTTCACGGGCTTCCTCGGCATCGCCTGTGGCGGCAATCCGGCCAAGCCTTTGCAGCAGAACCGGAATTTCCAGCCGGGTTTCGTCTTCTTCACTCGCGCGCAGGATCTTGGGATGCGGCGTGCGCAACAGGCCGTCGCCGATCAGCAATTCCTCATGCAATTTTTCGCCGGGCCGCAGCCCGATGACTTTGATTTCGATATCGCCGGTCGGGTTGTTCTCATCGCGTAAGGTATAGCCCGCCGCTTCGATCAGCTGGGCCGCAAGATCGCGGATCCGGACCGGCTTGCCCATATCAAGCACGAAGACATTGGCGCGGCCGCGTGTCGAGGCATCCTCGAACGAGCCCGCCAGCAGCACGAGGCGCGTCGCCTCGGCAATCGTCATGAAATAGCGGGTGACGTCTTCATGGGTCAGCGTGACCGGCCCGCCATGGGCGATCTGATCCTTGAAGAGCGGAATGACCGAGCCCGAAGACCCCAGCACATTTCCGAACCGCACGATTGAGAAATGTGTGCCCTGGTGGCGATGCGCCATGTCCTGGATCACCAGTTCGGCCAGCCGTTTGGAGGCGCCCATCACATTCGTCGGCCTGACCGCCTTATCGGTCGAAACCAGCAGGAAGCGCTTCACCCCCGCTTCGACGCAGGCATCGGCAAGCGCTCTGGTGCCCAGCACATTGTTCACCAGACCCGAGATCGGATTGGCCTCGACCAGCGGGACATGTTTATAGGCGGCGGCATGCAGCACCACCTCGACGCCGTTTTCATGTATGGTGCGGCGCAGGGTGCGGGCATCGGTTACCGATCCCAGCACCGGTTCGATATGGATGTCCTGCGCGCCGGGCATCGCGGCGAGTTCGCGCTCGATGGTGTAAAGCGCCAGTTCGGACATCTCGAACAGAACCAGCCGCACCGGTCCGCAGGACAGCAGCTGGCGGCAGAGCTCGGACCCGACAGACCCCCCGGCGCCCGAGACCATGACCGAGCGGCCGTAATAGGCGTCTGTCCCGTCCGGCAGGCCGACATCAAGCCGGTCGCGGTTCAGGAAACGCCCCGGCGAAACCGATTTCAGCGTATCGACGCGCATCTCGGCCCCGGCGAGCTGCTCGAACGAGGGCAGCACCTGCACCTCCAGCCCAAGCGCCTGCATCTGCCGCACGATCCGCATCTGTTTCGGTGCCGACAGCGACGGGATCGCCAGGATCACCCGGTTGATCTCATGATTGCGGGCAATATCGGAAATCCACTCGGGCGAGAGGATGCGCAGCCCGGCAATGCGCTGGCTGGACAGGTTCGGGTCATCATCCAGGAAGGCGACAACGCGGATCGTCTCATGCGCTTTAAGGGCCGAGGCGAGGCGCAGCCCGGTGGTGCCGGCGCCATAGATCAGCACCCGTACCGGCACTTTGTTATAGCGCAGCGCCGAGAGGTAAAGCTGCAGCAAGATCACCCGCGACCCGATGGCGGACAGAAACAGGATAAGCGCGAAGGCAAGCGTGCCGACCACCGGGAAATAGAGCCCCGGCAGGCTGGTGACGAAAAAGGCGCCGGTCGTAACCATTGCCGCATAGGGGAAGATCCCGATGGTGCCGAAGGTCTCATAGCTTTTCAGCTTGACCCGCAGCAGCCCGAGGGCGATCGAGGCAAAGCCGCCAAACACCGCCAGCAGCGGAAATACCAGTGCCAGCCGCGCAAGCTGCTCGGAGGGCCAGATTGTATTATACGTGAAAATGCAGGCCAGCAAAAAGCTGAATGGTGCGAGGGAGACATCGAGCAGCCAGATGGCCAGTTGCTTGTGCTGCCTGGTCAGAGATTGGGAGATCCAGAACAGCGTCTTGCGAAAAGATGTCATTGTCAGAAAGATCACCAGGTAATTGAACACAGAATGATCATATGCCACCAACCCGGCAAGCATAACATACAAGGCAGAGTATCAGTGGCGCTTACCTGCCTATTTCCGCCGTAAGACCTGCCCGAATGTGCGGCCAAGTATGACAATATCGTAACAAAGACTGCGCTTCGCGCGGTAGATCAGGTCGAGATGCGCCTTTCTGGGTACGCAGCGCCGACGGTAAACCTCGTCGGTCTCAGATGCGTCACGGCATTGCGCAAGCAGCCATGCCTCGTGACGGTGGAAGTGCAGCGTAGCGAGGCCGGTGAGACCAGGACGGCATTGCAGCACCTCGCGGTAAAGATCGGGGAAGGCCTCGGTATATTGCGGCAAGGGCGGGCGCGGGCCGACAATGCTCATATCACCTTTGAGGATGTTCCAGATCTGCGGGATCTCATCAAGCCGGTAGCGCCGCAGGATACGACCTTCGCGGGTGATGCGCGCGCTTTTGTCGCCGCCCGAAACGCCGGTATCGGTGCGGTCCACCGTCATGGTGCGAAATTTCCACAGCCGGAATGGCTGGTCAGGGGTCTTCATCCGCTCGGCAAGGTAGAAGACCGGCCGGCCGGAACGGATCAGGATCCAGATCGCGATGATCAGCGCCGGCAAAGCCAGCAGACAGGCTGCCACCAGTGCGAGCACAAGGTCAAAGAGGCGTTTGCCGGGGGTCATGGTTTATGGCTCCGGCAGGGCGCGCAGCGCCTGGATTTCCGCGATGATCTGTGCGGGTGAGGCAGAAGGCAGCGGCAGCAGCGCGGCAAGCGCTGCATTGTCCTGGGTCGCGATATGCACCACCTTTGGATTGGGCGCGGCCCAGCCCCAGGCGAGGTCCGAGGCGCGCAGGAGATCGGCCATGCCCAAAGGCGGTGCCTGCACGATGTTCAGGACTGGCGGCAGGGTTTCGCCCGCCGCAATCCGCCCCAGCAGCGCGGCCAGTGCCTGGGCGAAGGTGAGGGGGCCGATCCAGGACCGTAATGGCCCGCCCGGCATATCTGCAACCGGGTCCAGTCGGATGTCCTGCCCGGGCGGGCGCGGGGTCAGCAGGGCATCGGCCCCGGCCAGATTGCCAAGCCGCAGGATGGTCAGCGGCAGGCCCGATGCCACAAGCAGACGCTCGGCCTCCAGCTTGGCCGCACCATAGGGGCCCGGCGGCGCAGGCGGGTCGCTTTCGCGGGCCGGCACCGGCCCCGGCGCATAGACGGCCGCAGTCGAGAGACAGACCAGATGGCGGACATGATTTTGGCGACAGGCTTTCAGCACCGGCGGGATCACGCCCGGATTGGCACCCGGATCCCTCGCGCCGGTCGTGCCGGCCAGATGCAACAGGATCGCATCCCGCGGCCAGGCCGGGGCAGGGCCCGCGCCGATCTCCCAGCGGATCCCGGGTGCCGCCTGCCGCGAAGACCACAGAAACTGCAGCGCCGGCGGTGGCGCTGCCGTCCAGACCCGCTTCAGGATCGAGCCAACCCGGCCTGCCGCGCCGGTTACAATAACAGTGGTATCTGACAGAGTTTCCCCCAGGGTTTTTGCGCCGCATTCCCGCCAAATCGTCCGGGCCAATGTCACAGGCAATTGACCGTAGCCGACCAGAGCTTATGGTCCCGGGGGTCGGACTGTCCATATATGGGGATATGCGGACAGGCACGATGCCGGAATTCCAGGGCTGCCGCCGGAGATTTGTATGCGTTCCTCGTCTGTCGTCAGGCTGCTTGTTGCAGCCACTGTCTCTGTGTCACTAGCCGGCTGTACCGCGCCGAGAGGGGCGGGGAAGGCGAGCGAGATCCTGCGCGGCGCAGATGCCGAAGACGCAGATTTCCAGGTGGTGACTGTGTCGCGCGATACTGTGGGGCGGGTCTCGGGCTGGCCCGGCATGGGCGGGGGCGCCGCCACCTCGGGCTGGCTGACCAAAAAGCGCGGGCCTTCGGGCAATACGATCCAGGCTGGCGACAAGATCGATCTGACGATCTGGGAGACCGGGGATGTCACGCTCCTGTCGCAGCCGGGACAGAAACTCGTGGCACTGCCGGGGCTTACCGTCTCGCCCGATGGGTCGATCTACCTGCCCTTCGCCGACAAGGTCTATATCGGCAATATGACCCCCGACCAGGCGCGCGAGGCGGTACAGAAAAAAATCGAAACGATCATGCCCTCGTCGCAGGTGCTGGTCGCACATCAGCCGGGACATAAATCGACCGTCGATCTGGTCTCAGGCGTCAATTCTCCTGGCAGTTACCCGATGCCCTCGCGGGACTTTACCGTCCTGGGTCTGCTTGCCATGGGCGGCGGTATCCCGGCCGCGACGAAGAACCCCTATGTGCGGCTGATGCGCGATGGCAAGCTCTACGGCATTTCTGCCGACCGGCTGCTGAAAGACCCGGCGCAGGACACCACGCTGCGTGGCGGCGACAAGGTCTATGTCGAATCGGATGAGCGCTATTTCATCGCGCTGGGCGCCTCGGGTGCCGAATCGCAGGTGCCCTTCCCGCAAGAGCGGGTGACTGCGCTGGAGGCTTTGTCCCTGACCGGCGGACTGAACGATACGCGCGCCGATGCCAAATCGGTGCTGGTCCTGCGCAATTATCCGGCGACTGCGCTGCGCGCGGCGAACAGTGCGGCTGGCGTGGGCCCGGACAAACAACGCGTGATCTTTGCCATCGATCTGACCTCGGCAGATGGGCTGTTCTCGGCCGGACAGTTCTACATCCAGAACAAGGATGTGGTTGTGGTGGCGGAAAGCCCGATCGGCTCGGCGGCCTCCATCATCGGCCTCGCGGCGGGTGTGATGGGGATCGGGCGCGCGGCCCAGGCGATATCAAACAACTGATTGCGGGACTGAGGCGGCGGGAGGGCGTTCAGCCCTCCTGT